>JAAZVU010000141.1 GCA_018623275.1 Flavobacteriales bacterium
AGCGAGTTAAATGGACAACTATCAGATTCTGTTTTTGTTTTCTCGTCGTAGGAACAATTTTGACAGTAGTCGCCCATTTTTTTCATGTAGTTGGCGGAGGCGACGTAGGGTTTAGTCGCTATCCAGCCACCGTCAGCATATTGACTCATACCACGGGTATTAGTAATCTCAACCCATTCGAATGCATCAATATAAATTCCGAGGTACCACAGATCGACTTCATCTGGGTTTATACCGGCTAACAAGGCAAAATTACCGGTTACCATCAATCGCTGAATATGATGGGCATAGGCATGATCTAAGCTTTGTTTGATGGAGTGGGAGAGGCACTTCATTTTTGTATCTCCATTCCAAAACCATTGCGGGAGCTGCGTTTGATGGTTGAAGTAATTCGTATCTGAGAATTCAGGCATACGTTCCCAATACACCCCCCTCATAAATTCTCTCCAACCCAAGATTTGCCTGATGAAACCCTCAGCAGCATTCAGTGGAATAGTATCATTATTACGATAGTATTCCTCGGCCATTTGACAAATGGTCAATGGGTCAATCATCTTGGTATTCAGTGCAAAAGATATTCTACTATGGTATAGGGCCCAATCTGATACGGTCATTGCATCTTGAAAATCCCCGAAAAATTCGAAACAATGTTCCAGCCAGTTTTGGAAGATATCCATGGCTTGCTCAGGTGTAGTAGGCCAATAAAAGTGTTTAGGGTCTCTTAAGGTTCCAATTACAGGTAAATTAGCTTCAAGTATCTCATTGTAAACATCTTCTACATTGGTGCTAGGAACATGCGCGGTGCGTAGCACATGATTTTTAGGTAGTTTTTTCCTGTTTTGAGCATCATAATTCCATTTGCCTCCTGTCGGGTTACTACCCTCCATTAAAATACCTGTGCGCTTTCTCAGCTTCCGGTAAAAGCTTTCCATGAGGTAGCTTTTCTTTCCTTTGAAGGTATTTTTGAATTCTTCGGGACTAGAAATAAAGTGTTCGGTGCTTGTAAAGGATATTTCATACCCTCTCGACTTGAGACTCTCTAGGTTTTCTTTCACTCTCCACTCATCGGGCATCATAAATTGTAACTCATGAGTATCTTTTTTTACTGATACGGAATGTAAAATATCTATAAGTTCAACTTCTCTCGAGTCGAGAATTTTGTGGTAGTACACCTTATGGCCTTGGCTCTCAAGTCGGGAAGCAAAGGTGCGCATGGACTGGAATATACCCACCACCTTTTGAATGTGATGAGGGGCGTAGCTGCCTTCACCTTTGCATTCAATGAAGGTATATGTGATGTTAGGGTTTATTTCGGTAAACCAAGAATGACGGGGGTTGAGCTGATCTCCTAAGACGAGACGAATAATCTTTGACATGTTCTTTAAACAAGAGTTTCTCGTCGAAAGTTTAGTGCAAAAAAAAGGAGCCAATTTCTTGGCTCCGTACCCCTAACCTAATTCAAAGTTGCCCTTGAATAATCGCAATATAGGGTGAAACAATTGGAGTTTTTACCTGGCAACAATATTTTGAGTATAAATTCTCAGGTCGAGGAAAGTTGTTTGGGAGGATAATCTCCTAAATTTGAAGAAATGAATAACAATTGCCATGGGAGAAAATCATACGCTGTTTATTGTTGATGACGATAAGGTCATATTAAAGTACCTAAAAACCTTCTTTACTAAAGGAGGATGGAATGTTGAATCTTTCTACAGTGCCAAGGAAGTTTTGGAGCGGGTGAAGTCAAAAAAGCCTTCTCTAATTATTACCGATTTGGATATGCCAGAGATGGATGGTATCGAATTAATTCAAAATATTAAGGCCAATCCTAAATTTGCAGATTTGGCGGTATTAGTGATGACTTCTTTACACGAAAATCACGTGCGATTCCAGTCATTTAAAGCGGGTGCCATTCATTTTGTAAACAAGCCTATCAATCCCTACGAGCTAGAAGCAGCGGTAAGAAGCATTTTAATGCAATTCTCGAAAATCACCTCTGAGCTTCCAAAAGCGAATGCTGAACAAGCTGTGAAAAAGACAGCTGTTGAGTCATGGATTGGCGAAGCAGAACAAATAGTATTGGACCATCTAACCTCAAGTGAATTCTCTTTAGACGAACTCAGTGCGGAGCTGCATTACAGTCGAAGTGCTGTTCAAAAGCGTATTAAACAATTCACAGGATTGAGCGTTAGTAAATTCATTCGTTCAGTACGCTTAGAGAAGTCTTTGGAATTCATGGTAGATGAGGAAAATTCAATTGCTCAGATTGCACATCTCGTTGGCTTCAAGAGTCACTCTTACTATACAAGATGTTTTAAAGATTACTTCGGTACGGATCCAGTGAAGAAGAGACGTGAGCTTTTAAGAGAAGCGGTTTAATAGAAGGCTTATAAATAAACTTTGAACGAGCGAATGACCTCATCGAGGCATCGCTCGTTTTTTGTTGAAAATGAATCTGCAGGACATTGCATTTGCAGCTCAAGTAGCAAAGAATTTTCCGAAGAGTCTCGAGGTATTAGATAATGTGCAATTACGAAGTCTACAGGCTCTTGTTGGTATCGACCATAGTTTACCCACCAATTTTCCACGGTATCTTTAGACTCAGTTATCCAGCTATCTTGCTTTGCATTGAGTAGACTGTGATAAACAAGCGCTGAAGTATGCTCTGAAACAGAGATATAACTGCCTTCTCTTTTCACGGGTTTCACCCTTAATAAAACAGATCCATTTTGACTATCATTTACTCTCGCCGCCTCGAAATAGAAAAAATTTTGTCTGGCAAATTGAGGCATTCGCACTTCCCATTCACTTCCGAGATTAAACTTAAAGTCAATATTGGGTAAGGCATAGTATTGTGCCTGCTCAAAATTAAATGTGTAGTTAGCATCTAGCTTGCATTCTTCTCTTTGCGTTGAAGTTGAATTTGTACAAGAAAGGAGTATCCCTGTCAACAATATTGCGCTTATCTTCGTTCTCATCTTGATGCTTTTATGACTTACGATTTCGTTCCACATACCGACTCTGGCTTGCCCTCAAAGGTAATGAAGCACTTATTGGATGGCGAGGGGTTTCCTAGGCAATTTGGGGATAGTGTTCGTTCGCCGGAAGATTTGGAGTCAATAGCAGGATCTAAAGACCAGCATTACTCGCAAGAGATAAGACAAAAGGTTGCCGCGGTTTTCCGAAATCAGAATAAAAATCCTTCGACTAAGGAAGAAGAGAATCTTGCGAAGTTTGAAGCTGGTGCCTCAACTATTACAACAGGGCATCAATTGATGGTCTGTGGTGGTACTGCATTTTTTGAAATAAAAATTCTATCGGCTGTAGCCTTGGCAAATGAATCTTCACGTCTATTGGGAAGTCCAGTGGTACCGGTCTTTTGGATGGCGACAGAAGATCATGATTTTGAGGAAATAGCCTCTTTTAGAGTGGGAGGACAAAAGTTTACTTGGGACTGTTCAGTCACTGGTGGAGCAGTCGGACGGATAAGTAACGATAGTCTTTGTGAGCAACTGGAGGCCTTCTTGGAAAGCGCTGCTCTAACGAAAGTGCAGCGTGAGTTTTTACAGAAAAGGCTAGATGCATACAAAACCACTGAAAATTTATCAGAGGGTATTCGTAAGATTGTCAGAGAATGGGCATCTGAATTCGGCGTACTTGTATTGGATGGAGATGATGCTGTGCTCAAGTCCTTGGCAATTGAAATCTGGGAAAAAGAGCTTCGCGGAGAATTAAGCGTTCTGATAAAAAAAAGA
>JAAZVU010000142.1 GCA_018623275.1 Flavobacteriales bacterium
GAAGCACTGTACTTTGGATTAATGGTGGCCAATTTCGCTCCCAATGCATCCACCTCAGCGGCAAACACCTGAGCATCCACAGTCACCGCATCAAAGTGCACCTTATATACCGGTTTAGTGGTAGCAAGGGTCATTCCATCCGCAGAGTAAATATCACCACGCTTTGCCTCGATAGTGTGTCTTTCGATCAAGCGCTCTTGGCTCTTAGCGCGTAGCTCCGGGCCTTGCACCAAGCTTACCCAGTACAGACGGACCAAAACAACAGCGAGCATGAGGTAAATTCCTCCGCTCACTAGTGCCACTCGGCTCTTTATTTTCTTGATGTCTGTACTCACTCCTTTATTACTATTTTCTCTGGCCGAACCTCCGGTTGCTTCAACCCTAGCTTCTGCGCCTTGCTGATCACTCTGCTCTCGAGAGATAGCTTGGTCAATCGTTCTTTCGTTTCCGTGTGCTCAGCTTCTAAGGTTTGACGCTCTTTGCTGAGGTTGTCTATTAAATGCACCTTCTTATCCGCGCTGTGGCTAGTGTAAATGCTGATCAGTGCCAATAGGCTCAACCAGCCTGCGAAGGGCAGGAATTTGATGACGGCTTCATCTGTGATTTTCAGACGAGCGCCAAGGCGACCGAAAAAATCTTTCACCTTACTCACCTCTATTCCACTCTGTTTCTGTTCGTTCCGCCACACGAAGCTTGGCGCTCGTCGCACGCGGATTTCTCTCATTTTCTTCTGCGCTCGCAACTATAGGCTTGCGCGTTATCGCCTTTAATGGCACATGTTTCACCCCGTAGAAATCGCTCTCGGTTTGACCGGATGCTTTCCCTTCACGGATGAAATTCTTCACCATTCTGTCCTCAAGGCTGTGGTACGACATGATGACCAATCGGGCACCTGGCTTGAGCACATCTATAGCTCCGTAGAGCATGTCCTCTAATACCTCAAGCTCACTATTGACTTCCATGCGAAGTCCTTGGAACACCTGTGCTACATATTTGTGCCACTGTCCGCGCGGTGCCAAGGGCTCGCACAACTCGCGCAGCTCTGCCGTCGTAGTTAGTGGCTTTGTAGCACGTGCCATAAGAAGGGCGTTGATCAGGGAACGCAGTCCCTTGATATCTGTGTGCTTTCTAAAGAGGTCGTAGAGCGCTTGTTCCTCGTAGGTCTCCAATACTTCTGCTGCGCTGATTCCGCTGCTCGGATTCATACGCATGTCTAGTGGGCCATCGAAACGAATGGAGAATCCTCGCTCGCCAATGTCGAATTGGTGGGAAGACACGCCTAAATCTCCAAGGATGCCGTCCACCTGTCTAGCGCCATGGAGGCGTAGATGGTTTTTGATGTAGCGGAAATTGGCTGCGATAAAAACTAGGTTTGGATGCTCTGGAAGATTGGCCTTGGCATCAGGATCTTGATCAAAGGCATAGAGCTTACCAGTAGTAAGTTTTTCTAGAATGGCCTTACTGTGACCACCGCCGCCAAAGGTCACATCAACATAAGACCCTGTTGGATCAATATTGAGGCCTTCAAGGCATTCCGTTAAAAGGACTGGATCATGATAGCTCATTCTGACTTGGATTTATGCCGCCCATTACTTCTTCAGCGAGCAATCCAAAGTCATCACCATCTACATTAACTGCATCTTCATATGCCTGCTTGTCCCAAATCTCCACAATGCCGTTGTGTGCACTTAGCACAACTTCGCGACTGAGGTTTGCGAAAGATTTTAGATCCGGGCTAATCCCTATACGGGTAGCGCCATCAAGCTCGACCAATTTGACTCCTGCAGTGAATAATCGAATAAAATCGTTGTTCTTCTTTACGAAGCGGTTCAAGGTGTTCACCTTACCCATGACCTCATTCCACTCTTGCATTGGGTACAACTCCAGACACTTGCTAAACACGCTTCTCTTGAGTACGAAGGCTTCGTCCATAGCGGGCACCAACTGCTTCTTTAAGGCAGCCGGGAGACTGATGCGACCCTTCGCATCCATCTTGCATTCGTGAACTCCAATGAGGTTTAACATGTGTCTTATTGCTCTCTATACAAAAGTAGAATTATCATCCCACGATTTCCCACAAACGTACACATTGTGGATAACTTTTCCCACCTTCTTCCATAAAAAGTCCGCTAGCCCCTATTTAGAGCGGTGGGAAGAAGTGGGAAAGAGTGAAAACAGGATGTGAATAACATCGTTTATAACCTCGGCCAGAATTGACCCGAAAAATGACCTAACTTTGCGCCAATACTGAGAAACATGAAGATTACTAGTGCCGATTTCGTAAAGTCCTCCTCCGTCATCGAAGAGTGTCCAAAACCGACGAAAAATGAATTTGCGTTTATCGGAAGATCGAACGTGGGAAAGAGCTCGCTCATCAACATGTTGGTGCAGCGAAAAGACCTTGCGAAGACCTCAGGTCGACCGGGAAAAACACAGCTGATCAACCACTTTGAAATCAATGAAGATTGGTACTTGGTCGACCTTCCTGGGTACGGTTATGCAAAGACGTCAAAGAAGAACCGCGCGGTTTTTCAACGCATGATTACCACCTACATCAAAGAACGTCCAAACCTGATCAACACCTTCGTCTTAGTCGATTGTCGTCACGATCCGCAAAAGATTGATCTTGAATTCATGGAATGGTGTGGTATGGAAGGCATTCCCTTTTCTATCGTCTTTACCAAGATCGACAAACTAGGTTCCTCTGCGCTTATGAAACAGATTGCGCGCTACAAGAAGAAACTGCTGATGCAGTGGGAGGAATTGCCACCGGTATTCATGACCTCGGCAGAAGGCCGTACCGGCCGCGAAGAATTATTGCGTTACATCGACACCGTACATCAGAGCATTACCCCTGATATGTACGGATAATAGCGAGCAAAAACGGCCTAATTTCTACCCCTCTTTACCGGGCTCAATGATGCCGGATTTCTCGCCAAAGTAACGAGCGAAATCGCGCATATCTGCGGCCAATGCGGTGTCGTCAGTTGCACGCTCGTAACCGTCAGCCATAGAAATAAACGTTTGGTGGAACATGCGCTTCATATCGTCCATGAGCATGTCTTTGGTCCACAAATCTATACGTAGACATTCTGAAGTCTTATCGTCCCAAACACCCATCATTAGTGCCTTGGCTTCTTCATTAGTCACCCCGCCGTCGGATGCGTCCCAAACAATAGTTTCAGGGATGCGGTTTTCATCCAATCCAACGGTGATTTTGATTTCGCTTTCTTTCTGTACTGCCATTACGGTTTGTATTGTGCGTCACGCAAAATTCGTTGCGCATCGCGGATCTTTAAAAGTTCTTCGAGGGCCAATTCCGAATTCTTCGCAAAGCTGCGCATCATTCGGTACCCTATAAATTGAGCCACCCTACCTGGAATTTCTGCATCCATAGCAGTGCCCATTTTGGAAAAAGGAGCCGGTTCCACCAATCTTTGGCGCACCATCATATCGGTAGAAAACAGGAGCTTTTCACGCACCAATACCTCCCAAATCTGTCGTTCGTTTTCGACCAAGAAATTGTATTCCTCTACGCTGTATCCCAACACCTCATGTGCAGGTACATCACGCATCACAGCTTCAACCGCCAGGTGACGTTTGCCGTGATACACCATCTGACCCAGCAAAGAAGGGTCATTAAAATTTTGCAATATGCGTCCTTCGACCAAAGCATTAGCATAGCTCACGCCCAACCTATGCTGCTCCATCAATACTCTTTGGTATCC
>JAAZVU010000032.1 GCA_018623275.1 Flavobacteriales bacterium
CGAGCACCTTCAAAGTAAGTCAAGCTTTCTTCGAATACAGTCTTTTGCTTTTTCTTCAAAGCATCGTACTTACGGCTTTCGCTCAAGCTCAAAGAGTTCATCTCTTCAGTAATCTTGTTTGCGCGGTCAATGTATACAAGACCACACATGTACATAGCGTCTGAGTTCTCTGGATCAACTTCTAAAGCTGCTTTGTACTCAGCTAACGCTGCGTCCAAATCTTTCAATTCAGTCTGAAGGATATTTCCTTTAACGAAGTGGTAAATACCTTTTCCTGGGTTCTTTGAAATAGCCTCGTCAAGGTTAGCCAAAGCGCCCTCGTAGTCTTTCTTATCTAAGAAAGCTTGCAACTGGATGTCCAAAAGATCCTTGTTTTCTGGGTATAGACCGCGCGCTTCAGTCAATGTAGCATCGTACATCTCAGCATTTTCCATCTTCTTGTACGCATTGATCAAGCTGATGTAAACACTTGGACGAACGTCATCACCAATTACAGGATCAGAAGCCAAACCTAGTTCGATTTCTTGCTCCATTGCAGCCTTGTTTGGGTACTGCTTAGGCTCGCCAGTCGCAGCATATGTAGCAGTGTACGTAATGCCAGTGTAGCCCAAATCCAAACATGTACGGAAAGCGTTTACACTACTCTCTTGGTCACCCGCCATACCAGCAATGATACCTGCGTTGAACAAAAGACCTGTGTCTAATTGAGCAAACTCACCCAACAATTCGTTTTTCTTGAAATCGTAGGCTGCCATGTAACCGTTGTACGAGCCACCGTAATCGCCAGCTTCGTAAGCTGCACCAGCCTCAACCAAATAGTTGTAAGCAATAGTCGGTACCTCACGGAGTGCATCTTCAGAATAACGAGGCTTCTTTAAAGTGCTCTCGAATTTCAATAGATCCAAGATGCTTTCAGCAGCAACTTGATTGGCGTTATCTGCCAATGCTTTTACTTCTGCATCTGGCGAACCTGCGATTTTAGAGTAGATCAAAGCACGGTTGTAGTAGTACTTTGACATGATCTTCTCCTTGATCTCACTTTGATTCTTGCCTTCAATGATTGTAGTAGCCTCGTCAATAAAGCCCTTAGCTTCAACAAGTTCATTTCCTCTCAATGCAATGATTGCGCTAGTTACCTTCGGAGCCTCTTGAGCTTGAACAGCTAACGTAGCAAAAGTCAATACTGCAAATAGTAGTTTTTTCATTCTTGATACTTCTTAATTAAGTGTTGCAAATGTAATTCATGAGAACTTTTGCAAACACTCTGCCATAATTAATTTACTCTTCAGAATTAGGTGTTTCATCTGTCGTTTGGGCAGAAGGCGCATCTGTTGAACCTTCAACTGCCTCTACCCCTTCTACTCCTTCGATTTCCTCTTCTTCTTCAGATGCAGGAACTTTAGCAATAGAAGCAATCTCATCACCTTTTCTCAGGCTAATCAAACGGACGCCTTGAGTCGCACGTCCCATCACACGTAGGGAATCGATGCTCATGCGAATCATCGTACCCTTTTTAGTGATAATCATTAGGTCGTTCTCATCGTTTACAGCTTTCAAGCTTACCAATTCACCAGTTTTCTCAGTAACAGTAATGGTTTTAACACCCTTACCACCTCTGTTGGTGATGCGGTAATCTTCTAACGATGAACGTTTACCATATCCTTGTTCGCTGACTACCATTACATCGAAACCGTCGCCTTCTTTAACTACGACCATTCCTACAACTTCGTCGTTTTCAGAGTCTACAGTAATCGCACGCACCCCAGATGCATTACGTCCCATTGAACGAACTTTATCTTCCGGGAAACGGATGGCTTTACCACTGCGAACAGCCATCATGATGTCTTGCTCGCCGTTGGTTAGTTTCGCCTCTAATAGAGTATCTCCTTCACGAATAGTAATCGCGTTGATACCATTTACACGTGGACGGCTGTACGCCTCGAGAGGAGTTTTCTTGATGATCCCTTGCTTGGTACACATTACGATGTAATGGTTATTAATGTAGTCCTCGTCTTTGAGGTTGAGCACATTAATAAATGCCAATACCTTATCGTCTTGTGGAATATTAATCAAGTTTTGAATCGCCCTACCCTTGCTTTGTCTAGTTCCTTCCGGAATTTCGAATACACGCATCCAGAAACAACGTCCTTGCTCAGTGAAGAAGAGCATGTATTGGTGGTTGGTTGCTACAAAGACATTTTCAATAAAGTCCTTGTCTCTTGTAGAAGCAGCCTTAGCACCTACTCCACCTCTATTCTGAGTCTTGTATTCGGTGAGCGGAGTACGCTTGATATAGCCAGCGTGAGAAATAGTGATTACTACTTCAGAATCTGGGATCATATCTTCGATACTAACATCGCCACCAGCAAATTCAATATCTGTACGGCGATCATCACCGTATTTCTCTTTGACCTCGATCAATTCATCTTTGATGATTTGCATTCGAAGACCTTTATCTGCGAGGATACTCTTCAAGTAATCAATGGTCTTCATCAATTCCTCGTACTCTGCCTTGATCTTATCTCTTTCAAGACCCGTGAGTTTCTGAAGACGCATATCTAAGATTGCCTTCGCTTGAATTTCAGACAACTTGAATTCTGTCATCAATCCTGTGCGAGCTTCCTCTGGTGTTGCAGATGCACGAATGAGTTTGATTACTGCGTCGAGGTTATCGATAGCAATGAGCAAACCTTCTAATACGTGCGCTCTTTTTTCAGCTTGACGTAGTTCGTATTCTGTACGACGTACAACAACGTCATGACGGTGAGCCACGAAGTGCTTGATCATGTCTTTCAAGTTCAACAACTCAGGACGGCCATTAACAAGAGCAATGTTGTTAACTGAGAATGAGCTTTGTAGCTGTGTGTACTTGTAAAGTTTGTTTAAGACTACGTTTGGTACTGCATCACGCTTAAGCACGTAAACAATACGCATCCCTTTACGGTCACTTTCGTCGCGGATATCAGAAATACCCTCGATTTTTTTATCGTTGACCAAATCGGCAGTCTTCTTAATCATATCTGCCTTGTTGACCTGGTAAGGGATCTCTGTAACGATGATACATTCACGTCCTTTTACCTCCTCAATGGTCGCCTTACCACGCAGAACAATACGTCCGCGTCCAGTGTGGAATGCATCGCGTACACCTTCGTAACCATAAATGGTTCCTCCCGTTGGGAAATCAGGGGCCGTAATGTGCTGCATCAAACCATCGACCTCGATAGAATCATCATCAATGTATGCGTTGATTGCATTGATACTCTCAGTGATGTTGTGAGGCGGCATGTTCGTAGCCATACCTACTGCAATACCAGAAGCACCGTTAACAAGCAATCCAGGAATACGCGTTGGCAACACGGTTGGCTCCTTTAGAGAGTCATCAAAGTTGAGCTGCCAGTCTACAGTGTCTTTGTCGATGTCTGAGAGCATTTCCTCAGCGATCTTGCGCATGCGCACCTCTGTGTAACGCATAGCCGCAGGAGAATCACCATCGATCGACCCGAAGTTACCCTGTCCATCAATGAGCATATATCTCAAAGACCAATCTTGGGCCATACGAACCATAGTGTCGTAAACAGAGCTATCACCATGCGGGTGGTACTTACCTAATACATCCCCGACAATCCTTGCCGATTTTTTATATGCTTTGGTGCTGGTCACACCCATGTCGTGCATGCCGTAGAGTACACGTCTGTGTACAGGTTTCAATCCGTCACGAACATCTGGAAGTGCACGTGAAACGATGACCGACATCGAATAATCGATGTAGGAGCTTTTCATTTGCTCCTCAATATTTACGGGAATAATTCTTTCTCCCTGCGCCATATTGTCAGTATTTAGATGGGGTTGCCCCCGGTTTTTACGTAATTTTCAAATATAGCTTTTCGCCTCTTGGCTATGGAGGTTAGAGCGATGTAGAATTGGTTCATTTATCCACATACTGATGTTAACAAAACCTTACCTTGGTAAGTAATGTTGTCATAGTAAATGTGATTAGCTTAGTATTTATCTCGATGGCACGTTTTGTGTTCATCAAATACCCATAAAGACCTCGAACTATGGAAGAAAATTTTAGCCCACGTGTACGCGACGTAATTACTTACAGTAAGGAAGAAGCATTGCGTTTAGGGCACGATTATATAGGCACGGAGCACTTGCTCTTGGGCATCCTAAGAGATGGTGAAGGCACTGCAGTAGCGATTTTAAGAGAATTGGGGCTGGATTTAAGCAACGTTCGCAATAAAGTCGAAGGAATTGCTGCTCCGTACGCGACAAATGCGCCAGGAACAGGAAAAAACCTGCCGTTGACACGCCAAGCTGAAAAAGCGTTAAAGACTACATTCTTGGAAGCAAAGCTTTTTCAGAGTCCAGTCATTCGTACGCCTCACCTACTGTTGTGCATTTTAAGAAATGATAACGATCCTATTAGCGCAGTAATGTCGCAGATGGGTGCGTCATATGATGCAGTCAAAGGAGAGTACCAAAACAACCATTTAGAAAATGAATTGCCATCTTCATCTCCTTCTACCCCATCGATGAGCTACGATGATGGTGGAGAATTAGAAGATAGCGGCGCTTCGAGAAGAGGGTCGTCTGGCGGTTCATCGTCGAGCCAAGGCAGAAAGGAAAAGTCAAAGACCCCTGTGCTGGACAACTTTGGTAAAGATTTGACCAAGGCTGCTGAGCAAAACAGGTTGGATCCCGTGGTTGGACGTTCCAAAGAGATTGAGCGCGTGAGCCAAATTCTAAGTCGTCGTAAAAAGAACAACCCTTTACTTATTGGTGAGCCAGGCGTTGGTAAAAGTGCTATTGCTGAAGGATTGGCCCTTCGTATAGTTAATAAGGAGGTAAGCCGAGTACTTTTTGACAAAAGAGTCGTGAGCCTTGATCTAGCTTCATTAGTGGCTGGCACGAAGTATCGTGGTCAGTTTGAGGAGCGCATGAAGGCGCTTATGAATGAGCTGGAGAAGAACGACGATATCATTTTATTTATTGACGAGCTTCATACTATTGTAGGTGCCGGTGGCGCCACAGGGTCGTTAGATGCATCTAATATGTTCAAACCGGCCTTAGCGCGTGGGGAGATTCAATGCATTGGTGCTACTACATTAGATGAATACAGACAGTTTATTGAGAAAGACGGTGCTTTGGAGCGCAGGTTCCAAAAGGTTACTGTAGATCCTACCTCACCGGAGGAAACTGTACAGATTCTAAACAACATCAAGGACAAATATGAAGAGCACCACAATGTGCTTTACACGGACGAAGCCATTGAAGCATGTGTGAAATTAACGCAACGCTATATTGCCGATAGATTCCTACCAGACAAAGCTATTGATGCGTTGGATGAGGCGGGCTCTCGTGTACATATTACCAATATTGAGGTGCCTGAGAGTATCAAGGATTTAGAGCAGCAGCTAGAGCACATCAAAGAGGAAAAGGTTCGTGTGGTGAAATCTCAGCGCTATGAGGAGGCTGCGAAGCTTCGTGACGATGAGAAGAAGATCCAAGCAGAGCTTGAAACTGCTAAGACTTCATGGGAAGACAGCATAAAGTTGAACAAGAAGACCGTGGATGAGGAGCAAGTTGCTGAAGTGGTCGCTATGATGACTGGTGTGCCTGTACAGCGTGTTGCGGCACAGGAAATGGACCGTTTGGCTGAGATGGAAGATACCTTAAGAGGTAGCGTTATTGGTCAAGATGAGGCCGTGAAAAAGATTGTTCGTGCCATTCAGCGCAATAGAGCCGGTTTGAAAGATCCTAAGAAGCCTATTGGTTCGTTTATTTTCCTTGGCCCTACTGGTGTTGGTAAAACACAACTGGCGAAAAAGTTGACAGAATTGTTGTTTGATAATGAAGACAACATGATTCGTATCGACATGAGCGAATACATGGAGAAGTTTGCTATCTCACGTCTTGTGGGTGCGCCTCCGGGATACGTTGGATATGAGGAAGGTGGACAATTAACAGAGCGAGTGCGTCGCAAGCCATATTCTGTTATTCTATTGGACGAGATCGAGAAAGCACACCCGGATGTATTTAACCTCTTGCTCCAAGCGTTGGACGACGGTCAAATCACAGACAGTTTGGGTCGTAAGGTAGATTTCAAGAATACTATCATTATTATGACCTCTAATCTGGGTTCACGTCAGTTGAAGGATTTTGGAACAGGTGTTGGTTTTGGAACGACTGCAAGAGATCAGAGCAAACAAGACCTTGAAAAAGGTGTGATTCAAAGTGCACTAAAGAAAGCTTTTGCACCTGAATTCTTGAATAGAATTGACGACGTAGTACTCTTTAATTCCTTGAAGCGTGAAGACATTCACCAAATCATAGATATTGAGCTCAAAGGATTGTTTAGTCGTGTGGCCGAGCTCGGTTACCAGATTTCTTTGAGTGAAGAGGCGAAGGACTATGTTGCTGATGAAGGTTTTGATGAGGCCTTTGGCGCTCGACCGTTGGCTCGTGCGCTGCAAAAACTCATTGAAGATCCATTGGCAGAGCGTATCATAGGCAAGCAGCTTCAAGAAGGTGATGAAGTGATTATTGAGCTAAAGGACAAGGAATTGACCTTTGAGATTGTGAAGGGCAAGCTTGAGGCTCCAAATGAGCCAGAGGCGTTGCCTGAAGCGCAAGAAGATTCGAAAGAAGACGAAGCCTAGACTTCGACCACAGCCTCGGGACGCTCCTCAGTGAGTTTGTGCCCGATGGCATTTAGCATGGGTGATGGATGTACTGTGATAAAGTGCTCCCTCACCCATTCTTTTTGATGTAAATAATCGTCTTCAAGGTAGATGCCTACAAGGTTGCCTTTTTCCATAAAAACAGCCCCACCCTCCTTCAATTCTACGAGCCAAGATTTTTGGTTCGATTGAGTTAGGAATTCCAGTGCTGCCTTGTCGTCCAGCTCGTCGCGCTTGGCTTCATCTAGGAAGTTTGCAAGCCAAGTTTGACCGCTGACATAGGACCCGAATTTTCGCAAAGCTCCGCTCCCTATGGCTTTTTGTACCACCCATTTGATTTCTCCTTTGCCGTTTTCGTACGCGTACAGCCCAAATTTGAGCGATTGCTTCTTCTGTGCCTTATTTAGTGGAGGCCAATGTAATCGGATGAGATGGTCCTCGTATATAAGTGCCAAGGTTTCGTTCGGCAATAATGTGTAGTTCAACGAATGGCACTCTTTCATCAAGCGCTGGTACTTGGTGGATTCTTGTTGCGTCGAAAAATGCTGGGTAATGCGCTGCTTAATGTTATTCGCTTTACCAATATACAGTGGCATGCCAAAGGCATCCTTGAATTCGTATACTCCAAAACTTTTTGGGAGGTTGTCGTATTGCTCCGAAGGAAGATGATCCGGCATCTGTATACGCTTGAGTAATCCAATTTTAGGATCGGTCAGCACTTTCTCGTCGTAATCGGCATATTGGCAATGAATGAGAACTTCTGCAGCACAAAGCGCATCACTCAGGGCACGGTGTGGGTTATCGTTCTCGACTTCGAGCTGGCGTGCTAAATTGGCCAAGGAATAGCGGCCAAATTCTGGAAACATCGCACGGGAATACTTCACTGTACAAAGCTTGTCCATGCGCCATGACTGTCCTGCTTCGCGAAATGCACGATCGATAAAACTGTAGTCGAAGTTTACGCTATGCGCCACGAATACATCCCCTTCTAGCTCCTTTAAAAGGGTGGGTATCAATTCTTCAAAAGTTGGGGCATCTGCCACCATATCGTCATCAATCCCAGTGAGCAATTGAATGTTGTAGGGAATGGACCTGTCCGGTTTAACCAACGACGACCAAGTATGCGTAATCTTCTTATTCTCAACGTGAACGACACCAATCTCAGTGATGTCATTTCCCGAAGGACGTCCCCCTGTGGTTTCAATATCTACAACTACGTATTTCACGAGTAGCAAATTAGCCATTACAAGGCCACAACCTATGTGCTTTGCCCTATATTTATCCTCATGGAAGTACTTATTTGGATTTTGTTGATTGCCGGCATTATAGGTGCCGTTCTTCCTATGATTCCCGGACCAATTCTTTCAGCCATCGGCCTCTTGATTGCCCTTTTAACAGGCCAATTGGAAGGCACAACCGCATGGATGTTGATCGTCGGTGGATTGATTATCTTTTTTATAGACTTCTTGATGCCCGCTTATTTGACTAAAAAGTCTGGTGCATCCAAGCGTGCGTCGAACGGTGCGCTCATTGGAATGATACTCTCGTTATTTACAGGGCCAGGCCTAATTCTCGGCGCTTTCATAGGAGCATTTATCGGTGAGTATACCCTCACTTCAGACGCCTCTAAAAGTGCCAAGGCCAGCCTCTACGCTGTATTGGGAGTGTTTAGTGGCATCGTGATCAAATTGATCTACACAATCGGAGTTATCCCCTATTACCTAAGTGTAGTGTACGCATGATAATTACCCTCGGAACACATAAAATAGAATATCCTCACCTTGCCTTAGCGAAAGGTTTGACCTTGTTCACTGGACCCTCGGGCTCTGGAAAAACTACGCTTCTTCGTGCACTTCACGGCGATTTACAAAATGAGGAGGTCAAAAAAATGGTGGACGGTATGCCCTCAGCGCTGATGCCGCAACAGAATACTTGGGTCCCCTATTTGTCCATGAGCGAACACCTCATTCATTTCGGCGGGCTAAATGCGCAGGATTTAGCAGCCCAATTACAGCTCGAAGTACACCAAAAGAAATATCCTCACCAGCTTAGCGTTGGGCAACTTCAACGATTTTCGCTAGCGCTCACTTTGAGCCAAGGGTTGCCCCTTGTTTTACTCGATGAACCCACCAGCGCACTGGACGACGATTTGGCGAAAATCGCATTCAAATTGGTCGAGAAATATGTAACAGCGTTTCCTGAGGCATCTTTGGTTGCAGTTACTCACGATACTAGGATGAAGGAATATTTTTCAAGTGCAGCAAACTGGACCTTATGAGAAAGATTATAGTCTTTTGGCGGGGCCAATTGCGTTCAAAAGGGATACAATACGTACTCCTTGCCTTACTAACGGTTTTAGTGAGCACGGGATTCTATGCGGCGAAGATTACTGAATCGTACATCTTTAAAAAATGGACGGAGAGTGCCCAGTACACCGACGTTATAGTGGGGTATAAAGGCTCTCCCCTTCAGATTGTCGCGAGCACCTTGTTTAGGTTGGAAAACCCGACTGGTAATATAGATAGCACCACAGTAGCTTTTTGGCAAAAACACCCACTGGTAGCAAGTTCGTGCCCAGTTTCTATGGGAGATAATATTAGTGGGTATCCACTGATAGGAACTTCAGCGGCCTATTTCGATTGGATGAACATAGAATTGGTGGAAGGAAGATTGCCTGAAAGTGACGAAGATGTTGTGGTCAGTGCTGAATTGGCGAAGGAACTAGGATTGAAAATAGGCAGTCATTTACATTCCTCACACGGCAGTGAGAGCAACGGTGAAAGTCACGATCACCATCATCTGAACATTGTAGGTCTGATAAAGGCTGAGCGTACAGCAGATGGAAAAGCATTCTTTTCCACTACAGGTGCATATTACGGGATGCATGAAGGGAAAGGTCAGGGCGAAGTAACGGCGCTAATGCTACGATTAAAAAGTAAATCTGCCTTAGTGATGCTGCCTCGTTTGTTTGAAAAGCGGACCGATGAACAAGGAGCATTTCCAGTATTCATTTTTGCCCAATTGCAAAAGCAATGGACCCCTGCTTTGGAGAAGATGAAACAATACAGCATCGCAATACCGTTGGTTTTACTGCTCATGTTCGCCTTTATTTTGAGCTATTTGGGCGGCACTGAACGTCCTGCCCGGTCCTTTTTAAGGCTTCAGAAACACTCTAGCAATACAGTATTCCTGATGACTCAAGGTCTTAGTGTATTAGCTGTTCTAATTGGTGCGTTACTCTCCTTGCTATTGTTGGGGCTGTTGCAAGGATTTTATGTGCATAATGAGCTAGGACTTGTCTTTGTTCCACTGCTATTAACGGTCTTAGTAGGCATAATTCAATCCATGCGATCATGAAGAAATTAGTCATTTTCCTATTGATTTTAGGTGGCTTTCAGGCCAAAGCACAGCAGGTGCTCCCGTGGGAAATGTTGGCGGTGCCCTACTCCACCACACCTGATGGCTTGTACGAGCCGCAGTTTCCTTCATGGCTCGATAAATACAAGAATCAGGAGGTAGTCATTCAGGGCTACCTGGTGCCAGTGGACGTGGAAGGAAATCAATACGCCCTTTCTAGATATGCCTTTTCCTCTTGCTTTTTCTGCGGAAATGCAGCACCTAATACGGTGGTGGAATTGGTCTTTAAAGACCGACCTGATAGTTTAATTACGGACCAATTCGTGGTGGTCAAAGGCATCTTGGTCTTCAATGCAAACGATCCATTTCGATTGTTCTTCATTCTTCAACAAGCTGAATTTGCCGGATGAAAAAACTAACTATTCTACTTTGCCTTCTGGCAGCAAATTCGCTGTACAGCCAAACCCGTATCAAATGGAGCACCTTCGAACGTCTCCAGTTTGAAGAGGTTTACGATGAAGAGTCGGCCACCTGGCTCGTAGCACCTATTTGGACCGATGAGTTGAAGAAGCTAGACGGTCAGCAAGTTCAAATTACCGGATATACTATCGCTTTGGATGTCATAGGCGACGAATATGCCCTCAGCGCCTTCCCTTTTGCGAGTTGCTTCTTTTGTGGGGCAAGTGGACCGGAAAGTGTGATGGAATTGAACCTATCAGAAAAACAAAAATTCTTAACAGACGAGGTACACGCCTTTGTCGGAACCTTACGACTTAATGACGGCACGGGAATCTTCCCGCTATCATTAGATAATGCAAAAGCTAAAGACTGATGAAAAAAGCCTTCTACATAGTTCTCGCAGTAATTGCCACAATGGTTGCCGCTTTCTTTTTAGGACCAAAGCCAGCCGCACCTATATACAGTACTAAGCTACCGAAGATTTCTCTAGCGCTTGGAGAGTTGGAAGATTCAATCAACTCCTTCGAGCTGAAAGCTGGTGCCTTAGAATGTGCCTACACTGAAATCCTTTGGGCAGATTCGGTTCGTCAAACTGAATATGTCTTCCTGTATTTGCACGGCTTTAGCGCCACCAAACACGAAGGTGATACCCTGCGCTACATGCTGCCTAAGCGCTACGGCATGAACGCGCTCTATAATAGAATGGCCGGACATGGATTGGATGAAGAAGATGCATTGCGTATGTCAGGATTCACCGCTGAAGAAGCTTGGAACAAAGCACTTTACGATTTTGCTCTTGCGAAAAGATTAGGTAAGAAAATCATTATCGGTTCATGTTCTACGGGTTCATTGCTAGCACTAAGATTGGCGGCAAAATATCCAGATGATATTGCTGCCCTGATTAATTACAGTCCGAATATGGGGTTACCAGATCCGAATACAGCTTTACTTAACGGCCCATGGGGTCTACAAATCATAAAGGCGATTACCGGTTCAGATTATAGAATTGTCCCCGAAAGAGAAGATGGCATTCAGCCACAATGTAAACCCATGTCCTATTCTTGGGAAAGCGTCGTTGAAATGCAACATTTGGTAGAAACAGTGGCAAAGCCCGAACTTCTAGCGTCTATCACCACACCAACACTTAATATGGTTTGGTTTGAAGATGAAAATAATCAGGATTATGTCATTGATGTAGCAAAGGCTCGAGTGATGCATGCACAATTATCTGGTGAAAAAAAATGGGTGGAAACTGCTGCAAGCGAGCATGTTGTGTTAAATCATCTTCTCTCCTCTGACCTTTCTAATGTATACCTCCACACCTTTGATTTCTTAGACGATATTTTGCGTTAATGGAATTTTCAAGACCAATTCTGCTTTGGGGATTAGCGCTGACTTTGGTGCCTATATGGATACACTTTTTCGGCATCCGTCCTAGAAAGACCAAGGTCATTCCTAGCTTGATATTCTTAAACTCACTGAATCCTTCACAGCGAAGTAAAAGCAGGCTAAAGGACCTTATTGTTTTGCTCTTAAGGGTCCTAACCATTGCCTTTGTGGTCTTTGCAGTTGCAGGTCCTTACGGCGGATTGACGTCAAAAGTTGTTCAAATTGATAATTACCCAGCACGTTGGACTGAGAAACAGGCCTGGCTTGCTCCGATGATTGATGGTCTTGATCAGGGCAACTATAAATTGTACGATAGAGAAGGTAACTTTTACGGCCAATTCGAAAAAGAGAGCCTCTGGAGCATATGTGCTTCAATGCCATATTCTGCGCTTCCTTTTCAGCAAGTAGATGAGGCACTCACCCTCTCCTACGGTTATGCAGACGATGTTAAAAGCCCAGCACTTCTCCCATCGCGAGAAACATTGTCCAATAAAGCGCTTTCCATAAGACAAAGCTCACTTGACGACTATCAAATTCAATGGCAGGGCTTGCATGAGGTAACCTTAATGGGCTCAAATGAAGTGCTCGATAGAAGTGTAGACTCTACTTACACAGTAACCGCCCAGGAGTTGTCTAAGGCATCAACTTTATTCCTCAAGGTGGAGCTAGACGATGTGGCGGAAGACAATACTATAACATGGGCCAAGACACCATCTTTACCGCGTCTTCTCCTGCACGCAGACCAAGCAATAGATTTAGGGAGTTTCTTTAGCGCTAGAGATAGCGTTTTAACCTACTCGAGTAATTTGAGCATCGACTATTCCCTTTTTGAAGCGGTGGTTTTAATAGGGTTTAAATTTTTTCCCGAACAGCTCAAAGAATACCAGGGAAGAATCATAGAATTTCAACAGGCGGCAAAACAAAAAAATAGAGCTCTCACACAGCCCTCGTTGAACCATCCATTTTTCAGTAATTACTTCATCGGACCTTCGCTCCAAAATAAATGGCCTGTATGTGATGGCTACACTACGATAGAGATAGGAATGCCCCTCTTATCCGTTAATGATGATGCCGTCGCAACAATAGACGGCACCCATTATCGCCAAGGATTTACACCTGTTTCATGGGAACACCCCTACTACAAAGCGATAAAACAATGGTCTTTGAATAGCCGAACTAGCGAGGATTATATCCCGTTCTTGGGTCAAGATGCCTACCCTCAGTTGAGCTTGATGGATGGTGTTACTTTACTTAATGCCAGTAATCGCGGGAGTTTACAAGCGAAACGTCTTAGTTTTCATTCTGAGAAAATCTACTTGCTCTTGGCGTTGCTTTGCGCCTTAATTGCTCTTATTTTTGTCAAAATCTAATCTCGATGAAGCTTCTATTTCAAAACGCACTAATCATTGATGTTAACAGTCCTTACAACGGACAGAAACTCGACATTCTAGTCAATGACGAAACCATAGAAGCTATTGGTA
>JAAZVU010000033.1 GCA_018623275.1 Flavobacteriales bacterium
TCGTTCAGATGCGTCCTTACGCTTCTAAGCTTACGGAAATCCTACAAAAAGCTTCTTCTACTTTGGATAGCAGCGAGAATGCTTACGGTGAAGTTCGTGATACCAACCGTACACGTTTGGTTGTCATTACTTCAAACCGTGGTCTTTGTGGTGCATTTAACTCGAGCGTAGTAAAGAAAGCGAAAGCTTTCATGGCGGATAGTGACGATGACTTTAGCATTGTTGCCATCGGTAAAAAAGCAGGCGATGCATTTAAATCTGATGACCGCCTAGTTGAGCGAAACGTAGAGTTGTGGGACAATATCAATTTTGAAGCTGCTTCTGAGTATGCACAAACTTTGATGGACGGCTATTTGGCTGGCGAGTTTGACAAAGTAGTATTAGTTTACAATGCATTCCGTAATGCCGCGGTACAAGAGCCGACAGCAGAGCAGATGTTACCAATCTCGCTTGATACAGAAGGGCCAGTGGATACCACAGAGTATATCTACGAGCCTACTAAGTCTGAGATTTTGGAAGATTTGATCCCAACCTCACTTAAGACGCAGTTCTTTGCATCATTGCTTGATGCTAACGCTTCAGAGCATGGTGCTCGTATGACAGCGATGCACAAGGCTACGGATAACGCTAAAGCACTTCAGGGCGATCTTAAGTTGGAATACAACAAGGCTCGTCAAGCAGCAATTACCAACGAAATCTTGGAGATTGTTGGTGGTGCAGACGCACTCGCTGGATAACAAAGAAAACGCACATTTTATACGAATCCCCTTTTGCCTCGGCAGGAGGGGATTTTTGTTTTCTGTCTCTCTTGAGACTAATTTCATTCTCTTAATGAGACGGCTCTTTTTTGGCTTAAATTGGAGGTACCATCCAATAACATCTAACAACCATGAGCCACTCGGAAATTCTAGAGAAAGAATTCATCAGTATAGCGGAATTAATGGAGCTCTTTGATATTTCTAGGGCTACCGCGCAGCGTTTATTAAAGAAAGGCGAGATAAGGAGCGAAAAGCTTGGAGGAAAGGTCATTATTCCTACTCGCCCACTGCGCGAAAAATTTGCATAAAATTTTACGCGAGCATCGCCTCTAGGGAGGAAAACCCTAAATTCGGAGTATGCGTTTTCTAACCCTCCGAGTACGTACGTTTTTATTCATGATGCTGAATCTTTTGTTGGCTTTCTTGCTGACAGGTGCATTCAGTTTATTCCATTTCCAAGAAGAGACGGCTGATTACCATATTGAACGACTGGAGCGTAAAGAGAATGCTATTCTGAGTCATATAGATTACGTCGTTTCAGGACAGGACAGCCTTCCCCAAACTATTAGTGAGTGGCACGAAGTGTTCGCAGGTCGCGTGAGCGAGATTGGGTCTATTCACAAGCTTGATATTGCCATCTACCATCCGAAAGGAGATTTGATAGCGGCATCTATCATGCAGTTGGAAAACACTGATATTCTACCCAATAGGTTAAATGAGTTTCCAAAAGGCGGAAGAAGAGTACCAATAGGGAGGAAGGTTGAAGACAGAGGCGATTTGCTCATTAGTACAAGCGAGGTCATTACGCCGCGCAATGAGGTTATGCTTATTGTAAAGACGCTTTACCGCGTTGATCAATCGGCCATTCCCGAAGGTGATATAGAGTTCCTAAAGCAACTGGTTTTTGTTTACTTGTTCCTTCTACTGCTTGGAATTTTACTGGCTTTTGTACTCTCGAACTATATCAGCCAGAATATGAAGCGGGTCATTGAGCAATTGAAAAAGGTTCGATTAAACAAGTCCAACGAAAAGCTCGATTGGAAGTTCGATGACGAGATAGGCGAGTTGATCCAGCAGTACAATGATATGGTTGACCAATTGGAGCAGACAGCGGTAGAATTGGCCACAAGTGAACGCGAAAGCGCCTGGAAAGAAATGGCTCAACAGGTAGCTCACGAGATCAAGAACCCTCTCACGCCTATGCGCTTAACGCTACAATTGATGGAGCGCGAAAAGGATATTGAGGAGGTTAGAGAAATGGCTGCTAATCTTTTAGAAGAAGTTGAGAACCTTACCCATATAGCAGAAGCATTTTCAAGGTTTGCACAAATGCCAGGCTTGCTGCTTGAGCGATACGATGTATCCTATCAAACCAATAGGGCTGTAGGACTGTATGCAGATCGCGGAGTGAGCTTTATTTCTTCAGGTCCAGTATATGCAAAAGTGGATAAGGAGCAATGGTCTCGTATCATGCACAACCTTGTGAAGAATGCCATTCAGAGTGTTCCAGATGGGAGAGAGGCTGAGATTGTGGTTACGGTAAACAAAGACAGTCATCACGCTCATATTAGGGTGAGAGACAATGGTGAGGGTATTCCAAAGGAAATGCAAGAACGCGTCTTTGAGCCGAACTTTACCACGAAGAGCTCAGGTATGGGCCTGGGTTTGGCGATGGTCAAAAACTTGATCGAGAACTTTGGCGGTAGCATCCGCTTTGAGACCTCCTCTGAGGGAACTGAATTTATAATTGAATTACCTATCACAACTGAATAACATGGACCAATTCCAAAACCTCATCGTAGAGAAAAATGACGGTATTACTCTATTAGTATTGAACCGTCCGAAACAACTAAATGCTCTTAATAAAGACTTGCTGGGAGAATTAAATTCAGCCTTTGAGTCTCTAAGAGACGATGCCGATACCAAGGTGGTAATCCTCACGGGTTCTGGTGAGAAAGCCTTCGTGGCGGGCGCCGACATCAAAGAGTTTGCCTCATTTAATGGTGAGCAAGGAACAGAGCTTGCTAAGAACGGCCATATGACTGTATTTAATCTGATTGAAGAGTTTCCTAAACCCGTTATTGCTGCGGTTAATGGTTTTGCATTGGGCGGTGGATTAGAGCTCGCTATGTCAGCACATGTTCGCATTGCATCAGATAACGCACGTATGGGCCTTCCAGAGACCTCTCTTGGGCTTATTCCAGGATATGGAGGCACACAGCGTCTTCCCCAACTAATAGGCAAGGGAAGGGCTTTAGAAATGATTTTTAGTGCAAAGATGATTGATGCACAAACAGCGTTGAATTACGGGCTCGTGAATCAAGTTGTTCCGCAGGCTGAACTCATGGAGGCGGCTCAAACTTTGGCGAAGTCATTCATGAAAAACAGCATTGTTGCTATGGGTTATGCTATTGAGGCGGTGAACGCTGGTCTGCTCGAGGGTTCAGTGGGCTATGACGTCGAAGTACAGGCTTTTGGTGATTGTTTCGATACCGAGGATTTTAAAGAAGGCACTACGGCGTTCATTGAAAAGCGTAAACCGGAATTCCCAGGAGCATAATGTCAACACACTTTCTTGAGGTTCGTCAGAAGCAGCGAGTCGATGTTTTGGGGGAGTTAAATGAAAACACCACGGACATCTGGCTTGCGTTACACGGCTATGGTCAGCTGGTTGAATATTTCCAGAGACATTTTAGAGGAAGTGTAAGCTATTCGAGAGCATTTGTCTTTCCACAAGGCGCCCATAAATTTTACCTCCAAGGCACTGAGGGTCGCGTAGGCGCCTCATGGATGACTAAAGAGGATAGGCTAACAGATATAGTAAACCAACGTCTTTATTTAGATGAGGTGTGTAATTGGGCGTCCACACAAGCGCCTAATGCACGTTTTCATATCATTGGCTTCAGCCAAGGCGTGGCCACGGGAATGCGTTTTCTTGGGTTTTCTACGGTGAGGTTTCACAGCCTACTTGCTTGGGCAGGAAGCTGGCCGCCAGATCTGGATGAAAATAGCCAAGCTGCGACAAGGGCTTTGCATATGAGTGCATGGTTCGGGACAGAGGACCCATATGTGAACGAAGCGAAAAAGCAAGAGCGAATAAACCGCTACAAAGAAAACTATGGCATAGTCCCTGAAGTGGGGATCTATGAGGGTAAGCATACCTTTGATTCCGATATCTTAGCGAGCGAAATAGCCCGTTTAGAACATATAACACTCAAGCGATGACACACGAAATAGACCCATGGATTACCAACGACGCCACTCTTTTTGGGATTTTGGCCGCCATGTTGGGAGGAATCTTCCTTACTGCGAAAAGCGAAAATCCGTTTTGGAAGAAATTCTACAAGTACATTCCAGCACTACTGCTGTGTTATTTCCTACCGTCGTTATTGACGACATTCGAAATTATTGATCCGAAGCAGAGCCGTCTGTATTTCATGGCATCGCGTTACTTGCTGCCTGCGGCGTTGATACTTCTTACTCTGAGCATAGATTTTGGAGAGGTAAAAAAACTGGGTCCGAAAGCGTTGATCATGTTCTTTACAGGAACTGTAGGTGTGATTATCGGGGGTCCAATTTCTATTCTTTTGTTCAGTGTTATTGCACCGGATATTGTTGGGGCAAATCCTGAGGAAATTTGGCGTGGTATGACTACAGTGGCCGGTTCTTGGATAGGCGGTGGAGCAAACCAAGCGGCCATGAAGGAAGTCTTTGAGGTTAGTGAAGGCATCTTTTCGGCCATGGTTACCGTGGACGTTCTCGTGGCGGAGTTGTGGATGGCATTCTTGCTTATTGGTGTAGCTAAAGTAAAAAACATTGATGCAAGATTCAAGGCTGATGCATCTTCTGTATTAGCGCTTCAAGAGAAGATGGAAGCTTACACTGCGAGTATTTCAAAGGTCCCAACATTTAACGATCTCATCTACATCTTAGCCATTGCCTTCGGAGCAACAGGCTTGGCTCATGGGTTGAGTGATATCGTCGCACCGTTTATCAGTGAAAACTATCCCACTTTAGCCAAGTTTAGCTTGACCTCTGGCTTCTTTTGGTTGGTGGTTATCGCAACGACTATAGGTATTGCATTGAGCTTTACAAAGGCTAGAAACTTAGAAGGAGCAGGAGCTTCGAAAGTAGGCTCTGTGTTTATTTATATTCTCGTGGCTACAATTGGGATGAGCATGAACGTTATGGAGGTATTTGAAAATCCAGGTTTGTTCGCTGTAGGTCTAGTATGGATGATCATCCACGTAGGTCTAATGTTCTTGGTAGCAAAGATCATTAAAGCGCCATATTTCTTCTTGGCAGTAGGGTCTAAGGCAAATATTGGCGGGGCAGCTAGCGCTCCAGTGGTGGCGGCAGCGTTCCACCCAGCACTCGCGCCGGTAGGGGTTCTTTTGGCGGTTCTAGGTTATGCCCTTGGAACTTACGGGGCATACATCTGTGGTCTCTTAATGCAAGGAGCGGCAGGTGTCTATTAAGGATATAGAGATTAAAAACGGTAAGGTATTCCCTGAGCCGTTTCGATTTTACCTTTTGATAGGCATTATCTGTATTTCTACTGTAGCAGCTGGAGAATACATTGGTTTTGGCTTTTTGCTGATCCCTATTCTTGGAATAACAGCTAGGCGCGGTACCCAATTTAGTGGAGCGTCTTACCGTCGTTACTTTTCTGTATTTGGACTCAAGTTTGGATCTTGGGAACAAGTACAAGAAGGAGAGGCTTTAGTGCTTTTAGGACTTGATATGAGCAGCCAATTCGGCTCGTACGGTGGTTTGCTTAGCACCAAGGAGGAAAAGGTATGGACGCTGTATCTTGTAGATGCAAAGCATAGAAACAAGCGCGACTTAGGTATTTCGCTTAACAAAGAAGATTTAACACAAATAGCTATTGAGGTCGCTGAGAATTCCCCATTAGAATTGGTGCCGTATGCACCGGTTATTTCGCAGCAAACTCAAAGCAGAAAAAGACGATAATATGAAGAACGTAATTCTAGGACTTGCCTTGGGCGTTTGCGCTCAGGCCTTAGCCCAAGAAGCTCCGGCTGATGCAAAGGAGACAATCAAGGCTATTTACACAGAGGCCTTAGGTGAACAACAGGGCTATAATTGGTTGCATCACATTTGTACTGAAATAGGTCCACGTCCGAGTGGATCAGAAGCTTCGAATGAAGCGGCTAGGTATACGATGCAAATGATGCTTGACGCAGGTGCGGATACAGCGTGGCTTCAGCCAGTAGAGGTGCCGAAGTGGCACCGTGGCGACGAATGGTCGAAAGCGTATGCCGGTGGCGAACCAATCTCCCTGCCAACTACCGCCTTAGGTGGATCAGTTCCTACTCCGGCAGAAGGAATTAAAGCGGAAGTTGTTGAGGTGGGCTCTTTTGAAGAGCTTGAAGCGTTAGGTGAAGCAGGGATCCAGGGGAAAATTGTCTTTTACAACACGTACATGGACCATAGCCTGATCAGCACCTTTAACGCATATGGCGGTGCAGTGAAGTACCGTTGGGCAGGCGCTATGGAAGCGGGAAAATATGGCGCTGTTGCGACAGTGATGCGCTCTGTGACCTTGCTTCGTGATGATTTGCCGCACACAGGGGCGATGAGCTATGGAGATAGTGAGGTGAGGGTTCCTTCCGCAGCCATTTCTTGGCAAGCAGCAAATAAGCTGAGTGCTATGTTGGAAGGCGGAAAAGTAGAACTAGAACTGTATTTGGATTGTGGCGTGCAAGGCACAGCAACGAACTACAACATGATCGCAGACTTCAAGGGAACCGAAAAACCTGAAGAGATTATGCTTGTTGGTGGCCACATAGACTCTTGGGATTTGGGTCAAGGAGCGCAAGATGATGGCGCGGGATGTGCCCATGCGATGCAGGTTCCAAATTTGATGCGTAAAGTCGGCTACCAGAACAAGAGAACCGTTCGTGTAGTCTTATGGGCGAACGAAGAATTTGGATTAGACGGTGCGAAGGAATATGCACGTTGGGCTAAGGAAAACGGCGTACATCACTGGGTTGCTATGGAAAGCGACGGTGGTGGCGATGTCCCTAGAGGCTTTGGTATTGGAGCAGATGATAATCGCATAGAGCAAGTAAGAGCGTTTAAGAGTTTGTTGAGCCCTTATGGCCTACATGTATTTGCGAAAGGTGGCGGTGGTGCCGATTTAAGCCCGCTTCGCGGTTACGATAACTTCTTTATAGGATACCGTCCAGAAAGCCAGCGATACTTTGACTTTCATCACAGCGCTAGAGACAACATAGATGCCATCCATCCGCGTAGTTTGGAGATGGGGGCGGCTTCCATGAGTGCGCTCTATTACTTGCTAGACAATCTAGACTAATTTATTTCAAACCATTGTGAATCATAGGTTTAAAAAAGAAGCTTGGTCAGTTTTAGACAAATCAGCCAAAAGTTTTGGCTTTGTTGCTACTGCTCAGGACACGGACAACTACGCTCGCCTTTGGTCGAGGGACAGCGCTATTGCGTCTATAGCCGTATTAGCCCACGAAAAAGAAGAGCTTTATCCTACAGTTAAAAGCAGTATTCTAAACTTGCTAGACGCTATTGGTAATGGAGGAGTCTTTCCATCTAATGTCAGTTTTGATGAGGACGGAACACGCTCTGGGCAAAGCTTTGGTGGTCCAGTAGGCAGGACAGACAGTCCTTTTTGGTGGACAGTTACAGCGCTTTCTTTTATGGAGGTTGCACAAGACTTCAGTATTAGAGAAGCTGTTGCTGAGGCCTTGGAGGAGATCGAGCGTAGAGCCCAGGCATGGGAGTTCAACAACAAGCATTTAATGTATTCGCCGGCGAGTAGTAATTGGGCGGATGAGTATCCCGTGGAAGGATACATTCTTCTTAACAATGTGTTGAGGTACTGGATGTTAAAAAAAGCTTCACGTGTACTTTTGTCTAGTAAATATGCTGAAAAGGCAGAACAGGTATTAGGCGCTATTAAGTACCATTTCTTTGGCGAGCCTGCCGGGACGCAGATTTTATTTACACCTGCGCAGTTGGAGAAGGTAGATGTCTTAGAAGGAGGTGAACGTATTTTGATGAGTTTTACTCCAGGTTCTACTTTGAATCACATTGACACTCTGGGCTGGAGCATTTCAATGTTGTTGGGGATTACGAGCGAATCGACCACCAAGAAGATGGTGGAGCGGTTGCGCAATGAAGTGGGCGGAACTTTAGCACCTGCGCATTGGCCAATTATTGATGAAGATCATTCTCTCTGGGGGGCAATAGCCTCCAATTATGCCTATAATTTTAAGAACCATCCTGGCCATTTCCACAATGGAGGGGTTTGGGGTTTAACACAAGGATTCACGGCCGCGGCTATGAACACCCTGTTTGGCGAGGACCACGCGTATATGGCCAGTTATGAAGGGATGTTGCAAAGCTCAATGGAAGAGCATCCTTTTGCTGAATATTATTCTTACCCTGACTTAAAGCCAGGTGGAGTGGAGAACCTCTGTTTTTCAGCAGGATCTTATTTGATTGCAATGGCTGCGGCCGATCAGGGCGAGGCGTTTACTGCGATTTTTGAACGTCAGTTGAAGGTTTTGATGGCGAAAGCTGTGAAGATTGCTGAGGAATTGGCGTGTGAGGTGGTTCAAAAATCGCCGGCGAAGGTCTATCGTGTGAGCGGTGAGAGCGGCTGTGGCAAGACGACTTTGGCAAAGGCCATTGTGAGAGAGTTTGAGGCTCAGGGCAAAAAGGCGGTGCTGATTT
Source organism: Flavobacteriales bacterium (assembly GCA_018623275.1). Lineage (GTDB taxonomy): Bacteria > Bacteroidota > Bacteroidia > Flavobacteriales > Schleiferiaceae > UBA10364. The sequence goes on from JAAZVU010000033.1 coordinate 8,493, forward strand.
CGCAAGATGAGTATTTCCATCTACCGCCTAGGCAGAATCATAATAGGCGGGTTGAGGATTTCGAGTGGATCGGTCTTGGTGAGGTGGATTGGAAGCTCTTGAACGGGGTCATTGATCAGGTTTTGGATCCGAAGGTGGCGAGCGTTGAGGTGCCGGAGATGGACTGGGAATTGGATACGAAAGAGTGGAAAACGATGGAGGCTGAAAAGGTGGATGTCGTTGTTATAGAGGGTACTTATGTGCTTGGGGAAAAGCGTGAGGGCGAGCTCGGGATTTTCTTTGAGCATACCTATGAGGACACTCGGGAAAATAGATTGGCGCGTAACCGAGAGGTGGTTGACGATTTCATCCAGCGCGTCTTAGAAAGAGAGCACAAGATTGTTAGTGGCTTGAGAGAAAAAGCCGACCTTGTGGTCAGCAAGAATTACACAATAACACAACCATAAAAGATGAAAAAGGTAACACTACTTTTCATTGGGATGGCTTTCGCAGCATGCTCTAAGCAGGGCGCAGAAGTGATTGCTAGTCCAGACGGCAACGTTCAGGTAAGCGTTGACGTAAACACAGCGGGTAAGATTTATTACTCGGTAGATTTTAAAGGTAAAGAGGTCATCGAATCTTCGTATTTAGGGTTCGATTTTGCGCAGGCAGAGGATCTTTTGGATGGATTTGAATTGGCCACAGTTGATGTGAAAGAGGTTAGCGATTCCTACACGATGCAGTGGGGGCCAAATACGGACCTTTCGTACACGCATACTGAAGGCACTTTCAACTTTACGCATGTTCCAACAGGCCGAACTTTGGGCGTTGTTTTCAGAGCAGCGAATGACGGGTTTGCTTTTCGTTATTTGATTCCTGAACAAGAAGAAGGTCAGCTTGTAGTAAAGGCGGAGAAGTCTGAATTTAATTTGTCTGAAGATGCGATGGCACATTGGATTCCGGGCGACTGGGAGATCTATGAGCACCCGTACAATCACACTAAGGTGAGCGAGATTGATGCCTTGAGCAAGGCCAACCACCCGAACCTTGCATCAACGGTTATTGTAGAAAACAGCGTAAGCACGCCAGTTACTTTTGAGTACAAGGACGGTACGCACATGAGTATCCATGAGGCTGCACTGGTTAATTATTCAGGCATGACTTTGCGTCGCGAAGGGGAGCACGGTTTTGTGAGCTCACTAGTGGGCCGTGAAGACGGCAATAAAGCGACTATCCCAACTCCGTTTAAGACGCCGTGGAGAATGGTGACCTTGGGTGATGAGGCGACCGATTTATTGGCCTCGCACCTGATGTATGATTTGAACGAGCCGAACCAAATGGGCGACATCTCAGAGTGGTTTACACCGCAGAAATATGTTGGTATTTGGTGGGAGATGCATATGGGCAAGAGCACTTGGGATTACGGTATGACTCAGGACATGGGCACGTGGATTGCTGACGGTCGTGAGCACGGCCGCCACGGTGCGAACAATGAAAATACTCGTAGATACATTGACTTTGCTGCTGAGCACGGATTTAGCGGTGTATTGGTCGAGGGTTGGAATACTGGCTGGGAGCACTGGATTGGTTTTGACGACCGTGAAGGGGTTTTCGATTTTGTAACCAGCTACCCAGATTACGACATGGTTGAACTCCAGAAATATGCGAAAAGCAAAGGCGTGAGCTTGGTGATGCACCACGAGACTTCTGCAGCTCCACGTACTTATGACCAGCAGATGGATACCGCCTATGCGTTGATGCAAGCCAACGACATTCATTTGGTGAAGTCAGGTTATGTGGGTCCGCTATTACCTAAGGGAGAGTACCACCACGGTCAGTGGATGGTCAACCACTACAACAATGCAGTGACTAAGGCATTCGATTATCAGATAGCGGTAAATACACATGAGCCTATCAAGGGAACAGGATTGGAGCGTACTTGGCCGAACTGGGTAGCTCGCGAGGGTGCCCGCGGACAGGAGTTCAATGCCTGGAGTATTGAGAAAGGAAACTATGTAGATCACATTCCAACAATGGCCTTTACAAGATTCTTGAGCGGCCCTATGGATTATACGCCGGGAGTTTTCCAGCTTCAAATGAAAAGTGGTCCTGACGGCGACAACAGAGTGCGCTCGACCATTGGTCAGCAGTTCGGTTTGTATGTCGTTGTTCCTTCCCCTATTCAAATGGCATGTGACCTTCCGGAGAATTACGAGAAGCATTTGGATTGGTTACAATTCATTAAAGACGTCGCTGTCGATTGGGAGCGCAGTATTCCAGTGGCTGGTAAAGTGGGCCAATATGTGGCTTGGGCGCGTACTCCAAAGGAGAATGACAACTGGTACCTAGGTGCAGCAAATGCAGATGGAGAGCATCAGCTAAATATTGCGCTTGACTTCCTTGAGGAGGGCGCTACTTATGAGGCTCAGATCTACCGCGATGCAGACGATGCCGATTGGGAAACCAATCCGTATGCAGTGACTATTGAAACCAAAACGTATGTGAAGGGCGATAGCTTTGATGTTCGTTTGGCTTCAGGCGGTGGCTTCGGTGCTATTTTAGTAAAGCAGTAAATATTTGTTAAAAGGGTGCAAGCCCGAAGGGACCCCGGCGCGCAGCGCCGGGGTTTTTTGTATCTTAAAGGAAACCTTAGACCCATGTCACAGAATAAACCGCTCTGGTATTGGCCAGCCATAGCAACTGTAGTGCTTTTGTCCATTCCTTTGATCGGAGGATTTGTTAGCAATGAGGTGCAATGGTCCTTATCAGATTTCTTGATTGGAGGTGCGCTTATTTTCGTCGTATCCTCAGTTGAAATGCTTCTCTGGCGTTCCCTCCCTAAAAAGGGTAGATGGCCAGTAATGCTGTTTTTAATGCTCTTATTCGCTATCCTTTGGGCCGAAATGGCTGTGGGGATTTTTGGCTCGCCTTTAGCCGGAAGCTAAGCACTATTTTTTGAGGTATTCGAGCATGGCAATGTATACGCCGTTGCTCCACCCAAAACCGTCTTGTACGTCGTATTCACCTCCCTTGCTGAGGTTTTCTGGCTCAACCACATTATACTTTTCTACGAATTTGCCGCGTGCGTTGTAAATGATATCGCACGTACGCACCCAGCGCGTAGCGAGGTCTCTAGCTTCTTCCTTGAATCCGTAGCGGTCTAAACCCATTACTGCAATCCATTGCAAAGGCGCCCAGCCGTTCGGCGCGTCCCACTGTTGACCGCTATTGATCGGAGTAGTAAGAAGACCACCGGTTTCTAGCAATTGAGGAAGGTGGTGTTCCACCGTAAATGCTGCTTGGTCGGCCGTCGCTGCACCCACAAATAGCGGGTAGAATACCGCCGCACTCACAGCGCCGGTGCCGGCGCCACTTCTCAAGTCAATGTCTTGGAAGCCTTCTTCGGTGAAGAATTCTGTTTGAAGCTTGAGTTTGCGCTCGTAGGCAGCGTCTTGATAGATTTTATTTCCGGTGAGGTTGAACAGCAGCTCTTCTAAGAAGAGTAGGAGTGAGTTCAGGTCCACAGGTGCGATATCCATGGTATGAATAGTGCCCAAATCCATAGGGTCACTCAGCCACCTAGAAGAGAAGTCCCAACCGCTTTCGCAAGCAGCACGGAGGTGCTGGAAGAATAGAGGGTGCTCCTTGGCGTGTGCTTCCCATTCAAGGTCGGTACGGTACATTTCAATGCGGGGCGAGTTTCCAGCGTCCCAATACGTAGTTTTTCCGTCTTCATTGCGGTGATCGGCAGACCAGAAGGCATATTCCTTTTCGAGCGCAGGCAGATAGCGTTCGTAGACATCCATGGGTTCTTCTGCAGATTTAGCATACGCATCAACCATGAGCGCAAAGAAAGGGGGCTGAGAGCGCGAGAGGAAGTAAGTTCGGTTCCCGTTGGGAATGTGTCCGTAGGTATCTATAAAATGAGCAAAGTTGTCCAGCAAGTCGCCGACCCAAGATCGGTGTCCGTGTGCAAGTAGCCCTAGTTGGGTGAAGTAGCTGTCCCAATAATAGACCTCTTGAAATCTGCCGCCGGGTACGATGTAGGAGTGTGGAAGGGGAACTTTGGTGCTGAGTATATCTGTAGGGTCGGCACTGCGGTGCAAATAAGGCCAGAGTGCTCTGATATGATCCTCCGGTGAACGGTTGGGATCAGCAGCAAAATCGACCTCCACGGCTTGTGCCGGTTGAAAGTGTTTTTCGAAGAAGGTTTTTAGGTCAAAATTGGACCCAGATTTTTCTTCGTTGTAAAGGGCAAGAACCTCTTCTACGGGAGTAGTGAGTTCTGCATCGCTGATGTATTTCTCGTCTTCCCAAATGCCGCTGGTGTGCAGGTCGACAAAGAGTTCGCCAAGAAGTTGATCAATTGTATTCACCTTCAGAATTTACGCTTTCTTGGTCAATCTTCTCAAGACGAATACTGCGATGAGCAAGAGCGTCATAGGAACCAAAGTGAAATAGAATGCACCGCCGCCTAATCGCTCAAAGAAGTAGGCTGTGATTCGTGAACCTAAGGTGCCGCCCGTAGCGGAAAAAAGCACGATCAGTCCGGTCATTGGGCTGTGCATTTTCTTCGGCAGGGCACTCAGCACTACGCTGTTTAATAGCGGGTAGATTGGCGCAATGAAGAGACCTACTAGTGGGAAGATAAAGGCGAGTACAGGCAAGCCAAAAATCATGGCGGCATCTTCGCTGACTTCACGGTCTAGCGCTTCCGGGAGAACAAAGGCGACCATGAGCATAGCGCCGATAATCGCTCCCGAGATGACAAGTGTCCAATGGAAGCGCTCGCTCAATTGGCCCCCGAGGATTCTACCTAAACCTAGGGTAATGGCAA
>JAAZVU010000143.1 GCA_018623275.1 Flavobacteriales bacterium
CACGATGTTCACGACAGAGACACACCTATTGCTTTAGGACGAGAGGTAGGCGAGAAAATGGCGAATGGGACATACATAGAAACCAGCGGCCTTGGACATCGCAGAATCTTGAGAGATAAAAAGGTGTTGGGGGAAATTGCAAATTGGGCTTTTAACATTTCATAAAGCAAACCTTGGAGCAGTAATTGTCGTTAACCAAGTATGAAGAACTTTATCCTACTTAGCGCCTTATTATTCTTGACAGCATCGTGTAATGCTCAAAACAAGACTGAAATGAACAAAGACAACGGAAACTACGAAGTCAAGAAGACCGAAAAAGAGTGGCAAGAGCAACTTTCACCAGAAGAATACTATGTGTTGCGCCAAAAAGGCACAGAGCGTCCTTTTACGGGAGAGTACAACATGCACTTTGAAGAAGGTACGTACAACTGCCGCGCATGTGATGCACCTCTATTTACTTCCGATTCAAAATTCGATTCACACTGTGGATGGCCTTCTTTCGATGCCGGTATTGAAAGTGGAGCTATCGTCGAAAAACTCGACAAAACACATGGCATGATCCGCACAGAAATACTCTGTGCTAAATGTGGAGGACACCTTGGCCATGTCTTCAATGACGGTCCTACTGCAACTGGATTGCGTTACTGTGTCAATAGCCTGAGCATTTCTTTCGACGAAGAGAAAAAATAATTTAGACGGAACTATTTGATTCTTAGCTAGTAGTGTATTCAGCTCTAATTAATTTTAAATTTTCTCTGAAAAACTACCGCAAAGGCCTTGCAAATACTAAGAACGTGTCTATATTTGCACCCGCTCAGGGCGATTAGCTCAGCTGGTTCAGAGCACCTGCCTTACAAGCAGGGGGTCACTGGTTCGAATCCAGTATCGCCCACAACGTAATAGAAGCGAAAAAGCCATCTACGAAAGTAGGTGGCTTTTTTCATTTAACGCCCCACCGGTGCTTGCTCCAGAAATGACACTTTGAAGCCACGTCTCCTCATTTACTCAAAAACACTTGGAGCCATCCTTGGCTCTCCAGAGTGCATTATTCTATAGTTCTCACCTACTCGTATCACCGTCCACTTTTTCATCTTAGGTATAAAGATGAAGGGCTCAAAAGACTTATTAATCTTGCTAACTGTGATTCGAAGTTCCTCTTCGAATTGGAATTGATCTATAATCTTCGAAGCATCCTTTTGATTAAAACCTTCATCAGTATTCAAATCACTCAATAGTAACTGAAGGAGTTGCTGACGATGATGAACAATAGAAGTTTGTGAAATGCCTGAAGGGTTATTGATAAGGAACTGATATAATACTCTCTGCTTTAGGTTCATTGGTATATAAACAGACAATTCCTTAATCTCTAGCTGAGCCTTATGCTTATTAAAAAATGGAATGAAATCAATGTTTCGGTAAGTCGCTCTTTGAAGAGCAATTAAATCCTTCTCTAGTGACTCAATGCCCCTTAGATACATACTAATGAAATACCTCATATCATGAGCTATTTTACTGGTATCTGAAGACCATTGGTCTATTAAGCGTCTTAATCGATTGGGGTTGGTATCTCGAAGAACCATTTCAGGATGCATATTTAACTGATCCCTGATTTCTGTTTTGTTATCCTCAAGTAAAAACCGAAAAGGCGCAGTCCATAAAAATTTAGCCAAATGAATGTGTAGCTCATTCTGAACGTTTAACAATGATGACAACTGAACAAAGAAGACATTTTTAAATTTAGAAAGCTGCCCCGAATTGATCAGCTCTAGATGGGGATTAGGGTTGAGATACACCCCCAATGTTTTGCTTCTATCAAATTCAAAATCTGGACGATCCATCTCGTACCAGTAATCTTCCGCTTCCTCTTGAAGCCACTTTTGAATACTACCTATTCGCCTTTCAAAACTTCTCGAATCATCGATGAAATCAAAATTTGCATTGAAACCGCGGTCAGAAGAAAATGGTTCATAAATCCCTTTGAAAAAACTACTCTGTGAGACAACAAATTGGCTCGAGTTATTTCCTTCTATTTCGCCAAACCGAGGATCTTCCTCTGGAAATTCCACAAGAGTATATTTGAATTTTTCCGTCGATTTTGAACGAACTAACTCAATAGCGCTAGCTATAAGAGCGCTTCTCTCCTGATACTCAGGAACCAGGACCAATACGTCCACGATTATTTTTGAATTGCTAGACACAAAAGAGTATTAGATTCGCTAAAGATATACACTAGCACAAAAAACAGTATTATAACCCTATTTATTTTGCGTCTATATAGAGATTAAGTACTCATGCGTCATAAAGAAGAGATCTCAAAACTCATTGAATTCTCTTCATCGTTGGGACATTAAATTTTAAGCTTAAGCGGATATCGCGATCTTCTAGTTGCAGATGGATATGGGCACATTGCTACTAACCTGTTTGTCATGTTTTTTATTCTTTCAGGAGTTGCGCATCATAAGGCAATCCTGAACCTTAAGGGCCAGCTGACTGTTCTTTGTACATGCATGTTTTTCTTTCAATTTTCATTGCGCTTATGCAGCCCATTACTACCCTATTTGATTTCACTCCCTCTTCTTCTTTAGAAAGTTGGTATGTTATCAACGACGGGGTCATGGGCGGTCTAAGTGAAGGTGCACTTGAATTAACTCAAGAAGGTCACGGTTTATTTACTGGACAAGTGCGGCTAGAAAACTACGGGGGATTTACTTCCATCCGGTGCGCTACAGGCAAGATTGAAACGCCAGAAGGCGCCATCGTTCGAATGCGCGTAAAGGGCGACGGAAAAAATTATCAGTTCAGAGTAAAACATAAAGCTCGTGATTACCAGAGCTATATCACCACATTCGCAACATCAGGAGAGTGGGAAACCATCGATATTCCATTGTCCAAACTTTTTCCGTCTTTTCGAGGCCGTGTGCTTGACATGCCCAATTACAACCATGAAAGCTTGGAAGAATTCACTTTGTTGATCGCCAATAAAAAGGATGAGACATTCAAGCTACTTATCGATTCTATTGAATTGGTCACTCTTCAAAAATAGCGGTGGTACTTACCAGCTTTCCGGTATGTGATTCGACTCCTTTTGCACCACGGTACATACCCGCGCTGTTAAAAGTCCAAGTAGCGCTTCCATCAGGTGAGATCCCTATCATCCCGCCATTTCCCTCTTGGGCGTTGAGCACATCAAAAATCGTAATGTAAGCTGCTTCATCAAGGGGCTTTCCTCCCCATTTCATTCGAGCATTTATTTGAAATGCAACGCTGTTTCTAATATAGTATTCGCCGTGTCCTGTGCAGCTAACAGCAGCACCCTCATTATCCGCGTAGGTGCCAGCACCGATAATGGGTACATCTCCTACTCTCCCGTATTTCTTGCCCATCATTCCTCCTGTAGATGTACCAGCATAAACGTTTCCTTCAGCATCTAAGACCACCACACCAACAGTTCCGTTCTTTTTATTGGCTTCCCATCGCTCGTATTGTTCCTTGCGAGTTGGCGTTAGGAAATATGTGTTTTCTACGAATTCGACATTTTGCGTTTTCGCAAATTCCTCAGCGCCGTCTGACATAAGCAAAACATGAGCCGTTGAATCCATAACTAAGCGAGCCAATTGCGCAGGGTTCTTTATGTGTTGTACGCCTGCCACGGCGCCTGCCTTTAAATTACTGCCATTCATGACGCTTGCATCGAGCTCTACCACCCC
>JAAZVU010000144.1 GCA_018623275.1 Flavobacteriales bacterium
AAATTCATGAATAAATTCATGTGTACCGCAGCTGCTTTAGCTTTCTCGCTATTTGCTACTGCACAAGAAGTAGCCGATTCGGCTAAAATCGACATTCTCCTCCTCCCAAATGTGGAACTCAATGAGGTGAATGTACTGGGCACTTGGGCACAAAAGAACGACCCAATCGCACAGATCAACTTAACGCAAAAGGAAGTTGAAGCGCTGAACACCGGTCGCGACCTTCCTTATGTTCTGCAAGATGTTGCAGGCGTAGTTAGTTTCTCTGATGCTGGAAACGGTATTGGATACACCAACATGCGTGTTCGTGGTTCGGACATCACGCGCATCAACGTAACGGTTAACGGTATTCCAATGAATGATGCAGAGAGCCATGGCGTGTTTTGGGTGAATACACCAGACCTCATGTCTTCTACAAACGCCATTCAATTGCAAAAAGGGGTCGGAACCTCTACTAACGGTTCTGGTGCTTTTGGAGCAAGCCTTGGTCTAAGCACCTTGGGTGCTGGTGAAAAAGGCGGTCGTATCACTTTGGGTGCTGGATCTTACGGTACGCAACGTGCTACTATGGAAGCGAGCACAGGGAAGACGGCAAGCGGTTTTTGGATGAATACGCGCATCTCTTCCATCACTTCAGACGGCTATGTGGAGCGTGCATCTTCAGACCTACAATCGTACTATGTAAGCGCTGGTTTTGCCGGTGGCGGTCATTACGTTGAGGCCGTACGCTTTGGCGGTGGCGAGCGTACTTACCAAGCTTGGTATGGGGTCGATTCTACCACCATGTATGGTGGCGCTTGGGATGCAGCCCCGCGTTCAAATTTTGCCGGTGCCATCTATGATGACATGTGGAATGTAGTGGGTACCTATGACGACCAAGTAGATAATTACGGTCAGGAGCATACACAGTTGCACTACCGCTATTCCAACCTCTTTGGAGGTACTTTTGCGGCGGCTTTGCACCACACTGCAGGCGCCGGTTATTATGAAGAATACAATCAAGGCTCAGTCTTGGGATTGAGCTTCATGGACTTTGGATTAATGCCGTATTACACAGCTACAGGCGATACCGTTGCGTACGGAGATGTTGTTACACGCAAGTGGTTGGACAACGATTTCTATGGAGCTACTTCATCGTGGACCTATGAAAACGGCGGCCAGCGTGTACAGCTTGGCGGTGGCGTGCACCGTTATGAGGGAGCGCATTTTGGTCGTGTGATTTGGGCAAACAATCCAAACGTAAGTACCCTTGATGGGGACTACTATACGGGTGATGCCGTTAAAGACGATGCGAACATCTACGCCAAATACGCTGTGACTAGTAATAATCTTTTGGTCTACGCAGATGCACAATATCGTTACGTAAACCACAGTTCAACCGGTGGATCAGCGACGGGTCCTGCAAACTTTGACCGTACGTTCAACTTCTTTAATCCGAAGGTAGGTTTGACTTACAGCTTAGGTGGAAATCAAGTTTTTGGTGCGTATGTAGGTGTAGGTCATCGCGAGCCGAACCGTACAGATTTACAGTATGCTGCTGATGCCAATGCATTGCAGGCAGAGCGGATGTTGGATATGGAATTCAATTTCCGCAACTCTGGCGAGAAGTGGGCTTTTGATGTAAACGCCTACCGCCAACAGTACCAAAATCAATTGGTCTTGACAGGTGCGATCGATGCGCAGGGGTATCCAATCCGCGAAAATGTCGGTCAGAGCTTCCGTCAAGGAGTAGAGTTTACTGGTGCGTATGAGCTAACCTCGGCGCTTTCAGCGACAGCTAATGTGGCGTTAAGTCAGAACGAGAATGTGAATTGGGTGAGTGATCCTACCTCTTCAGTGGTGAATAATACACCAATCGCTTTTTCACCTGGCGCAGTAGCTAGTACTCGATTAACGTATGCTAAGAAAGGTTTTGAGGCAACGCTTTGGAACCAATACGTGGGCAAGCAATACATGTCGAACGAAGGGCTTGAGGCACACAGTCTGCCGGCCTATCACATTATCAATGCACGTACCTCGTACACTTGGAATTGCAGCGATAAGCAGCGCTTGATTGGATTTGTGGAGTTCAGAAACTTGGGCAACACATCCTATGCAGCTAATGGATATATGTGGGGCGATTTTGCGTACTACTATGCACAAGCGACCTTCAACATCATGACCGGTTTGACTTTCGAGTTTTAGAAAGAAATCAATTCCAAAAGAAAAGCCACCTCTTTCGAGGTGGCTTTTTTGTTTTCGTGCTATTTACCAGGATCCTGAAGCTCCTCCGCCGCCAAAGCCGCCGCCGCCGAAGCCACCAAAACCTCCTCCACCGAAGCCGCCTCCGCCGCCGAACCCGCCGGAGCGTCCCATGCTTCCCATGGTATAGCCTGATCCCATACCCCACCAGAAAGGCCCGGTACGGTAACCACCGCCGCCGCCGCCACCGCGTGAATTTCTGCTGAGGTAGATGATGATGAAAATGATGAGAACGAGTAGCTTTCCAAAGTTCTTTTTACGAGATCTGTTCCCACTCGAGCGACCGCCTTTGCCTTCATAGGTGCCATTGAGTACTTCAAAAATGGCATTTGAGCCGGCCACTAATCCCTTGAAATAACGGCCTGCTTTGAATTCAGGTAATATGTCGTTTTCAATGATTTGTTTGGAGATGAAATCGGTTAAATAGGGTTCAAGTCCGTATCCGTTTTGAACAGAAATCTCTCGGTCTTCTGAAGCTACCAAGATGATACATCCGTTGTCCTTGCCTTGTTGGCCAATCTTCCAGTTGGCTGCAATCTCCGCGGTGATTAGATTGATATTATCACCCCCTGTGGTTGCTACGGTTACAATAGCTATTTGAGTAGAGGTGGTATCAGCGTAATCGAGCAGCAGGTTCTCTAGATAAGCTTCCTCCTTCGGTGAAAGAATGTCGCTATAGTCCGAAACCAATCGCTTCGGTGCTGGGGTATTGAGCAAATCCTGTGCATTTTGAGCAAACAGGGAGAGGGGGAGTAGTAGTAAAAGTATCCAACGCTTCATAGGCTAGCCTTTAGATATCTCGTTAGATAACTCATCAACATCATCGTCTTTCCGAGGGAAAAATTCTCCCAATGCCTTGCCTGTTTTCTCTACACCGGCTATGAGGCCTTCAGAGAAATGCCCTACTTTAAATTCACTAATCATGAGGTCAATGATCTCTTGCCAGAAATTAGAAGGAACCTTTTCATTGATGCCTTCGCCTGCCCATAAGGCGAGCTTGCGGTCTTCGATGGCCAGGTAGAACAGAACACCGTTTTTCTCGGCAGTTTTGTGCATTTCTAATTTGCCGAACCACAGCTTAGCGCGCTGCTCGGCAGAAGAATTACCGGTAGATTTTTCTAAGTGAATTCTTATCTCGCCAGAGGTGAGAAGCTCTGCCTTGGTAATCGCATCTACTAAAGATTGCTCTTGTTCTTCAGAGAGTAGTGAACGTACGTAATCACTCATTAGAATTGGACTTCAGGTGCTTTTTCGCTTCCTGCGTCGGACTCGAAGTATCCCTTCTTCTCAAAACCAAAGCTTGAAGCGATGAGTGTTTTTGGGAACTTGCGAATGGTTGCATTGAAATCTTTCACGCTCACATTGAATCTGTCGCGTTCAATCTT
>JAAZVU010000034.1 GCA_018623275.1 Flavobacteriales bacterium
ATGAGTCAATATGCTGACGGTGGCTGGATAGCGACTAAACCCTACGTCGCCTCCGCCAACTACATGAAAAAAATGGGCGACTACTGTCAAAATTGTTCCTACGACGAGAAAACAAAAACAGAATCTGATAGTTGTCCATTTAACTCGCTGTACTGGAACTTCTTCGAGCGTCATAGAGACTTACTCGGAAACAACTTCAGACTCGGCATGGTCTACAGAACTTTTGACAAAATGGATGTGCATACAAAAGAGGCCATAAGACAGCGTGCAACCTATGTATTAGAACATCTAGACAGCTTATAATGAGTACCTGTATCCTTTGGTTTAGAAATAATTTACGATTGGGCGATAACATGCCTGTTGCAGAGGCCTATGCCCGGTTCGATACCGTAATTCCAGTATTTATCCTTTCCGATTCGCAACATTCGAGTAAATGGGCTGAACCAGGAATGGGCACCCATCGAGCTCGCTTTTTAGTGGAGAGTCTGGAAGATTTGAATCTAGGTTTAAAAAATGAATCTAGTGAACTACTTATTGTTCCCTCTGATGATCCAGTAAATGCCTTGCTAGAAATTGCACATAAATCGAATGCTCGCGCGATCTACGGTCCCAAAGAATTTGCCTTTAACGAGGTCAAGCAAGAATCTGAGCTAGTCGTAAAAGCAAGGCAAGAACGTCTTGAAGTAAAATTCTTTACTGAACGTACGCTTTACTTGCAAAGTGACCTTCCTTTTGGTCTCGACAATCTTCCTGAGGTCTTTTCTCGGTTTAGAGGTAAAGTTGAAAAACGCAGTCGCGTGCAGCCGCCTATCGAGGAACCAGAAATCACGCCCTTTGACCCCATCGACTTTAACTTGACTGGGGCTGAAATACCAGTGCTTTCAGATTCTAAAGATTCTCGTTCTGCAGTACCTTTTAAAGGAGGAACCACAGCGGCCTGGAACGAAGTGGACTACTACCTATGGGAAAGTGAGGCCGTCCTCGAATATAAGCTCACAAGAAACGGAATGGTCGGCCGTCAATACAGCTCGAAGTTTTCTGCTTTTTTGTCATTAGGCTGTATAAGTGCTCGTCAGATTTACGATGAACTAAAACGATTCGAAGAAGAGGTTGAGTCGAATGACAGTACCTATTGGCTATTTTTTGAATTATTGTGGCGCGAATACTTCCAATGGATTGCATTGAAACATGGTAAAGACTTATTTACTGCCCACGGTTTGCAGCCCGAGAAGCCATTGAAGCAAGGTTTTAATGCTAGAGCCTTTAAAAAATGGACCTCTGGCAATACAGGAGATCGCTTTGTCGATGCCAACATGAAAGAGCTAGTAGCTACAGGCTTTATGAGTAATCGCGGACGTCAAAATGTGGCTTCTTACCTGGTACACGATATGGGAATAGATTGGCGTGCAGGTGCAGCGTTTTTCGAGAAACATTTGATTGATTATGACCCGTCGTCCAATTATGGAAATTGGTTATACAATGCAGGAAGAGGCAATGACCCACGTCCGTTCAGAAAATTCAATACTAAAATGCAAGCTGAGCGATACGATCCCCAAGGAGAGTTTGTAGAAACTTGGACGTAAACTACCTTTAATGCCATGAGTTGGCAGCATTTAAAATCCCTACAATTTGCGGATCTTCCATTGGACGATGTTGATCGCAAAGTACTTGACGATTTAGCGGAGCGTCTCCAAGACAACTACCCATATCACCAGCAGAACTATGTTGGCCAAATGATCAAGCCACCTCACACGCTAGCTCAAGCTGCTTATTGGATGAGCACCTTTGTCAATCCTAACAATCACGCGCTTGATGGAGGACGTGCGACTTCTGCTCTAGAATTAGAAATCATGGCCGATTTAGCAAAGATGATCGGCTACAAGCAAAGCTTAGGCCACCTCACCTCTGGAGGAACCATGGCAAATCTAGAGGCACTTTGGGTAGCGCGTCAATGTCAGTCCCACACAATAGTACTGGCCAGTTCTGCATCTCATTACACCCACAGCCGTATGTCTGAGGTATTGGGAATGCCCTTTAAATCCATATCCACTTCTGCAAATGGAGCAATGGATATAGAAGACTTAGAAAGAGTTGTTTCAAGTGTTGAATCTGCTGTTGTGGTAGTGACTATGGGAACTACAGGAATGGGAAAAGTAGATCCACTCGCAGAAATACTAGAACTTCGAAAGACTTATAATTTCCGGATTCACATCGACGCTGCATATGGAGGCTATTTCAAAATTGCCGACCTGCAGCCAGATACTAAGCGCCATTTTGACCTGATGCACCGGGCAGATTCTGTAGTGATCGACCCACACAAACACGGTTTACAACCCTATGGGTGCGGTGCCATTTTACTCAAGAACCCCGAAGAGGGACGATTTTACAAACATGACTCCCCCTACACCTACTTCACTAGTGGAGATTTACATTTAGGAGAAATTACTTTAGAATGTTCCCGCCCTGGAGCTGCCGCTGGAGCGCTTTGGGCTACTATGCAAAAATTCCCACTGGAAGAAGGCGGCGCCTTCTCTCAAAGACTAGATGAATCACTGCTAGCTGCGAGCGGCCTGCACATGTGTGCAGAGTCAATGGGATATTGGAGCTTGGAACCAGAATTAGACATATGCATCTTCTCCAATAAAGGGAAACTTACCAGTGAGATTAGTCAAAAGAACAGACTATTCTTTGAGCGTAAAGCCAAAGAAGGCATTCACCTAGCACTACTGAAAATCAAAGAAGAAAATTGCCCGTGGCCCGTAGAATGGGACACAGAAGAACTTGTTGTCGTACGAAGTGTACTAATGAAGCCTGAACACAACGACCCTGAATTTTGGAATCGTTTACTTAATTAAGGTTGCAATTTCTTCCAAAGTCATCGCCTTCTGTTCTCCAGTCGCTAAATTTTTCACTGGAACGGCATCCGCGGTCATCTCATCGGTTCCGAGCATCGCCATAAAAGTGATGCCTTTTTTATCGGCAAAATCGAACTGCTTCTTTAGCTTGGAAGACTCAGGATATAATTCAGCGCGTACTCCACTACCTACAAGATTCTGCACCCATTGGTAGGCCACCTGGCTCTCTGCTGTACCGAAGTTTGCGAAAAGTATTGAAGGCTTTTTAGCTACAGCCGCTGGGAATAAGTTCAATTCCTCCAAGCAAAGGTAGATACGGTCGAGTCCGAAGCTTATACCTACTCCTGAGGTATCTTTCATTCCGAAGATGCTGGTTAGATCCGCGTAACGACCTCCTCCTCCAATAGACCCCATGGCTACTCCCTTAGCAGCTACTTCGAAAATGGTTCCCGTGTAATAGTTCAAACCTCTCGCAAGAGTAAAATCGAACTCTAACTCGGAATCCTTGAGGTTTTTAGCGGCATTGCTTAATACAAAGCTTAGTTCTTCCAATCCTAATTTTCCCTCCTCACTTGATTCGAGAAGTTCCTCTAATCGTTGGATACTTAGGCCCTCTTTCAACCATGATTCAAATGTAGCCACTGCACTCTCTGCAAGGCCCTGCTTACGCATCTCATCACAAACGCCCTGAGGTCCAACCTTATCGAGTTTATCGATAGCCACAGTGAAGGCAATGAATTGGTCTGAAATGCCTAGTACCTCTGCCATTCCGGCTAAAATCTTACGGTTATTCACCTTGATTGTCGCTGGAAGTCTAAGTTCTGTAAATGCCCCATCGTATATGTGGATGAGCTCGACTTCTTGCCAAAGGCTATCGGAACCTACCACATCAGCATCGCACTGATAAAATTCTCTAAAGCGACCCTTTTGAGGACGATCGGCCCTCCAAACTGGCTGCATCTGGTAACGCTTGAATGGAAAGGCTATTTCATTTCTATGCTGAACTACGTAACGTGCGAAAGGCACAGTGAGGTCGTAACGCAACGCTTTATCCGCAACTTTGGATGCTAATTTTGCAGGCTGCTTCTCCGCCCAAAGCTCATCAGCAATTTTAGAGGTGAAATCTCCAGAACGCAGAATTTTAAAAATCAATCGGTCGCCCTCTTCACCATATTTACCTGTGAGTGTTTCAAGATTCTCAAACGATGGCGTTTCAATAGGATCGTATCCACGTAATTCGAATTGCTCTTTCAAAACACTCATGATGTACTGGCGCTTTTGAACAACTTCTGCTGAGAAATCTCTTGTACCCTTAGCTAGTGATGGCTTCATAATGATGGAATCGGAATGAAAAACAAAGGTAATCTTCGGTGGTCAATTCCTAAGGACGCACTAAACAACTTCTGTACATTTTTTTAAAGTCCTCAGATTCAATTAAACCTTGAAAGGTACCTTCATTGTGGTACCAATTTTTACGGAACGGCGTCGTTGAAAATAGCACATGGGCCAGACCATCTACCCCAAACCTGTCGAGTAAACTCCAATACAAACAAACCACTGCAGGGTCTTCAACTGAAATGCCTAGGTGATTGGCCAAGGGGTGTCGTACGATATTGAAGAAAACTTCTGCCGTCTCTGGGCTGATAAACTCATCTTTAAGTACAGCGAAATTTGGCCTATTAGCGTTGAATCTTACAAGGTACTGGTTTCCAAGAATTACTGGCATCCCAGCATCTGCTACGAGCCACTTAGCATCTACGAATCGGCCTTTAAAAGTCTTCTCATAATCTGTCCCGTCCCAATTCCATGTCACCATAAACTTATCGGTTCGATCGGAATAAGTCACTGTCCCCATCTGTTCAATAGGGTTTCGCTCAACCATAAATGCATTGAAACGAGGTTTTATCAAAATAATCAATAAGATCATGCCCAAAACCCCAAGGATTGTGTAGATGCCCTTGGTCGCTTGGACGTTTCGACGGTAATCTTCGACAGCTCTCCTCTTTAGCATTTCTTCACGCATCGCATCTCGTTTGCGTTTAAGGGCTTTTTCTTTAGGGTCCTTCTCAACCGCTTTAAAGACCACTTTTAGCGCTTTTAATGCAATTTCATATGCTTCGCTCAGCTCTTGAAAAGCCTCTTCGCTACCACCAACGTCTGGATGTAACTTTTTAGCACGTAGCTTATAAGCCGCCTCGATATCATTTTTTGACGTAGGCAACTTTTCTAGGTTTAAAATCTCAAGTGCTTTGTTTATTTTCACAAATAAGTAGCTAGTTCGGCTTAAAAGTAAAAAAAGAAGCCAAGTGAGAACTATCGCTTTACTTTCGTAATGATCAAAATGTAAAACCATGAGTGCAAAACGCATATTAGTAGTTGATGACCACGAACAGATTAGAGACAGTATTTCTGAAATACTCGAACTTCAAGGTTATGAGGTAAAAACTGCTATCAATGGTAAGGATGCGATGGATCAAGTAGGTGGTTTTCAGCCGGATCTTATCGTTACAGATATTCTAATGCCTGATATGGACGGCTATGAATTGATGATGAAAAAATGGACTGATCAACAGATTTACGAAGTTCCTATCGTAGTTGTTTCAGCTATGGTCAGTAAATACGATATTGCAGCAGGGAAAGCCTTGGGTGCAAAAAAGTACATCACTAAACCGTTCAAGGCTCAAGAATTAATTGAAGCTGTAGCGGAATTTGTCAAGTAAGCATAAGTATTTAGTCATTTTACCAGCCCGATTGGGCGCTCAACGATTACCTAAGAAACCCCTTCGGTTGCTGGGGTCGCTTCCTATTATTGGCCACACCTACAACGGAGTGAAGCGCCTTTTCGAACACGTTCATGTAGCCACTGATGCTGAAGATATTGCCACAGCCTGCATGGCATTAGATATCCCTTGTGTCATGACCAGCTCAGAACACAAAAATGGAACGACTCGAACACTTGAGGCCTACCAAAGCCTTGGTAAAGAGTTCGATTACATCATCAATGTTCAAGGCGATGAGGCTTTCATTTCAGAAGAAGTACTACGTCCATTGCTTGATCTATTGGAAGAAAAGAATCCGGAGGCAGCGACTTTAAGAGCTCCTCTTCCCGAATACCACAGCAATTCCAATGTTTTTGTAGTCACAGATAGTGATCAAAACGCACTTTATTTTTCAAGAAGCCCCATACCTGCTGGAAGGGATGCCAAACCTATACGCTACCAGCATGTAGGCGTTTACGCATTCACTCCGCAAGCGCTGAAGGAATACTGCAGCTTAAGTCCTACTCCACTGGAGCAAATGGAAATGCTAGAACAACTCCGCTGGCTGGAGCATGGAAAAAGCTGGGCTGTGGCTACAGCTCCTAGCAAACCATTGAGTATAGACACCCCTTCCGATTTAGAGCGTGCCGAGTCTTTCCTTAAAAAGCTAAATCAAGGTTGATATTTCTGTCGTTCCTCTTCTCTTGCTGGAACAAGTTGTCCCGAGATAAACTTTCGGATAAGTATATTCTCAATGAGCTGGTCTTCCGCGTCATTTATCGGGTCGTAAGGTCGCTTTAAGTCAATATCATACCACCATGCTGTCATAGACCATAACCTAGCACTAAGACCATTTCTATAGGTTTTAATAATATCATATACTGGCATGCCTGTCTCCCGGTAGATTAATTTTGATAGAATCTGACCTTCACTCCTGGTCAATTTGCGCAACTCAGGCTCAAAACGCTCTTCAAGGTATTTCTGGTATTGCTTGGTATATTTTCTCCTCTTGCGCTTTTTATCAATTCCTTCCAGCTGCATATTTACGCTGTCCATCCTCAGAGCCGCTTCTCTCACATAAGGATAGACCCTTCTCACCTTTCTGGTAAGGCTGTAGTAATTTCTTCTTGCTTGATGATCACTTAACGTGGGCTTGGGAACGAAAAGAACTTCGTCCAATACTGACCATGGAATGGTATCCCCGGCAACAACCAGCTGCCCTACTATTGGAGAGGCACCGTCCTTGACCCTGCTAAGGGTATCCACTTGGGCTGATAACGTCGACCAACCTAATAGCAAGGTGAGTAGAATCTTACGTCCTGCTGGACTTCCAACGTGAAGTTTTACCATGAGTAACTACGGATTGTTGCGCTTTACTACCCTGCAAAAGATTTGCCACGGCTGCTGCGCCAACGGACTCTAAGTCTAGATCTTCATTGTCGAGAGCACCTTTCTCAAAGTATTTCGCGACGAAGTGAGTATCAAACGCTCCACTAATAAAAGCGTCATGATCGAGCACAAAACTTGCAAAATCTAGAGTCGTTTGAACTCCCGAGATTCTATATTCTGAAATTGCTCGCTTCATTCTAGCTATAGCCTCATCTCTACTTGAGCCAAAGGTGATGAGCTTGGCAATCATCGGATCATAATAAATACTAATATCCATTCCTTGCTCCAAGCCATCGTCTACGCGTACACCAAGGCCTTGAGGACGTTTATATTCAAACAATTTACCCGTTGCCGGCATAAAGTTCTCTGCCGCATTTTCAGCATATACACGTACCTCTATCGAGTGCCCTTGAATTCGAAGATCTTCTTGTTTGAAGTCTAATGGATATCCTTCAGCAATGCGAATCTGAGCTTTTACAAGATCAATTCCTGTGATCTGCTCGGTAACTGGGTGTTCGACCTGAAGACGTGTATTCATTTCTAGGAAATAAAACTTACCTCCAGGTTCAAAAATAAACTCTACTGTACCGGCACCTCTGTAATCACATGATTTTGCCACATTCACCGCGGCTTCTCCCATGGCTTTTCGCAAGTCTTCGGTAAGCACGACACTAGGTGCTTCCTCAATAACTTTTTGATGTCTACGCTGGATAGAGCACTCACGTTCAAAGAGATGAACGACGTTACCGTGCTCATCTGCGAGTACTTGAATCTCAATGTGACGCGGGTCCTGCACGTATTTTTCAACGAAAACTGCACCGTTACCAAAGCTATTGGTCGCTTCACTCACAGCACGTTCCATTTGAGATGAAAACTCTTCTTTGTTCTGGACTATTCGCATTCCCTTACCACCACCTCCGGCGCTTGCCTTGATCATAACAGGAAAGCCAATTTCTTCAGCGAGTCTCTTGGCAGCATCAACATCTGTTACCTCTCCGTCGGAGCCTGGCACCAATGGAACATCAAACTCTTCAACGGCGGCCTTTGCACTGAGCTTATCCCCCATAACTTCTATTGCATGAGGGCGCGGTCCTATGAAAAGGATACCCGCATCTTCCACCTTTTGGGCGAATTGGGCATTCTCACTCAAAAACCCATAGCCAGGATGTATGGCATCCACACTGAGTTCCTTGGCCAAGGAAATGATCTTATCCCCTTTAAGATAACTTTCAGACGAGGGCGCAGGGCCTAATAAAACGGCCTGGTCAGCAAATAAAACATGAGGCGCGCGACGATCGGCTTCAGAATAAACTGCCACAGTTTTTATGCCCATTTCACGGGCGCTACGCATAATTCTTAAGGCGATCTCTCCCCTGTTGGCAACAAGGAGCTTTTGTATGGTTCTAGACATCTGTGATTGTAAGTGTTCCTTACAAATATAAGCACCTTTGGTATTGCTAGATTTTCGAGATGCTAAAGTAATATGGTCTATTATCCATCATAACAAGAACCGTGTATGTGCCTGAAGGAAGATCAGATAAATCGACTCTTTTGAATGTAGTATTCACCAAAGACTCGGTAATCACGAGTTGTCCTTGTGCGTTGAAAGCACTCAATGTTGCATCAGTGGCCAACGGGAGCTCTACTTCTACAAAACTCGTGGTAGGATTTGGGTATATGTTGACCGGAATCGATTCTTCATAAATACCCACTTCATTCAATCTTCGGGTAATTACCGTGCTGTCGCCACAATCATTAATGAGAATGAGATTAACCACGTAATTCAGGGTAATAACACCATAGGTATGCTGCGCATTCGGAGTAGTTCCTTTATCGTTGGTTCCATCGCCCCAGTACCAATGATACTCGTCTGCTCCTGTGGCCGAGGCATTGAAGTTAACGACCATACCGTTGGCGGAAGTGCTTACAATATTGAAGCTGAAATCTCCCACAGGTACATCACAGGTGGCAACGTCGTCAGAATAACTGAACACATTTCCACAGCTATCTTCAGCGGTAACAGTAACGGTAAAAGTACCTTGAGAAGTGTAGGTGTTATTTGCAGTTAACCCAGAAGCCGTATTCCCATCGCCGAAACTCCATTGATAGTTCAATAACCCACCAGGAGTTGCCGTAAAGGAGAAGGTACTCCCTGACGCGGAAGAAGAGAATCCTAGATTGACAGCAGGACAAACTGTAACATCAAATGAGGTCGAAACTGAGTCGCCACAGCTGTTGACTAAAAGCAACACCACGCTGAAAGTACCGGAGGTAGCATAAGTGTGTGTTGGGTTGGATGTAGTCCCAGTATTTCCATCACCGAATTGCCAATAATAATCCAGTCCCGTACCTGTAGAGGAAGTGGCATCAAAATCGACACTTAATCCATTGACTGTATAGGTATAATCTGCAATGTTGGTATCACAATAACTGTAATTTAACAACAATGAATCTACATTACCACAACTGTTGTAAACGACGTGATAAACGTCAAACAGACCGAAAGATGTGTAGGTGTGTGAAGCAGTATCTCCAAGTGAGTTGGTTCCGTCTCCCCAGTACCAAATAGAAGAATCGGCATCAGCGGTAGTACCAAAACCATCGATACTCGCATTATTTCCTAAAACCGAGCCAGTTGCTGTAACTGTAGGACAAGCAAGGGTCGTAAATTGAACCAAGGTCCAAGAGCTGGTCAATGTGGATGTACAGGTATCCTGCACATAAGCATCATAGGTCGTGTTTGCTGCGAGCCCTGTTAAAATAGCCGTCTGATTCTGTGCAGCTATCATCGTCCCGTTTCCTTGTGTGAAACCGGAAGGCCCAAATTCTACGGCACTGGTATTTGCACGACCTAACCAATTTAGTTCAGCGCTATTAAAAGTGATGTTAGAAGCCAGGACATTTGGCGCTGGACAGGTAGCTGTCTCATCAATTCTCACATCGTCAATGGCAATGTCCGATCGATACGAGAAGGCACCAGATCCATCTCTATAGGCTTTGAAAATAATCTGTATTGTATCACCTTCGTAGGCAAGTAAACTTACGGTCCTCTTCAACCAACTTGCTGTGCTTGAGGTTTGTTGCTGACCTGTAATGGTATTAACCAGTACGGCGGGATCACCTGGTCGCTTCACGAAAACACGAAGCTTATCAATATCTGGTCCAAACATGTGGTACCAAAAAGTCAGTTCTGGTGATTGCAGCGTATCGAGATCTATTAACGGAGTTCTAAGATCTGTATCTACGGATGAAGTCCACGGACTTGAACTACGCGTAAATGCATATCCTCCCGTACCTGTAGTATGGTCTCCAGATGGCCCTGTGCCTGCATAGTGTGAGGTAGAACTATTCCCACCAGTCCAGAACAGGTCCTCTGTATCGGAACGAAGCCAACATTGGTCAATATCACCAGTGGTGTTTGTGAAATCTACTGTAACCCACTTGTTAGCGTTTGAAAAGGTCTCTACGAATGGTGCAGTATAGAAACTACAGTTCGTAGTGAAATCTGGGCCTTGTACCCAAAGACTCACATCTCCTGAGCCACATGAATCCCTAACCTCCCACTCGTAAGTAGTTTGAGAATTGAGTTGAGGAATACCCTTGTTCGAAGTATTTGAGCTGGTCCACGTCCATGTAGATGTTCCAACTTCTCTATATCGAATCTGCCAATTGGAGGCACCACCACCGGTCCAATCTAATTGAGCAACAAATACACCAACAGCAGTGACCGCTGTATTCTTCGGTTTCCCACAAGAGGGTGCGTTATCTATTCGAATATCGTCCAAGGCAAATTGTGTGTAGAACGTACCCTGTCCAGCGTCGTAATCAAAGCGAATACGCACAGTATCACCGGCGTACGAGCTAATATCGAGAATTTGCTCTAGCCAAGGTGCGCTTGAAGAAGAATGGGTTAATCCAGTAGTATCCCACAGAGAAGACCAAGTTCCGCCTTGCTTTTGGATGTAGACATCTAAATCACCCATTTGCTGACCATAACCGTGGTACCAGAAACTAAGCTCAGGAGTACTCAAGGTATCTAGATCGATCCAAGGTGAAATTAACCTAGGATCAACACCAGTGGCAAGCGTTGAACTCTTTTGATGGAAAGCATATTGACCACTTCCGGTAGTAT
The DNA here is from genome assembly GCA_018623275.1 of Flavobacteriales bacterium. GTDB lineage: Bacteria > Bacteroidota > Bacteroidia > Flavobacteriales > Schleiferiaceae > UBA10364. The sequence goes on from JAAZVU010000034.1 coordinate 11,136, forward strand.
GATCGCCCGAAGGCCCAGTTTGTGTCCAATTAAATGCAGGAGGACCGACCGTCCAAAACTTTTGGGCTCCGCCTTGAGTAATCCAGCATTGATCGATATCACCTTGAACATTCCAAGTAGTGGCAGGTGACCAACTAGAGCCTTCAAAATCCTCATTATAAGGCGCGATATAATTTGAACAACCCGTAGTAAACGTTCCTAAATTTGACCAAGCACTGGTGTCTCCAGCCGTACAAATTTCACGCACTCGAATGCGGTAATTTGTATTTGAATTCAAACCTGAAAGTGTTGGTGTTGTAGTTGAGTAAGTGTTTATAGTACCGTTGGCTATGGCAGTGGTTCCTGAAGCAAACTGAACTTGGTTTCCCAACGGAGAAGTATTCAAGGAAGTCCAGCTGATTGATGCGGAAGATGAGGATACCGAAGTAGCCACTGGATTGATAGGCTGATCACAGGAAGGAGTTTCCTCAACAGCAATATCGTCAATGGCTATTCTACTTTGAGTGAAGGTCGAAAAATTCACATCTCTCTTTGCATTGAAGCGAATTTGGATAGTATCTCCAGCAAATTGCGACAGCGATTCAACATGTTTGCGCCACGGCGAATTCTGTGATGTGAACTGATTGGCAGCCGTTGTTGAATTAATCGTGTGAAGATTCACCCAAGTATTCGTTCCAACAACACGAACTCGAATATTCAACCAATTGACATCCGCGCCATACATGTGATAATAGAATACCAATCTTGGCACAGTATCATTACTCAGGTCAATAGGTGGGGTAATGAGGTTGGTCACGGTTTGATTCGTACCAAAAGATCCCGAAAACCAACCCTCTGCAAATGCATACCCTCCTGTACCCGTGGTGTGATCACCACTCGGCCCTGTTTGATTATTGGCAAAAGCAGGGTCTGAAGCCATCCACAAATAGTTGCTAGTCGTCACATTTCTTGTCCAACAGCTTGGAATAGACCCAGAATTAGACCATCCGCTAGGCCCCTGCCAAGCCGAACCGTCAAAATTCTCCGTATACGGAGTTGATTGAATACATTGGGCTTTTAGATCCTGGCTAAAAGCAAACAACACCGAAAAGAGTAGAAGTAGTCCTCGCTTCATATGGTAAAAATAACAGCAAACTTCAAGCCATGTTCACAAGGATGAATAAAGATATTCTACGAGCAACCCTGTATATTTATCCCATGAGTAAACGACTTCTGCTTTTTATCATTTTCTCTTGCCAATTCAGCCTTTCAGGCCAGGTCTTAGGGTTATTGAAATATGACGGTGGCGGAGATTGGTACGCAAACCCGACTGCATTAGAGAACCTCAGCAATTTTTATAATTCCGAAACTGGTGCACGCAGCACCGTGCACTTAGGGGAAGTGACCGCTGAAAACCTCTTAACTAGCGGAGTTTCCTTTCTTCACGCTACAGGACACGGACGAATAGTTTTGAGTGAAACAGAAAGGGAAGTTTTAAACGAATTCGTTCAAAGAGGAGGCTTCCTTCACATCGACGATAATTATGGGATGAAGGTTTTTGCAGAATCAGAATTGGACAAGTGTTTTCCTAATGCAGAAAAGGTCGAAGTAACTCAGAATCATCCAATATTTAAATCACTTTTTAAACTTGAGGGCCTTCCAAAGATCCATGAACATGATAATGAAAAGCCGAAGGCCATCGGGTACTTTTTGAATGGGGAGTTAGTTGCTTTACTCACTGTAGAAAGTGATATCGGTGATGGCTGGGAAGACGAAGATGTGCATAATGACCCAAAGGAAAAACGAGAAGAAGCTCTAAAAATGGGCGCAAACTTGGTACATTGGTCCATAGTTAGACACTAAACCATGTTAGACCTCAAACTTCAACCGCTCACTAAATCTGTACTCCAACTTCTATTGTTGGCACTTTG
>JAAZVU010000145.1 GCA_018623275.1 Flavobacteriales bacterium
AGAAGTACGTCCCGGAACATTTAAGATTCCTTTGAAATGATTCCTTCAACGGCTAGGCGGTAACTGTCTAGTCCAAAACCACTTATGCTGGCAATGCACTTTCCTGCAATGAGACTGTTGTGTCGATATTCTTCACGCGCAGCTGGTTGGCTGATGTGCACTTCTACCACAGGAGTGGCAATGGCAGCAATACAATCGGCCAAGGCAACGGAGGTGTGTGTATATCCGCCTGCGTTGAGCACCACCGCATCAAACTCTGCATCTGCAGCTTGGAGTATATTAATGAGCTCGCCTTCGACGTTGTTTTGCTCGTAATGGAATTGGGCCACATCATCATAGACGGCAGCCAATTCTTCATAAAACTCTTGAAAATCTGTATTCCCGTAAATCTCTGGCTCTCGCTTGCCTAGGAGATTGAGATTGGGACCGTTGAGAATTAAAATGCGCATAGTGCGAAGTTACCTTTTGATACACGAAATTTAAGGGGTGAAAACGAAGGAAATCATAAATAGCTATCTGGAGTACCTCCAATTCGAACGTGGATTGAGCGGCAACACCCTGGTAGCCTATGAACGTGATTTGCAAAAATTCGTAGAGGTAAGTGGTCGTAACCCAATAAAATCAGGGGCTGAGGAGATTTCAGAGCTGTTGAGGCACATGCATAAAAGCGGGCAAAGCGCGAAGTCGCAAAGTCGGATTTTGAGTGCATTACGCGGGTTTTACAATTGGGCACAAGAGGAAAAATTCGTGGATACCAACCCCACCGCACTGTTCGAAAACCCACGTGATGCGCGCAGTTTGCCCGTGGTTTTGAGCGAGAGTGAGGTTCAGAAGATCTTAGATATCATTCCTATGGAAGGTCAATTTTCCACTAGAGACAAGGCGATGATTGAGCTGCTTTATGCATGCGGTTTGCGCGTTAGCGAGGCTTGTGGTTTGAAGCTTTCACTTTTGCGATTGGATGAGGGGTATATTATTGTGACCGGCAAAGGGAATAAGCAGCGGCTGGTCCCCATTCACGCGGAGGCCATTAAGTATTTGGAATTGTACTTAGAGCACGAGCGCTCGATGACCACTCCTTCCCCATCGCATAGCGACACGGTCTTCTTGAGTAATCGAGGTGCGTCGCTCACCAGGCAGAGTGTGTTTATGAAGCTCAAGAAGTTTGCTGCGCTGGCGGGAATTCGCAAGAATATTTCACCGCATACCATGCGACACAGTTTTGCCACTCATCTCATTGAGCGCGGTGCAGATTTAAGGATTGTACAGCAGCTCTTAGGCCATGAAAGTATCACTACTACTGAGATTTATACTCATGTGAGCGCTAAGCATCTTGGCGAGAAAATTGCTGCATATCATCCGCTAAATAAATTGACCCCCTGATGAAAAAATATGCGCTATTACTGATTGGAATTGTATTGGCAAGTTGCGAGAAGGACCCTGAGTTCTCGGCTTGGAATGAGACGATGGACGGTGTGTATGATTGTCATTCTACGGCGGCATTGGACTCGGCTGAATTGGCCGCCGCTATTGTAGGAACTTGGGATTGGCGATTCGTGCGTTCCACCAGTTGGAGCTATTACGAGAGCGAAGAAGATTATGCCGGTTTTGTGCTCAGGGTAAAAGCGGACGGCACCTTCGATTTGAATCAAAACGATACTTCTACAGTGAGTGGCACTTGGGCTTTAGAGAACAGTTGGACCACTTTTACGTTAAATTCACAACCCTATGTACCTACGCTGTGGGGCAATTTGCTCTACTGCGAACCGTACATGATGTTTTACAGTTCCCCGGCAGATGGACCGGATAATTTATACGAAAGACGATGAGCTTAGCTTCAATCATTGAAAAACAGCGTGCACACGCCCCTGTGCTTGCGAAGAAGCCCCTATCCTACCGAAAGAAAAAACTCGCCGACCTGAGAGCTGCCCTGAAAGGCCCTTGGCAAGAAAAGCTTGTAGAGGCAATGAAGGCCGACTTCAGTAAAGGCGACGTAGATGTCAGATTAACTGAAATTTTACCCACACTTGACAACATTAAGATTGTCAGTAAGAACTTGAAGAATTGGACCCGTGCGAAAAAGGTTAAGACGCCGCTCGTGCTCTTTGGTTCCACATCGTATACCGAGGTTCAACCCAAAGGGAATGTACTGATTATCAGCCCTTGGAATTACCCGATATTTTTGACCCTTCACCCGCTTACCAATGCTATTGCAGCGGGTAATACTGTGATTATGAAGCCTTCAGAGCATACGCCTCACACCTCTGCGGTTATGGCCGAGCTCGTAGCGAGCTTATTCTCTGAAGAAGAGGCCTACGTAGCCCAAGGCGGTGTCGAAGTCGCTAAAGAATTGTTAGATACGCGCTTCGATCATATCTTCTTTACGGGCTCCACTGCTGTGGGTAAGATCGTGATGTCTGCGGCTAGTAAGCACCTCACTTCTGTAACCTTGGAATTGGGTGGAAAGAGCCCAACGATTGTCGACAACAGCGCTAATGCTTATGCTGCAGGACAACGCGTTGCCTGGGCGAAGTTTACCAATGCAGGACAAATCTGTATTGCGCCTGATCATGTCTATGTGCATGAAGGTAAGTTGGAAGACTTTAAAAAAGGCGTTGTAGAGACCATTACCCGTTACTACGGCGACCAACCTATGAACAGTCCGGATTTTGTACAGATCGTCAATGAGGGGCATTGGAACAGATTGTGCGCTATTATGGACGATGCTTCGAAAGAAGAGGGAGAATTGCTCATTGGTGGTGAAGCTTCAAAGGAGAAGCGGAAGATTGAGCCGACCGTGGTTATCGATCCGCCTAGAAATGGAGCCTTGATGCGTGAAGAAATCTTCGGTCCTCTCCTACCTGTATTTACCTTCACGGATCTTGACGAACCGCTTAAAGAAATTGCAACACGTGAGCACCCTTTGGTGGTCTACATCTACAGTAAGAGCAAGCGAAACATTCGTCGCATTCAAGACGAAACCCGTGCCGGTTCGACAGCGGTAAACATGTCGCTTATGCAAATAGCCAATAATTACCTGCCTTTTGGCGGTGTAGGACATAGCGGTATCGGAAAGACCAACGGTGAGGCTGGCTTCTTAGAGTTTAGCAATACACGTGCTGCATTCTACCAATGGGGCGTACCAGTAAACAAAGTGCTTAGTGCACCGTACACTCCTGGAAAACTCAAACTAGTCCAGCGATTGATTGACCGTATGTTCTAAAAGAGCTGCGAAATTTTTCCACTGATATTTCCTAAAACAAAACACCCCCGGCGCTGCGCGCCGGGGGTGTTTTTATATCCAAAAATTTTCGGTGGTCTAGCCTACTTTAACGAGCTGTACCTTGAAAATTAGTGTTGCATTTGGCGGGATCACACCACCTGCACCAGCAGGTCCATAACCCAATTCCGAAGGAACCACCAAAGTCGCTTTAGAACCTTCGTTCAACAGCATGATACCTTCGTCCCAACCAGGGATTACTTGGCCCACACCAATATTGATGGCAATAGGTTGACCGCGTTGGAACGAACTATCTACAACCACACCACT
>JAAZVU010000003.1 GCA_018623275.1 Flavobacteriales bacterium
AAAACAATTGGCAATCGCACTTACGGTAGTAGGTGCTATCCTTTGGGTCGTTGGATTTGCCCTAAATGGTTCGTCATCTCACGATGCGGGACACGGTCACGATGCGCATGCTACTGAAGTGCATGCCGATGCTGGTCATGATACACACGTTGAAGCAGCGCATGCTGACCACGGTCACGACGCACATGCTGAAGCAGCGCACGACGATCACGGTCACGAGGCACATGCTGAAGAGGCTCACGGTGATCATGATGCGCATGCAGCACATGATGCACACGCTGAGCACGCGGCACACCAAATTGCAAATCGTCCATGGTCGGCATTGTACGTAGCAGCAATCTTCTTCCTAGGTCTGGGCTTAGGGCAGTTGTTCTTCCTAGGTATTCAATACGTTGCACAAGCTGGTTGGTCAGCGGGCCTATTGAGATTGATGGAAGCACAATCGTTTGCTATCGTAGCACCTTTAATCGTAATTGCAATCATTACATTCCTAGGTTTTGGCCATGTACACCACATGTTCCACTGGATGGTTGAGGGAATTAATGTCCCTGGTCATGAGAACTATGATGCAATTATCGCTGGTAAGCGTGGTTTCCTGAATCCAATTTTCTTCACTCTTCGTATCCTCATCTACATTGGTGGTTGGATTTGGGCAGCGAAGCTTCTTCGTAAGAATTCATTGCTTTCAGACAACGGCGATGGTGTAGCGATGTGGAACAAGAACCGTGGAATTGCAGCAGCATTTACAGTATTTTATGCAGTGACATCTTCAACAAGTGCTTGGGATCTTATCATGTCTATTGACACGCACTGGTTCTCAACGCTATTTGGATGGTACACCTTTGCAGGTATGTTCGTGAGCTCTTTCGCAGCATTGATCTTGTTGACACTTTACTTGAAAGGTCAGGGTCACTTGGAGTGGGTAAACGAAAACCACTTGCACGATTTGGGTAAGTTCATGTTCGCATTCTCAGTATTCTGGACCTACCTATGGTTCTCTCAGTTCGTACTTATCTGGTACGCAAACATCCCTGAAGAGGTAACTTATTACATGCAGCGTTTTGAGCAATATAAAGTGCCGTTCTTCACTATGTTGGTATTGAACTTCATCCTTCCTGTATTGGCTGTTTTAAGCCGACCAGCGAAGCGTGTTCCAGGTACCGTAGTTATGGCTGCTGTATTTGTCCTAGTGGGTCACTACATGGACCACTACGTTATGATTATGCCGGGTACGGTAGGTGATCACTATGGCTTTGGTTTGGTAGAATTGGGTCCAATTCTATTCTTCGCCGGATTGTACATCTACGTAGTTCTTTCAGCAGTAGCTAAGGCTCCACTGTTGCACAAGAACCACCCAATGCTAACGGAGTCTAAAAACTTCCATCAATAATTAGAAAAGACACTAAATAATGAGTGCAGTTTCAATCATAGTATTAGTTGTTCTAGTCATTCTCACCTTAGTACAGGTGATGAGAATCTCTGAGATTTCTTCTGAAATTCAGAAAGGTAAAGACAACGATGTAAGTCCAAAAGACAATGACACCCAAGGGCGTCTAATGTTATTGGTAGGCTTCGGTTTCATCATCAGTGTTGTAGTCATGTACATCGCTTGGGGAAGACACAGCCTTCCAGAACCATCTTCAGCACATGGTGCAGAGATTGATAGTTTATGGAATCTAAGTATGTTGATCATCAACATCGTTTTCTTTATTGTACAGCCTATCCTGTTCTACTTCGCGTACAAGTACAGAGGTAAGAAAGGAACCAAAGCTACCTATTATGAGCACAACAACCGTCTGGAGCTATTCTGGACTATGGTTCCTGCGCTTGCATTGGCAGTATTGATCATTTGGGGTCTGAACGTATGGAGTACCTTAATGATGCCTGAAAATGAGGAAGAACCTATTCTTGTTGAAGTATACGCTCAGCAGTTTAATTGGACAGTTCGTTACAGCGGTGGCGATAACGAATTGGGTTATGCTACTGTACATGAAATCGCAGGTGCGAATATCTTGGGTGTAGATACACAAGACCCTGCTTCTGCAGATGATATCGTAACCAAGGAGCTTCATTTACCTGTAGGAAAGCCCATCCAGTTCGCATTCCGTTCGCAGGATGTGATTCACTCAGCTTATTTCCCGCACTTCCGTGCACAGATGAACTGTGTTCCTGGTTCGGTGACCAACTTCCAGTTTACTCCAACTGTTACAACAGCCGAAATTCGTCAGAACAAAGACGTAAAGGCACACGTTGAAGAAGTAAACGAGATTAGAAAGGCCAAGGGCGAAGACGTTTGGGATTTCAACTACGTACTCCTTTGTAATAAGATTTGTGGTGCTGCACACTACAACATGCAAATGGACATCATCGTTGAAACTCAAGATGAGTTTGATGCTTGGTTAAAAGAACAAAAAACCGTCGCTGAGACACTGTAAATAGAAGTAATAAACATTTAGCTATGTCAACTACAACGACAACTGAAAAAAACAATCACTTCCAAGACCACTTGATGGAGCACCACCACGAGGAGAACTTCTTCACGAAGTACCTCTTCACAATGGACCACAAGATGATTGGTAAGCAGTTTTTGATTACTGGTATGTTCATGGGAATCATTGGTGTGATGATGTCAATGCTTTTCCGTTTGGAAATTGCATACCCAGAGCAAAGCTTCCCAATCCTTGAGTTCTTCTTGGGCAAATGGGCACCTGACGGTGTGATGGATCCAAACATCTATTTGGCTCTGGTAACTATTCACGGTACCATTATGGTATTCTTCGTATTGACTGCGGGTTTATCAGGTACATTCTCGAACCTACTTATTCCATTGCAGATCGGTGCCCGTGATATGGCTTCAGGCTTCATGAATGCACTATCCTACTGGTTCTTCTTTGCTAGTTCTGTGGTAATGGTAACCTCGCTTTTTGTAGAATCAGGTCCTGCGGCTGCGGGTTGGACAGTATACCCACCTCTGTCTGCGCTTCCACAAGCAATGCCGGGTTCAGGCGCTGGTATGACGCTATGGTTGATTTCAATGACATTGTTCATTGTTTCATCTCTACTTGGTTCATTGAACTATATCGTTACTGTATTGAACATGCGTACAAAAGGGATGAGCATGACGCGTCTACCATTGACGATCTGGGCATTCTTTGTAACGGCAGTTCTAGGGGTACTTTCATTCCCTGTACTACTTAGTGCAGCATTGCTTTTGATGTTTGACCGTATGTTGGGTACATCATTCTACTTAAGTGATATCTTCATGGGTGGTGAGGTATTAAGCTACAGCGGTGGTTCTCCGGTATTGTACCAGCACTTATTCTGGTTCTTGGGACACCCTGAAGTATACATTATCCTACTACCTGCCTTAGGTATCTCATCAGAGGTAATTGCAACGAACTCACGCAAGCCGATCTTCGGTTACCGCGCGATGGTAGGTTCAATTTTGGCTATTGCATTCTTGAGCTTCATCGTATGGGGTCACCACATGTTCGTTACTGGTATGAACCCGTTCCTAGGTTCTGTATTTACCTTTACAACTCTATTGATTGCGATTCCATCAGCAGTTAAGGCGTTCAACTACATCACAACACTATGGAAAGGGAACATCCAATTCACACCAGCGATGCTTTTCTCTATTGCATTGGTTAGTACGTTCGTTACTGGTGGTTTGACAGGTGTTATTCTTGGTGATAGTGCTTTGGATATCAACGTTCACGATACCTACTTCGTGGTTGCTCACTTCCACATTGTAATGGGTCTTAGTGCAATCTACGGTATGTTCGCAGGAGTATACCACTGGTTCCCGAAGATGTACGGCCGTATGATGAACAAATCAATGGGCTATGCACACTTCTGGTTGACCTTCATCACTGCTTACGGTGTGTTCTTCCCAATGCACTTCTTAGGTATGGCAGGTCTACCACGTCGTTACTACAGCAACACGGCATTCCCAATGTTCGATAATTTGGCGGACATCAATGTATTGATTACCTACTTTGCTATCATCGGTGGTGCTGCTCAGCTTATCTTCATCTTTAACTTCTTCTACAGCATTTGGAGAGGTCCTAAGGCGAAGCAGAATCCATGGAGAGGTAACTCTCTAGAGTGGACAACTCCTGTAGAGCACATCCACGGTAACTGGCCAGGTGATGTACCTGTTGTATACCGTTGGGCATATGATTATTCGAAGCCGGGTGCAGAAGAGGATTTCGTTCCTCAAAATGTGCCATTGGCAGAAGGAGAGGAGAGCGGTCACTAGACCCCGTCTCACTTTAAAATATTAGGTCCCCTTACCGCGAGGTAAGGGGATTTTTTGTGGTAATTTGTAACCCTATGAACGAACACTTAGATCCTACAGGAGGAAACTTCACGAATACGGAACGTGAGATCGAAAAGAAGTTGAGGCCATTGAGCTTCGATGACTTTACGGGTCAGGCTGCCGTATTGGAGAACCTTAAGATCTTTGTTGAAGCTGCCAAGATGCGCGACGAAGCGATGGATCATGTCTTGTTGCACGGTCCGCCGGGATTGGGTAAGACGACCTTAAGTCATATCCTCGCTAACGAGCTCGGTGTTGGAATTAAAGTCACTTCAGGCCCTGTATTGGATAAGCCTTCTGATCTTGCGGGTCTACTCACGAATCTTGAGCCGAATGATGTGCTATTTATAGATGAGATTCATCGGCTATCTCCCGTGATAGAAGAGTACCTATACAGTGCGATGGAGGACTTCAAGATTGATATCATGATCGATTCTGGTCCTAGCGCGAGAAGTGTACAGATCAGTTTGAACCCATTTACCCTCATCGGAGCGACTACGCGTTCAGGGCTTTTGACAGCACCGCTGCGTGCACGCTTTGGTATAAATGCAAGGTTGGAATATTACGATGTCGAACTCTTGAGCACCATCGTTGAGCGCAGTGCAGAAATTCTTGAAGTTCCTGCCGAATATGAAGCCTGTATTCGCGTAGCTTCTCGATCTCGCGGAACACCTCGTATAGCTAATGCGCTTCTAAGAAGGGTGCGGGATTTTGCCATGGTCAAAGGGAACGGAACCATTGATGTGGAAATAGCCGAATTTGGCTTGAATGCCTTGAACGTGGACAGCAAAGGACTGGATGAGATGGATAATAAAATCCTTACCGTATTGGTCGATAATTTTGCTGGAGGACCCGTTGGGCTCAATACATTGAGCACGGCCATAGGGGAGCAGGCAGAGACGATTGAAGAGGTATACGAACCGTATTTGATCAAGGAAGGATTCTTACTCAGAACGCCGCGCGGTAGAATGGTTACGGAAAAGGCCTACAGTCATTTGGGTTTGAATCGTCCACAAAAGGGCAGTACGGGCTCCCTATTCTGATGACGCGGACTGAGGCATCTCAGATTGTAAAACGCCTTGCCAAGGAGCAAGGCTTTGACGCGTGTGGTATTTCTGCTGCAGGTTTTCTAGAAGAAGAAGCTACAGGATTGGAGAATTGGCTCAAGGCCGGATACCACGGTACGATGCGTTGGATGGAGAATCATTTCGATGCTCGTTTGGATCCACGGAAGCTTGTACCAGGTGCGAAATCTGTCATCAGCGTAACGCTGAACTATTTCCCAGAAGAAACTCAGGGAAAAGGTACGCCCAAGATTTCTAAATATGCCTACGGCCGCGATTATCACAAGGTGGTTCGTGGTAAGCTCAAGCGTATGTTGCAAGGCATACAGGCTGAAATAGGTGAGGTAGAAGGTAGAGGATTTGTGGATAGTGCTCCAGTGATGGACCGGGCATGGGCGCGTAAAAGTGGCTTGGGCTGGATAGGGAAACACAGTCTGTTGCTCAGTAAGGGGGCAGGGAGCTTTTTCTTTATTGGTGCATTGATTGTGGATCTAGAATTGGAACCAGATGGTCCAACAACCGATCATTGTGGCACGTGTACTGCATGTATCGATGCTTGTCCAACCGAGGCTATTATCGCACCGACGGTTGTCGATAGTAATAAGTGCATCAGCTACTTGACTATAGAATACAAAGAGGCACTTCCAACGGAATATCAGGGGAAAATGGAGGATTGGGTATACGGTTGTGATATCTGCCAGGATGTTTGTCCTTGGAATCGATTCTCTACGCCCCACCAAGAAAAGGATTTTGACCTACGAACGCCCATTAAAGAGAACGATTGGGAAGCGTGGGAGGAAATCACTCATGAGCTCTGGGACGAGATCATGAAAGGCTCGGCCATCCGAAGAACGGGCTTCGAAGGATTCAAGAGAAACCTGAGTTTTGCGAAAAAGTCTAGTTGATCGGAGCTTCCACCACCTGCAGAATGCGGTAGTTATCTGGATTGAATACGTAAACCACAACAGCACTATTGGCCTGAACCCAATCCGTGTTCCAGGCAATGCTGTGTGACGAAGTCAACTCATCTCCCGGTACCATAGGACTCACTCCAATTTCTTCGCCCCACGTTGGGGTTACAAAATCGCGAAGAACATTATTGTGGACATATTCAGCATCGCGAGTGTCATCAGGCATGAGCTGTGGGCTTACAATACCGCTCTCTTTCACCATTACTACGACGTCAAGGTCGTGTAAAATACCTACTTGAGGTAGTGCGCTAACATCAACATTGAGAGTACCGCTGCTCACTGCCGCCTCGACTTGAAGTTCGACGCGTAAGGTGCTGTCCATGGCCTCAGCGCTTAGTGTAGGCCAGTTGGAGTAGCTCGACCAGTGCGAGTTGCCTGAAGAAGTCCAATTCTCACGGTTCACCATGCCTACGGGCAGGAAGTTCGTACCAAAGAAATTTTGAATATCCTTTCCCTCTTGTGTGGTGAAATCTGTCGGGTAATCTGCATTGGTACCTGTAAAGTTACCGGGACCTGCATGGATGGCAAGACCAATAATTCTGTCCGCCCCAAAGGCGTCGACCAACGCTTCTATTTCTTTCGAGGCTTTTGGACAGTTTTTACAACGGTGACCGGTGAAGTCCTCAATGAGCACATTTCTGAGCTGGGCGGTGGATGTGGTGTCCTGTGGACCACCGTTTTTAAACGGCTGGTCGATCACATCACACTGTGTGGTCATGAGGCTTAAAAGAAGCGAAGCAAAAAGGAATTGGACCGTCTTTCTCATCATTAAAAGCTTGTAGTTAGGGAGAAGCTCACACCGTTTGATGGAGGCACAACACGACATACACCACCTACACAGAAGATACCGCGCTGTTGGCGCCCATACGAGAGCTGGAAGCGACTAGTGCCTGCGGTATAGACTACAGAAGCCAATGGATAGTGCAGTCTCTGTGCCTCGTCCGGGTTGCCGTAGTTGTAAATGTCTTGTACACTGAAGAACCAGTGCGGGGCAATGCTGTACTCCGCTAATGCCATAGCCATAGAGCCACGATCGTCTTTGGTACTCAGGTGTTGAAATTCCGTGCGTAGGTAATGCTTACGCTTCACCTTGTAGAGGCTTTCCAAAATGAAAATATCCCCGCTCATCAGTTTCTGACCGTCTGGGTTTAGCAAGATGCTTTCATCGCCCAAACCGTCTTCCAACACGCTTCGGTTGTAAAACAGATTGAGGTACATAGCATTCACTTTGAGTTTCTTATTGATCTTCTTGCTCAGGGTCACATTGAAGTCGTGGAAATAGGGAATGTCTCCGCGCATCAAAGGATCGCTGTAGTAGCCTTGAAGTGTTCTCAGGGTATCCAAAGTAGGATCTACATAATCCTTATCGATGCTTTGTACAACGCTGTAGTTTACACTGAGTAGCGTACCGTATTTACCGCCTAAGGCAGTGTTGCGTTTGAATTTGTAGTTCGCCTCTAGTTGAATGCCTTCTTCCCCATTAATCTGCGTAGCATATTGATACAATGCAGGTAGGGCATAGGTGTGTACTTGAGCAGTAGGGCTTAAGTAGTTTACCAGCATATCTATGGTAGAACCGTTTCGGTCCGTTCTAAAAGACATGTTGTCGATGCGCTTCACGCCGGCAATAATTCCAAGACCGTTCTTGCTGTAACTCACATTTGCAAGAATACCGTTCCCGTCTTTATAGATGTAGCCGTTATCGGCAGAAGGATCATTAGCCTTGTAGGCATATTCTACTTGCATCGCCCAAGGGCCCTTTGAAATTTGCGTTCTAACACCGCCTGCGGCAACGTTCTCGGGCAGCACTAAAAAAGGATCGTTGGCGCGTTGGTATTTACTCATATAGCTACCGCCGACAGTCCATCGTAGACCTGCTGAATCTAGTTTAGGGAACAGTTCTTTACTCAGGTTGTACTCTGCATCAATTCCTCTAAGGAGTCCCGGACTTTTCTCAAAGTAAAAACGCTGACGCCCCATCACTGCTTTCAAGCTTAAGCCGCTTACTGGATTGACTTTAATTCGTACGCCGTCCATAGCGTTATCATAGCCTAGGCCACGTTCTTCGTAGGAGCGGAAGACCATACCTGTTCCGAACTGCTCGTAGAAATTCCCGACCGTAACGTCCAATCCATCTTGTTTGAATTGTAAGTAGCGGTAGGTGATGCCTTCGCCACGGTACCCCTCAGGAAAACCGAGCATTACATTCTGGTAGTTTTCATAACGTAAGCCCGAAGAAAAGTTACCATCGGTGTAGACGAAATTCGCATAACCTTGACCTAGGAATCGTTCGTCTGGATAAAACTCACCAGTAGGGTCAATGCTCTCGTCGCGGAGATATAACTGACCGTCCAGCTGGAAGTTTCCGTGAAGTTGGCCGCCAAAAGTGTTTTGATCTTGTGCCAATGCTGGAACAGCGCTTAATGCGAGTGCCCCTAGTACGACTAGTTTCTTCATGAATTAGTGGCTTGGATCGTGACCTGCTGCAACTTCCTCAACAACTTCAGCAAGTTCTTCTTCATCACCAGGAGAGTACCCGCTGTGTTTCCAAACTACCTCACCTTCTTTGTTTAAAACGAGTGTGAAGGGCACATTGACTATACCAAGGTTACGCTTTAAATCTTGGTTTTCATCTAAGAGTACAGTGTACTCCCAACCTTGTCCCTGTACCATAGGTGCAACTCGCGCTGAATTACGAGAATCGTCAATACTTACTGCAAGCACTTTGGCGCCTACCTCATCTTCCAGGTCAATGGCGTAATCCATAAAGGCAGTCAATTCTTTGATGCATGGTTTACACCATGTCGCCCAAAAACTAATAACGGTTGGTCCATCTTCACTAATGGCATCTTTGATATCAATGCTTTGACCATCCAAGGTCTTTAGTGTTGTGCTCGGTAGTTCTTGTGCGCTAAGCTGGAATAGACCGAAAAAGGCGATTGCGGTAAGAAGTTGTTTCATGTTCTCTAGGGTATATCAAAAAAAACGGGGAGCCTTCCGGCCCCCCGTAAAAATAACATATTTAATGCTTAGTGAGCAACGTTCAAACGCAAGGTCTTGCTTACGCCGTTTACGTTAACATTCACAAAGTAAAGACCAGCGCTCAAAGCGCTTGTTGGTAGCTCAACTTTCTGAGTACCTGCGTCCATTGTAGATGCGTCAGTGTATACTGTTTGACCCATAGCATTTACTACGTTTAACGTAACATCTGAACGGTCAATCAAATCAATCTCAACACCTGCAAATTCGTTTGCTGGATTTGGGTATACTGCGATGTAACGCGCCATGTCGTCCATCTCATTTACACCTGAAGTAGTGTATGCAGCATACGCACTTTGAAGAACCTCACCAGTTGTGTTGTCTTGCAACCAAACGATGATGTCCATGTTCGAAGTTCCTACCCAGAAATCGTAAGAACCTTGCGCTGGCGCAGAGTTCACAGAAATCGTAGAGTTTGCGTAGTGTGTGTAAGTGTTACCTGCCATCATGTTTGCCATGCTGTGGCCGCCAGATCCGTCCATGAACTTGCGGAATACGTGGTAGAATGTAGTCTCACCATTGGTTTGAACGTTGTGAGAAATTTCTTTCTCGATCATCGCCATGTGCAAAACAACATTTGAACCAAGGTCAGCCAATGCATCAACTGTAGCATCACACTGAATATAGTTACCAGTAGCACTCCATTCTGCTTCTAATTCAACTACAGAAGGGATATTCTTAACGATATCGATATTGCCTTGAGAAGTTGGGATATTTGAACCGGAGTACACTACATCAGGCACACCGCTGATACCATAAGCAACACGACGGTCAGCAGCTTCTTGGTTGTACGCAGGATCATTACCTGGTGCAGGCCAGTTCATTTGGTACTTCACGGAAGTTACACGACCTGTAGATGTGTTTGCATCGTTATCGTCCAAAAGATCTTTATAACCAGGGTTAAAAGAAGCACAAGGTCCACAAGTTGAAGAAGTGAACTCTTCCGCCAATACTACGCGATCAGCTGTTGCTGTCAGTACTTCGATCGCAGCGCTCAACGTATCGTTTGAAGTATTCTGGTCAAACGTACCATTAACCGGCGAAGCGTAAATGTCTACTGTGTAACTGCCCGTTGAGCTTGGCGTCCAATTTGTTGTGTGTGTCCAGTTGTAAGTATCGTAAGCACCGATGCTCAATCCTGTCAAGTTTGCAGTAACTGCGGTACCACCGTTAACAGAGTAATTGATGGTTGCAGAAGTGATGGTAGAACCACCGTAGTTTTTCAAAGTACCCTCTAGAGTGAAAGGTGCGTTGTTCAATCCAATAGTAGCTGGCATGTCCAAAGACTCAACCGCTACATCAAAGTTATAAGGTGCGAATACTGCGAAGTCATCGATACCCAAACCGTACAACCAGCCACCACCGTCTTGGTAGTTGAATGCGAACTGTACGTTTGCGTTACCACATGCAGCACTTACATCAATCCACTGGCTCGTCCAATCACCAGCTGGATTAAGAGTAGCGAGTGTAGTCCAGTTAGTACCGCCGTCCGTCGTGTACAAGAATTCAGCTACTTCAGTTGCGCCACTGTAAGTTGCGCCATAGTAAAACGATTTGAACGTAGCGTGCATTACTGAGTAATTGCTGAGGTCGATAGTATCAGTGATTAAGTACTCGTCTGCTTTGTTACAGTTACAAGCATCATCGTTTGTTGCAACGAAGTTTGAACCTGGATCTGTGATCGTGAAGTAACTTGAGCTCAAAGTAGAAGCTGAACCACCCAAGAAACCACCATCGGTTGCCTGAGTTGATTGCGTCCATCCTGTTGGGATACCGCTGTTGAAGTCAGCAGAATAGATAACGCTCTGTCCTTGCGCCATCGCTGCTGTTGCAGTACATACTGCAAATAGGGATAGTAAAAGTTTTTTCATGCATTTGAAATTTGAATGCGGGAATTTAGCAAAAAAGAGCCGAAAAACAGCATGCTCAGGTTGGATAACATTGGTTATCTTTGAGACACAAAATTTGTTGACATGAAAAGAATCCTACTACTCCTAGTTTTCGGTTTGACTACGATGAACCTGAATGCTCAATCACTTGCAGTTCATGAAATGGATACCGTGCTAGAGGTGAATTCAACGGCAACTGCTGATTATGGTTTTTCGATCGATATCAAAAACGTAAGTTCCACGGATGTCGACGTTTATGTCCGCCGTGCCTACCACGCAATGGATTGTGCTTATGATAGCGGCTATTTTTGTTGGGATTACTGTTACGATAATGTAACTACGAATTCCATTGGATACGTGAATATCCAGCCAGGGGTTGTGAAAGGAGATTTCTCAGGTCACGTTTTTTCCCCGTCGACGGGTGCGACGTGTATAGATAGTACGCGTTATGTATTCTACAACGGAAAGGATAACAGCGATTCACTAAGTGTTTGGGTAACCATTTCTGCTGGACCAACTGTGGGTACAGTTGAATTAACAGTAAGTGAAAGTAAAGTCTACCCGAACCCAGCCGTTAATGTCTTGAATATCGAAACTCAAAAGGAAGGTGTATTTAGACTTTTCAATACTTTGGGAGAGGAAGTAAAACGAGCAAATCTGATTCCTGGTCAAAACGCAGTATCAGTGGCCGATTTTGCCAATGGTATTTACCTCTACAGCATTGACGGTTCCACCTTCAAAAGGGTGGTTATTAGTCACTAAAAGATATGCCCACTAGTATCATGCCGCGCTCTTTGCGCGGCTTTTTCATTTAAGGCGTACGAAAGACCGATTTACGACGTTTTCTTAAGATTGAAACACCAACTATGATTTACTACGTTAAAGGCAATTTTGTTGAGAAGACCGCAACCAATGTGATTGTGGACTGCGCCGGAATTGGTTATGACGTTCAGATCTCTCTGAATACTTACGCAGATATCGAACCATTGGCTGAAGGTATGCTCTTCACTTATCATTTGGTTCGTGAGGATGCCGAAATGCTCTTCGGATTTTCTTCAAAACGAGAAAAGGCGCTTTTTGAACTGCTCATTTCAGTAAGTGGTGTAGGTGCGAATACGGCCAGAGTCATTTTGAGCTCACTATCCCCTGTTGAAGTAGAGCAGGCTATTATGTCTGAAGATGCTGCCACATTGCAAGGGGTGAAGGGAATTGGAGCAAAAACAGCACAGCGTATTGTCATAGATCTTCGCGATAAAGTTGCCAAAGTTGCGGCCTCGGGTGATTCACCTATGCTCGCAAGATCGGGTGGTGCCCGTGCAGAAGCGCATGCAGCATTAACAACCCTTGGTATTTCCGCCAAACAAGCTGAAGGCGCCTTGAATAAATTACTCAAGCAAGATCCAGCCATGAGCACTGAGGAATTAGTAAGAAAAGCTTTGCAACTGCTGTAAATGCTAAGTAATTGGAAGAAATATTTAAGTAGAACGATTTTCGCTCTGCTGTTTATTCCAGTATTGAGCTACGGACAGAATAGCTCTGACTCTACCGGAACCGGTAGTGTGGATATTTCTTTGCCTGAACCTTCGAACTACGCCAAAGAAATCATTTACGACCCGACTTCAGGTAACTACTTGGTGTACAGAAAAATTGGTGACATCCGCCTGCCCATTCCTGAGGTTTGGACGGTAGATCAGTACCGCCAATACATGTACGATCGAGCAGAGGAAGATTACATGGCTGATAAAGCCTCTATGTACAATCCTACCGGGGATAATCCTAGAGATAGTGAAGGACTGGTGCCACAGATTCAAACGGGAAACGAGGCGCTCGGAAAAGTATTTGGCAGCGATTTAGTTGAAATTCGCCCTCAGGGTATGGCGGAAATCAGGTTCGGGGGCCGCTACCAGTATGTTGAGAATCCTGGAATTCCTGTACGTAACCAAAAGACCTTTGCTTTTGATTTTGGTCAACGCATCCAGATGAACGTAAAGGGTAAGATTGGCGACCGCTTGGAGCTCGGTGTGAACTACGATACCGAGGCATCATTTGCGTTTGACAATCAAATGAAGCTGGATTTTGAGGGCGAAGAAGACGACATTATTAAGCGTCTTGAGATGGGTAATATCAATATGCCGCTCAATAGCTCCTTGATTACGGGCGCCCAAAGCCTTTTTGGTTTAAAGGGCCAATTCCAATTTGGAAATACCACCGTTACCACGGTCTTCTCAGAACAACGCTCACAAAGCCAAAGCATCAATGTACAGGGTGGGGGGACCACCACTGAGTTCTACATCCAAGGCGACCAATATGAGGCGAATCGCCATTACTTCTTGGCGCAATTTTTCCGCGAGCATTACGAGGAATATTTAGAGAACATGCCGCTGGTTACTTCGCCCGTCCAGATTACTAAGGTGGAGGTATGGGTGACCAACGAACGAAGCTCGACTCAGAATTTGCGCAACATCGTTGCTTTTATGGATTTAGGTTCGGACGATAAGTATGCCTACCGTAACTCCAATGCGAATTTGCCAGGGGTGAGCATCTTCCCGGGTTCGAACGTCAATATCGAAGGATATCCAAACAACGCCAACAACCAATTGGACCCGCTTACTCTAGAAGCCAACATTCCTGGAGTCCGAGATATAGCCACGGCAAATCAAGATTTGAGTACTTCAGGTTTTGCCGAAGCGAGAGAATATGTTGAGCTCGCCAATGCTCGGAAATTGGACCAAAACCAATACAAATTTCACCCGCAGCTCGGTTATATCACCTTGAATCAAGCCTTGAATCAAGATGAGGTACTTGCAGTAGCTTTCCAATATACTGCTGGAGGTCGTACCTACCAGGTTGGGGAATTTTCAAACGATGGTGTTACTCCGCCAAAGACCTTAATCCTCAAACTTCTGAAGAGTACAGTGCTTGATGTACGCATGCCAACTTGGGATTTGATGATGAAAAACATCTATGCCTTGAATGCCTTCCAGTTGGACCGTGAAGACTTCTACATGGACGTGTTGTACATGAATGATGAGACGGGAGTTCCTATTCCGTTCCTTCCGGATGGAAATTTGAGCGACACATTGCTCGTCGGTGTAATGGAGTTGGACCGATTGAACAACAACAATGACCCATTCCCAGATGGGATTTTTGACTTTGTCCCTGGGGTGACCATCGACCAGCAGCGCGGCCGAATCATTTTTCCGGTCATTGAGCCATTTGGTTCGAACCTCGAAGAAAAATTGGACACCGAACAGGCAAGAAATAAGTACGTCTACAACGCGCTATACGACAGTACCCGTTTCAGAGCTCAAGAGCAAACTCAAAAGAACAAATTCATTCTCCGCGGCCAGTACAAGAGCGCCTCGGGGTCAGAAATTTCCCTCGGTGCCTTTAACATCCCACGAGGCTCGGTTACAGTGACAGCTGGCGGTCGAACTTTGACCGAAAATCAGGACTACACGGTAGATTATTCTTTGGGCCGGGTGCGCATCATCAACGAAGGGGTAATGAATTCCGGTTCTCCGATTAAGGTGAACTTTGAAAACAACACCTTATTTAATGTTCAGACCAAGACGTTCTACGGAACGAATATCGACCACAAAGTCAACGACCATTTGAATGTGGGCGGGACTTGGTTGCATTTGACCGAACGTCCACTGACCCAAAAGGTAAACATCGGTGACGAACCTATTTCGAATACGATATGGGGGATGAACACCAACTACAGCAACGAGGCACCGTATTTGACGCGATTGATGGATGCACTGCCGTTCATCGAAACTAAGGAGAAGAGTAACCTCCAATTCCGCGGTGAATTCGCCCACCTCATTCCGGGATCGCCTCGCGGTATTCGAATCACTGGGTCCGAGACGACCTATTTGGACGACTTTGAGAGTTCACAGACGACCATTGATTTACGCAGTTTGAATGCTTGGAACCTTGCTTCGACCCCGGGTAATCAAGACGATTTGTTCCCCGAAAGTTCTTTGAATAACGATTTGGCTTACGGGTACAACAGGGCAAAATTGGCATGGTACATCATTGATCCATCCTTATACACAGGAGGTAGTGCTGTTCCTGAAAATATTCGCAACGATCCTGAAATCACTTCTGATCAACGCATGCGTGAGGTCTTGGTTAAGGAGGTCTTCCCGAACTACTCTTTAGCTCAAAACGAAGCGCGCAATTTGGCGATGTTCGACCTCGCGTACTATCCAAATGAACCGGGCCCGTACAATTTTGATGTAGAAGGTGAGCCTGGCATTAGTGCGGGTTTAAGTGCAGATGGGGAGCTTGTGGACCCTTCGTCGCGTTGGGCGGGTATTATGCGTCCGTTGCAGATCAACAACTTTGAGGAGCAGAATATTGAGTTCATTCAGTTCTGGGTGATGGACCCGTTCTATGAAAACGATAACGCTCCGGACGGTGGAGATTTGTATTTCAACCTTGGTAGCGTTAGTGAAGACATTTTGAAAGACGGCCGACAAAGTTTTGAAAACGGCATTCCTGCCAACGGTGATAAAAGCCAAATGGACAGCACGCGCTGGGGCTACCTCAGTGAGATTCAACCCATCACAGAATTCTTTGATAATGCGGCAGGTGCGCGCGAAGTACAAGATGTCGGATTTGATGCTTTATTGGATAGCGAAGAGCGCACTTGGGCGCCGAGCGGTTCCTCGAGCTATTTGAACAGAATTATCAATGCCTACGGTACGGGGTCGGTGGCTTATCAAAGCGCTTACCCAGATCCATCCCGCGACAACTTCCATTTTTACCGCAGCGATAGTTTGGATGCTGAGAGTGCCGATATCATGGAGCGCTACAAGGCTTTTAATGGTACCCAAGGAAACAGTGCTACGGTAACAGTCAATGGTGCTCCTGCCTCTGCGACTAACGTTCCAGATAAGGAGGATGCTAACCGCGATCAGACGTTGAGTAAAACGGAGAGCTACTTCCAATACCGCGTCTCTATGCGTCCTGAGGATTTGGTCGTTGGTCAGAACTACATCACGGATATTTACGAAACCAATAGTCATGATCTTCCGAACGGTATGTCTCGACCAACTCGCTGGATACAGTTCAAGATTCCAGTTTTTGAACCAGAGAAGAAGGTAGGTGGTATCACGGATTTCCGTTCCATCCGATTCTTAAGAATGTTCCTTCGTGAATTCGACGACCCTATTGTTATGCGTTTTGCGCGTTTTGAATTGGTTCGTGGAGAATGGAGGCGATTCCCATTCTCATTAGACGATGTGCGTGATAACGTGCCTATCGATGAGGACGATGAAACTTCATTTAACGTCAATGCAGTAAACCTCGAGGAAAACGGCGGACGTACACCTATTCCTTATGTCTTGCCTCCAGATATTGAGCGTCAATTGGTTTATGGAGGAACGCAGATCATTCAGCAGAATGAGCAGAGTATGTCCCTTGAAATTTGTGGGATTGAAGACGGCGATGCTCGTGCAGTATTCCGCAACTTCAACTTTGACATGCGTATGTACAAACGTCTGCGCATGTTTGTGCACGCAGAAGCAGCGGGTGAATTCGAAGATTTGAACGATGGCGATTTGAGCATTTTTGTTCGTTTAGGTTCCGATTACAATGGCAACTATTACGAATACGAGGTCCCGCTGAAAGTCACACCTTGGGGTGAATTATTACCTGAGGATATATGGCCGACTGATAACAATATAGATGTCGTCTTTGAAGATTTGAAAACCTTGAAGCTGACAAGGAATGCAGCGATGGAAAGTGACCCAACGCTCAGTTTGGTCAACAAATACACGGTTACAACACCTGAGGGACACAAGCTGTCTGTTGTAGGTGCGCCGAACCTAGGGAACATTCGAACCTTGCTTATTGGTATACGTAATCCGAAAAAACGCTCAGCGACCGATGGCGACGACGGCCAGGCGAAGTGTGCGGAAATTTGGGTCAACGAATTGCGCTTGAGCGATTTTGACAACAGAGGAGGTTGGGCCGCTACGGCAACAGCGAGTGCGAAGCTTGCTGATGTTGCAAACGTAAACCTGACGGGTACGATGAGTACTATTGGATTTGGTTCTATTGATCAAACGGTAAACGAGAGAAACAAGTTTGCGGAGCGCTCCTACGGTGTGCAAACCAATGTAAATCTTGACAAATTCTTGCCGCAAGAGGCGGGCATTAAATTCCCGATGTTCTTTAGTTTCAACGAGAGCTTCAAGAATCCTCAATTCAATCCTTTGGATCCTGATATCGACTTCAAGGAATCCTTAGCAGCTGTTGATACCCAAGAGGAGCGAGACAGTCTTAGGTTTGCAGGACAAGAGTACCAGATGCGCAAGAGCATCAACTTTACCAACGTTCGCAAGGAGAAAGGTTCTGGTGGCGGTGGCCGTCCTGCTGGGCCTAAAGCAGCTCCCAAAGGCGGAAGTAAGGGAGGCGGAGTAACCACCAAAGGCATCAATTGGGCCAACTCACCATTTGCCATTAGCAACTTCAATACTTCTTATGCCTTCACGGAAAGTGACCGTAGAAACATCAATATTGTCCAGGATCACCGAGTGATGCATACGGCGTCGTTGAACTACAATTACCAAACGCGTCCTAAGAACATTGCACCGTTCAAGAATAAGATTAAGAACAAGCAATTGGCGCTCATTAGAGATTTCAATTTCTACTATCTACCATCGAAGGTGAGCATGCGTACGGAGCTTAGACGTCAACTAGCGACGATGCAAATGCGCAACACTTTCGATCCGGCTATTTCATTGCCTGTTACCTACAATAAAGCCCTCACTTCGAAGCGCATGTACGATGTGGCGTACGATTTGTCTAAGGGCTTGAAATTGGATTACAATGCAACTGCTCAGAGTAGGGTAGATGAGCTTCCAGGTGATCCAAAGACGCAGGCGAACAGAGATACAATTATTGCGGGTTTATCGAGCCTAGGTCGACCAACACAATTCCACCAGACGCTAAATGTGAATTGGCAGATACCAATTAATAAGTTCCCATTCATGGATTGGACCTCGGCAAGTGTTCGTTACTCCGGGAATTACGATTGGCAAACAAATTCCACGGCTGCTTTGAATCCTCAGGCAAAACCTGAACTTTACTTTGGTAACAGGGCGCAGAACTCCAACAATATTCAGCTCACGGCCAATGCAAACTTTATCAACTTCTACAATCAGATACCTTTCTTACGTAAGGCAAATCAAGGCGGTAGACCACAACCAGTAGCTCGTCGTGGTGCGCCACAACGTCGCGGAGCGCCGAAGAAAGAGGGTAAGGAAGAGGAAGAAAAGGAAAAGAAGGATAGCAAGATTCTGTTGGGTGCAGCACGCGTTGCCATGATGGTTCGCTCGGTATCTTTGACCTACTCTCAGACCAACGGTACTTTGCTTCCCGGGCTCATTACCAACCCAACGTACTTTGGTTTGGATCCAAGTGCGCTGATGTCCCCAGGGCTAGATTTTGTGTTCGGTCGCCAGAGCGATATTAAGGCGCTTGCCGCTGCTAATGGTTGGTTGACTCAGAATACCAAGCAGCCGAATCAATTCCAAAAGACCTTTACTGAGAATTTGAATTTCCGTGCGACAGTTGAGCCTTGGCAAGATTTGAGATTGCAGATCACAGCTACCAAAGTGGCTGGTTTGAACAGTTCATCCATCTTTAGGTACCACGATCCACTGATCGATACTACCCTAGGTTTACCGGCAGGGTTCTACAATTTTAATCCAATGGATAACGGGAATTATTCCATTAGTTTCTTGTCCATAGGTAGTGCTTTTGAGCCAATTGATTCATCCAATTCTCCGGTTTACAATCTCTTCCTAGCAAACAGAAATATTATCTCGCAACGCTTAAGGGACAACAAGGCTTCTAACGATCCTACCTACATCGGTAATTTCATCACGGCCGCGGACGATAGTACCGGTACTCGAGAAGGGTACGACGGGTACAGCTACAACAGTGCTGAGGTGTTAGTGCCAGCGTTTTTAGCGGCCTATGGCGGCATGGACCCGAACGAAGTGGTGTTGAATGGACGACCGAATTTGCCAATGCCGAATTGGAACCTAAACTTCAACGGACTGATGAAAATTCCATGGTTCAAGAAGAATTTCCAATCATTTACATTGACGCATACTTACAAGAGTTTGTACACGATGAATTCGTACCAGAGCAACATGCTTCTGCAGCAGCGTATTCAGAACGGGGAACCGGCAAATAATATTCGAAATACCAACGGTGATTTCTTGCCAATTGAGCAAATTTCACAAGTGAGCATTGCTGAGAACTTTGGACCTTTCGTTGGTCTGAACATGCGTATGAAGAATCAAGCGAGTTTACGCTTAGATATCAAGCGCAACCGTCAAATGAATCTATCTCTGGTGAACAATCAATTGAGTGATACCAGAGGAATGGAAGTAGTAATCGGTACCGGATACATCATAAAGGATGTAAGCTTTAACATCGTGAGCGATGGCCGTCCACAGAAGATAACTTCGAATTTGGATTTGAAATTGGACTTTAGTTTGCGCGACAACCAAACCGTAATTCGTCGCATACAAGAAGGTGTGGATCAAGTTACCGCGGGACAACGCATCTGGTCGTTGAAGGCAAGTGCAGATTATATGCTGTCTTCAAAATTGACCGCTCGACTCTATTACGATCAAACGGTAAGTAAGTTTAAGACCTCTAATGCGTTCCCAACCTTGAATACAAATGCTGGTATTGCGTTTAGATTTAATCTTGCACAATAGCGCCTGCGGAAATAAAAATCATTTTACATTTGTCAAAAACATACCCGGATGAACTACCCAGATAATTTAAAGTACTCAAAGGATCACGAATGGATCCGCGTTGAAGGTGATGAAGCCTTTGTTGGTATTACAGCATTTGCAGCTAGCGAATTAGGTGATATCGTATTTGTTGATGTCGATACAGAAGGTGAATCTTTAGATCAAGACGAGGTTTTCGGTAGTGTTGAGGCTGTGAAAACTGTGAGTGATTTGTTCTTGCCTGTTGCAGGTGAGGTACTTGAGTTCAATGAAGGACTAGAAGATGCTCCGGAGGCGGTAAACGACGACCCATACGGTGAAGGCTGGATGGTTAAAATTAAGATTAGCGATGCGTCTCAATTGGACGGATTGATGGATTCAGCAGCGTATCAAGCAATGCTTGGATAAGCCATGCAAAATCCTTGGATATATAGAGCCCCTGCCATTGGTTGGGGCTTTTTAATTTTCTACGCCTGTCTTGCTCCAGTGAGTGATCTCGATCCTGGATGGGAGATTGAGATTAGCGATAAACTCGTTCATTTCATCCTTTATTTCTCTTGGACTAATTTTCTCTACTTCGCTTCTTCACGAGGCTATCGCAGACCAATTAAAAAACGAAAGGCACTCATTTATTGGCTCATTGCAGTGCTAATTGGCGGACTCATTGAGCTGCTTCAAAGTTGGATGGGGCTGGGTCGTTCAGCAGATCTTCTGGATGCCATAGCAAACAGTGCCGGTGCTGTTGCTGGTATGGTCGTCTCAAGAGTAATTCATAGAATCTTGGCATAGTTTTTTGGCTTTAATTCTCATAACCCCTAAAAATGAGAAGTTTATGAGCCTAAAAGTCAGAAAAACTGCTAAAGCAGATTTAGAGAACAAACGTCCCTTGTTTTTGATCCTAGGACTGGTATTGTCCTTAGGCGCTGCCTACACCGCACTAGAGTGGAGTGTTGTTGAGCGCCCACTAATGGTTGTCAATAATAGCGAGGGTGCTTTCATAGATGAAGAGGACTGGGTTGTGCCCATCACCCAAAGATCTATGCCGGCCAAGCCTTTGGCATCAACTGCTCCGAAAATTGACCCGAACATTATAAAGATTGTTCCTAATACTGCGGTTCTTCCAGCAATAGATCCGAATTTGTTTTCAGGTGTCATTGACGATGGTATCGTTGAAATTATTGATCCAGACCCAGTAGACAATGATATTTACAAGTTCACGGCAGTGGAGTCTAGACCCATTTTTAAAGGCTGTGAAGGATTGGCAACTGATGATGATCGTTTCGCCTGTTTCCAAAAGGAGCTCTTAGGTTTCGTAGCCAAAAATTTTGAGGTTACTGAAGAGATGATGATGTTCTCTTCTGGCGAAAAGGTATTTGTGGAATTCATTATTGAAAAAGATGGAACTGTTCGCAGAGCAAAGGTCGTACGTGGTGAAGATGAGCTTATTTCCAACGAGGCTGTGCGTATGGTGAAGAGTTTGCCTCAATTTGTACCAGCAAAGATCAATGGTAAGCCCGTTAGAATGTCGTACATTCTGCCGGTAAACGTAAAGCTCCAATAAGATGAAAAAGCATCTAATTTTTGTATTAGCTACATTTTTAAGCATTCCGGCATTTGCCCAAGAGCAAGTAGCGCCCACTTTTGAAAATTGCCAGCACATAGAGGCTAACGGTGATATGCAAGTGTGTTTTAACAGAACGCTTATGGAGCATGTGATGACTTCATTGAAATATCCCAAAGGATTGGAAGAGGAAGGGCGTGTTTTTGTAGAAATCACGTTTGACGAAAATGGCCAATTACAGGAGCCTCAAGTCATGAAAAGTTTTTCGGAATTGGCCTCAAATGAAGCAGTTAAGGTGATGAAGTCTTTGCCGCAGGTTGTAATGCCGGCCACAGAAAATGGGAAGCCCGTTGCAATCACCTACACCATTCCGGTACAATTCAAAAAATAACTAATAAAAACTCATTTGTGCTAACGGTAGATTTGGCTATTTTAGCACCTCAATTAGTTCTAACGCATGAAGAATAGAAAATCCTACAATGCAGATGCAGAGAATAAGAAGAATCTCTTCTTGTTGATCGGTCTTACGTTGTCATTGGCGCTGACTCTCTTCACATTGGAATACAGATCTTACGAATCAGGTCCTGGTGAGCTGGGTAAGATGAGTTATGAAGATGAAGACGAGATTGCGATTATCACAAACAGAACTCCGCCGCCGCCACCTCCACCACCACCACCTGCACCGCCAGAGGTTATCCAGATTGTAGAGAACGATTTGGAGATTGAAGAGGTTGAATTTGAATCTACAGAAACTGACGAGAGCGAAGAAATCGAAATCGTTGAAGAAGTAGAGGAAGAAGAAGACGAGATTTTCAACTTTGCAGTTGTAGAGAACAAGCCAGTATTCCCTGGTTGTGAAAAGAAAGCTACTGAAGATCAGAAGTTCTTGTGTTTCAATAAGGAGATTATGAAGCACATTGGTAAAAACTTTGAATTCCCAGAATTGGCGCGCCAGATGGGTATTCAGGGTAAGGTATACGTGAATTTCGTAATCGAGAAAAACGGTAAAGTAAGTTCAGTTACTATCGCTCGTGGAGTGGATAAGTTGATTGATGATGAAGCTATTCGTGTAATCAAGAAGCTTCCAACGTTTATTCCTGCAAAGCAACGTGGTAAACCTGTACGTATGCAATACACAGTGCCAATTAATGCAAGATTGCAGTAATTCGGTAATTGATATTTCAAAAAAGCCCGGGCCTTGGTCCGGGCTTTTCTATTTTTACGCCTTCAAACAATAACTCTATGACCAACCAAGAAAAAGATAAACTGGTACTCATCGCTGCTCAAGCTGCGCTTAACGGTGGAGTGGAAATTCTAGAAGTATATAATAACGAGGAAACCGAGGTTGAGGTGAAAGGAGACGATAGTCCACTGACTCAAGCTGATACTCGTGCGCACATGGCCATCATGAAGTTGCTCGAGCCTACAGGTATTCCAGTTTTAAGTGAAGAGGGTAAGCATTTGCCTTTTGAGCAGAGATCTTCATGGGGACAATTATGGATTGTTGATCCGTTAGACGGTACCAAGGAATTTATCAAGCGCAATGGTGAATTCACCGTGAACATTGCCTTGGTAGAAAATGGTGCGCCTGTTATGGGGGTCGTATATGTTCCAGTTACAGGCGAGTTATATGTTGGTGTGGGTGCTTATGGTTCGTTGAAATTGACTATTGATGCCAATTCCACTATTTCTGGAGATGATTTAGGCAAGGGAGTACAATTGCCAATCAAGGTTGATCGTCCATTTACAGCTGTAGGTTCGCGCAGCCATATGAATGAAGAGACCGAAGAATTCTTAAAAGGATACAGAGAGGAGCACGGAGAGGTGGCTATACTTTCGAAGGGTTCATCTCTAAAGATGTGCATGGTTGCTGAAGGCTTAGCGGATGTATATCCACGTTTCGCACCAACAATGGAATGGGATACCGCAGCTGGGCAAGCGGTAGTTGAAGCGGCTGGTTTTAAGATGGTAGAAAAGGAAAGCAGAGCTCCTTTGCGTTACAATAAAGAAGACTTATTAAATCCACACTTTATTGTGCTATAAGTCTCAGTAAATCACAACGCTGTATCTTATCTTTGCACCTTGTAAAATTCACCAGGTGTCTGAAGTAAAGAAACCAACACTTTTCAAGGAGATAGTAAGACTGGGAAAGCTCCGTCTTGGCATGTCGGTTGTCTTCAGCTCTGTCGCCGGATACCTTCTCGGATATCAGGAGTTTTCATGGTTTGATCTTATCATGCTCTCTGCTGGTGGGGTGCTTGTCGTGGCGGCGTCAAATGCATTCAATCAGATTTATGAGGTGGAACAAGATTCCCTGATGAATCGCACAAAGAACAGGCCTTTACCGGCTGGTACTCTGACTGTTGCACAAGCCTACACTGCGGCAATCTCTGCTTTGTTAATTGGTTTGTTCATGCTGTACAGCATAAATGTCCTATCAGCATTTTTTGGTGGGATAAGTGCATTGCTCTACGCAGCGGTTTACACCCCCTTGAAAGCACGTACTTCATTGGCTGTATTCGTAGGAGCCTTTCCTGGTGCCATTCCTTACATGCTCGGTTGGGTCGCTGCAAGAAATGATTTCGATATTGAGACGGGTACTTTATTTGCTCAACAGTTTTTCTGGCAATTTCCTCACTTCTGGGCGATTGCATGGTTCTCATTTGAAGATTACAAGAAAGCAGGATATAATCTTCTGCCATCAGGTGCAAAGGATAGGTCGACTCAGTTGTACATCATTGTTTACACTGTTTGGATGATAGCTGTAGGCATACTTCCAGCCTTTGGTATTACAGGGGACCTCACTCTGAGTTACATGGGAGCAGCTTTTGTACTCTTGTTAGGACTTTGGGTTTTAGCAAATGGAGTTCGATTGTTGAAAAGTGGAGATGATAAAGCCGCTAGAAAACTAATGCTCAGTAGTATTGGTTATCTCACAGGAATGCAGATTATATACGTCATTGATAGATTTATCTAGGTATGGAAACATTAGCACAACAACGAAGAAAAGCATCAAAACCACTCCTATGGATAGGTATTGGGTCAATTATTATGGCCTTCGCTGGTTTGACATCAGGGTATGTGGTTAGCCGAACCACATTAGTAGAATCTGGAAATTGGCTGGTATTTGAATTGCCTTCAGCTTTTAACTATAGTACTATAGCAATTATAGGTTCTTCGTTAACGCTGTGGTTGGGTAAAAAAGCGATTTCAAATGGTGAGGAGGGACGCTTAAGATTGTTCTTATGGTTGACAATTGTCCTTGGTATCATCTTCTCGGTACTTCAGGTAAGAGGTTGGGGAGAGTTGATTAAAGAGCAAGTTTTCTTTACCGGGCCGGGTTCTAACCCAGCAGGGTCTTGGGTTTACGCCATTTCTCTCTTTCATCTCGCTCACCTAGGTGGTGGTATTATTTCACTTCTTTACACTACGGTAAGGGCGTATGGTGGAAAGTATTCTCAGGAAGACCATCACGGTGTTCAGTTGGCTTCAATCTACTGGCATTTTGTGGACCTTTTGTGGATATATTTATTCATCTTTTTGACTCTTATTCGTTAGATTTGCACGAATCATAATTCAAAACACTCGTTATGTCTTCTAATGCTGATTTAATTCAAGACACAAACCATTGGGGTGGCGGTTCGAGACCATTAGGTGCTCGTTACGGTAAACTCATGATGTGGTTTTTCTTGTTATCAGATGCATTGACCTTCTCGGGCTTCCTAACCGCCTATGGTTTAATGCGCTTCAAGTATGAAAGCACTTGGCCAATTGCTGAAAACGTTTTTACTCACTTTCCAGGCTTAGAGGGCGACCAGCCATTGCTCTACGTTGCCTTGATGACGTTTATTCTGATCATGTCTTCAGTGACTATGGTATTGGCAGTAAATGCCGGTGAAAAAATGAACAGAGGTGCTGTTACTAACTGGATGCTATGGACCATCGTTGGTGGTTTCATCTTCGTAGGTTCTCAGGCATGGGAGTGGTACCACTTCATTATCGGTGATAGCGGTGCAGTTGAAACAGCGCGTCAAGAAATCCTGCACGTTTACAACGCAGAAGGTGAGCGTTTGAGCTTCAGCCAGGTTGTACATGGCATGGAAGAAGGTCACGCGAGTAACCACGGCGAAACATTTACCAAGGCAGAAGTTCTGTCTTCAATGAAAGGCGATGCTTCTCTATACTTGAAAGAACCAGGCAAAGCTGGACGTGCTTTTACGCATGCAGAAAGCGTTGCTTTCTTGGAAGCAGGGGATGTCGTTCAAGGAGCGAACATGATCCACAACGAATACGGAAGAAAACAGTTTGCAAACTTCTTCTTCTTCATTACTGGTTTCCACGGATTCCACGTATTTTCAGGTGTAGTGATCAACTTCGTTATCTTCTACAATGTTCTTCTTGGAACTTATGAAAGACGCGGACATTACCGCATGGTTGAAAAGGTTGGTTTGTACTGGCACTTTGTAGACCTTGTTTGGGTATTCGTATTTACATTCTTCTACCTCGTATAAAAAAGAAATCATGGCAGAACACAATGGAACATGGTGGATTTGGAAAGTATTCTGGATCCTATTAGTGATCACCGGAGTCGAGGTGGTTCTCGGTATTATTAAGCCTGAGTTTTTGTTAACTCAAGTAATTGGAACGTCAATTTTGAATATTGTATTCATCCTATTGACGCTTGTTAAGGCAGCATATATCGTGCAAATTTTCATGCACGTTAAGTATGAGAAGAAAGCGATGAAGTATGCTTTGTACCTTCCTAGTTTGATTCTTATTCCTTATTTGACTTTTATCTTATTGACAGAAGGTTCATACCTCTTTAGTTAATGAAAGCAATAACAGTATTTCAACGGGTAGCACTAATAGCAGTATTAGTGCTACCCGCTTTAGTTTACATCATCTTTGTTTACGGACAGAATGAGGTGTTTTTTCAAACCTTGGATTATGTAGGTGAGAAGACCTATGATGAAGCCTTAGGGGATACTGTTTACTACGAAATCCCTGAATTCAATCTCGTTAGCGCTCAAGGCGAAGAAATCAATAAAGAGGTAATGGATTCTACCATCTATGTGGTGAGCTTCTTCTTTGCGACTTGTCCGACAATATGTCCGGCGATGAATTTCCATCTCAATGATATCGAGAGCAGATTCAAGGGGTATCCAGATTTTAAGCTATTGAGTATTACCGTAGACCCAGAGAAGGATTCAGTAGAGGCGCTAGCAGTTTATCAAAAGGAGCGCAATTACAGAGAGGGTAAATGGATTTTTACCACAGGTGATAAAACACACATCTACTCCTTGGCAAAGAGCCTATTTTTGAATGCTTTCGAGGATCAAACGGCTGAAGGAGGCTTCTTACACAGTACCAATGCCATAATTGTGGATTGGAACGGACATATTAGAAGTAGAAAAGACGATTTAGGAAACATTGTGGGCTCTTACGACGTTTTAGATGTAACACAATTGAACGACCTAGAATCGGACATTAAAGTATTAATTGCGGAATACGAACGCGACAAACACAATCTGTTAGATGACTGATATTGCAGAGGACAAGAAAGTCCTAAATTTTATATACATCGTTAGTGCGGTTATTCCTGTGGCAGTAGGTCTATTAATGATCATGCCGTCAGAGTGGAAGGTGAATTTGGGGATGACTGAGAATGCCTCTGTAAGCAGTCTGCCACTGATCCATGCAGTGCTCAACGGTTTGACATTTGTTTTCCTTTTATTGGCTTTGTTTGCGATTAAGAATAAGAAAATCGCTATTCACAGGACCTTCATGATTACTGCATTGGTGTTGTCTTCAATTTTCTTGATCTCCTATGTGATTTATCATACCACTCACCCAAGTGCGAAATTCTTAGGCGAGGGTAGCGTTCGATATGTGTACTTTTTTATTCTTATTTCTCATATCATCCTTAGTATTCCAGTCATTCCTTTGGCATTACTCAGTATTTGGAGAGGATGGACAAACGATATTGAAAAGCACAAAAGGATTACAAAATTCTCTTTCCCAATCTGGCTATATGTGAGCCTTACAGGGGTGTTGGTGTATATCTTCATGCAGCCTTACTACTAATGAGAAAGTTTGCAGTAGTCTTATTATTATTGATTTCACCCCTTCTGAGCGTGGCGCAGTGCAGTATGTGTAAGGCTGTTGCTGAAAGCGCTGATGGCGGCGGTTTTGGCGCAGGGCTGAACTATGGTATTTTGTATCTAATGATATTTCCCTACCTCATAATTGGAGGTATTGCATATCGCTTATATAGGGCTAAAAAAGCCAACTAATTCAACTATCTTCGGTGTACCACTAAACCTACAGTAGTACCGATGAAGAAATTTCTTTTTGTTTTATCCCTCTTTACTTGTTTGGGCACGACTTTATATGCTCAAGAGCGCTGGACGCTTAATAAGTGTATTGAGCATGCGCGTGAGCATAGTATAGATATTCAGCGCGGTCAAAATGCGCTTGCCAATGCAGAATTGGCTGAGATGCAAAGTAAGCTGGCCTTCCTGCCGACTGCGAACATTAATGGAGGATATTATTGGAACTTTGGTCTAACCATTGATCCTATTACCAATACACGTCAGCCAGGTTCGCGTCAGACGTTAAGTACAACTGCTTCTGGGAATTGGACGCTGCTTTCGGGAGGACGTAATTTATACCTGTTGCAACAGGCAAGAATGTCGAGTGTCGCAGCGCTTTATCAGTTGGAAGAAGTCAAGAATAACACCTTCTTGAACATTGCCTCAGCATATCTACAGATCATCGTCAATATGCAACTCGAGGCTGTAGCTGATGGCCAACTCAAGACTTCGCTTCAGTCTTTGGAAAGAACGCAACTGTTGTTCGACAATGGCGCTATTTCAAAAGACAATTACCTGCAGAGTGTGGCCCAGACTAAAAACGATGAAGGTAACTTGACTAGTGCTCGTAATGCGGTGCTTTTGAGTAAGCTTCAATTGTTTCAGCTGTTGCAATTGGAAAGTGATTTTGAAGGCTTTGAGATCGAAATGCCCGAGGTGAATCTGGCCGAATTGAGTTTGAATGACTACGGTAGAACTGACCTTAAAGAGGAAGCAGTTCGTAAGCAACCTTCAGTAAGAGCTGCCGAGGCGTCGTTGGAGAGTGCGCAATACGGAATTAAGCTTGCAAATGCCGCGAGGTACCCTAGTTTGTTCTTCTTGGCGCAGTTGAATTCAAATTACGTGCAGGGACTACCTTATTTTACCGATTTTGTAGAGTTGACTACTTACACCCTCGTGGAAAACCCAATTACTGGAAATATCGAGCAAGTTCCGCAAGTGGTGAATGTTCCTGATCCAAATTCGCAGATTGAATATACAATAGGAAATCAATTGGCAGATAATTGGAACCAGTTCATTGGTTTTGGATTCCAAGTGCCGCTATTCAATGGTGGTCAGACTCATGCTGCGGTCCAAAGAGCGAAGATTCAAGAGAATAATGCTGCCTTAGATAAAAAGGCTAGTGAGCTTGCAGTGCGTCAAACTATTGAACGAGCATTAGTAGATGCGAAGAATTCGCTGGCGCTATACAATGCTGCGAATGCGTCTTCGGAAGCGGCGGAATTGGCATTAAATAATGCACAGCTGAATTATGATCAAGGTGTTATCAGTGCCTTTGATTTAGGTTTGTCCAAGAATCAGTTTTTGGCGGCTAAAAGCCAAGAAATTCAGACCAAGTTCGACTACCTCTTCAAGGTGAAAGTCCTTGAGTTTTACTTATTCAACCAAATCACCCTTTAACCACACAGTCCCATGAAATTGAATTTTAAAATAATCGTTCCGGTTGTACTATTGGTCGTTCTTGCCATTGTAGCAAAAAAACAAGGCTGGATAGGCTCTAATACGGATGCAATAGAAGTTGAGATTGGTTACGTTCACAAGCGTACGGTTGTTGAATCTGTAACTGCTAGCGGTAAGATTCAGCCAGAGGTGGAGGTTAAAATGAGTCCAGAAGTCAGTGGTGAGATTATCGAAGTAAATGTTGTAGACGGTCAGTATGTGGAAGAGGGAACCTTGCTTGTTAAGATTAACCCTGACCTGTATGAAAGTGCTATCACACGTTCTAGAGCGGCGGTAAACAGTGCTAAAGCGGGATTAGCACAGAGTAAGGCAAGTTTGATCGAAGCGAACAAGCTTTGGGATAGAAACAAAGTACTTTTTGAGAAAGGCGCCATCTCACAGCAAGAGTTCGATGCTGCACAGCGCGCAATTACCGTGGCAGAATTACAGCAGGAGAGCGCACAGTACAACCTCCAAAGCGCCGAGGCAAACCTCGATGAAGCCTACAAAAATTTGAAGCGTACTTCTATTGTAGCACCCATCTCAGGAACTGTGACACAATTAAATGTCGAGCTCGGTGAAAGAGTAGTGGGAACAGCGACTATGACCGGTACCGAGATGTTGCGTATTGCAGAGTTGGACACAATGGAAGTGTTGGTCGAAGTCAATGAAAATGATATTGTAAAACTTGTTGTTGGTGATACTGCGCTGATTGAACTAGATGCGTTCTTGGGAGAAAAGTTCGAAGGCGTGGTTAGTGAGATTGCCAACAGTGCCAATCTAGCTTTGGGTGCATCTGCAGATCAGGTGACCAATTTCGAAGTCAAGATTCGAATTCTTAACAGCAGTTATACGCATTTGAAGGACACCTATGGCGCTAATCCGTTCCGCCCCGGTATGACGGCCACGGTAGAGATAATCACCAACAAGGTGAAAGGAGCTATTGTTGCGCCTATACAAGCAGTATCAGTTCGTAAAGACACCACTGCTTCAGCAAAACGATATGGATCTGATAGCGAAAGCGATGAAAGCTACGAGGTGGTATTCTTGCCAACAGGGTCAAAAGTAGATCTTAAGGTTGTGACATCTGGTATTCAAGATGACGAGTACATCATACTTGAAGGTATTGAGGATAGTACTGAGATTGTTGTGGGTCCTTACAGCGCCGTTTCGCGTGAATTAAAGAAAGGGGCTGCTATAAAAACTAAAGAAGATTAATGATCCTTTGCCTAGAGACAGCAACTAAGAATTGCAGCGTCGCTCTAGTATCTGAAGGCGCCGTAGTTCACTCTAGAAGCGAACATGCTGATAAGTTTGTCCATGGCGAGCGCTTGCACCTCCTGATCAGGGAATGTATGGACGAGGCAGGAATTACTTTTGAAGAGCTTGAGGCTGTTTGCGTTGGTAAAGGGCCGGGTTCTTATACAGGTCTGCGTATTGGTGTGAGTGCGGCAAAAGGTATTTGTTATGCTTCTAGATTGCCTTTATTTAGCCTTCCTACTTTGGGTTGTTTCGATTTTGATAAGGTAGAAGAGGACTTGGTGATTACCGTTATTGATGCCCGTCGCGATGAGGTTTTTGCACAAAAATGGCTGCGCGAGGGAAATGTGTTTAAGGCATATGGTGAAGTAGAAGCTGTCGTAGTCACTACCCAATCCTGGTCAGAATGGAACACAGAAAAAGTGCACGTGATGGGTGATGCTGCGGAAAAAGTCAGTGAGTTGCATGGGAATACCTCATGGGACTACAGCAGAGATGAATTCCCGAGCGCGCTTCATATGCCACGATTCTTAGATACTACCGAGATGGTCCGTGAGGATGTAGCTTATTTTGAGCCGTTTTATCTGAAAGATTTCGTCGCATTGAAATCTTCTAAAAAACTACTCTAGACAAGCAGCGTAGGCAGGGCAAGAAACCAGGTGGTCGTTGACCATGCCGCAAGCTTGCATGTGGGCGTACATGGTAGTAGGACCAATAAATTTGAAGCCCATCTGTTTTAAATCCTTCGAGATTTTGGTAGCCAATTCTGTCACCGCGGGTACCTCAGCCATTGCTCTCCTTTGGTTGTCTACAGGTGTTCCATCTACATAGCTCCATAGAATATCGACGAGTCTTTTGCCTTCAGAGTGAAGCTCCTTTACGACTCTTGCATTGCCTATGGCAGCTTCAACCTTTTGTCTGTTGCGAATGATGCCTTTGTTCTGTAGGAGTTCTTCTACATCTAGTTCATCCATGGAGGCTACTTTTTCTATATCGAAATTGTGGAATGCAGCGCGAAAATGCTCCCTCTTATTCAAGATAGTGATCCAGCTTAACCCTGCTTGAAAAGTCTCGAGGATAAGAAATTCAAACATCTTTTGTTCCTCCCTTACTGGTCGACCCCATTCGTTGTCGTGGTAATCCTTATAGAGCTGTGAACTGAGGCACCAAGGGCAGCGATTATCTATTCCATCCATAGCTGAGTGGCGGTTTTTACATCCTCTGTTGGCAGATTACAAGCACCGTGCTTACAGATGAAGTATTGTGTTTTATCATTTGGGCGTCCGCGTGTTAAAGGGAGTTCGCCAGCTTTTTTACTGGAGAGATACAGCGTGTTTGGGCGGTAATTATTTGCTGCGATTGCACCCAGCGCTGTATTTGCATTATGACCAATGGTAACGACCTCTTTTGCGCCAAAAGTGTGGGATAAGGCCAAATCAAGCCAATGCGAAAAGTTCTGACCGTGTTTGAAGACCTTACCATGGATGCTCTCTACCATGATCTTACTTTTTTCAAGCCAATTCATCTGCCCAGCATAGGTGCCTAGTTCATGGAAGAAGTGCGCGACAAAGGAATTGGCACTGGGTATGACATTGTCTTCAACTTCCAATACTTCTTTCCAATCTTCGCTTTTTAAGCGATTGTATCGGTAGAATGGACTTTCAGGTTGCGCAAAGTCTTGGTCAATAACATGGGCTATTTCTAAAGCTTTGGTACAATATGATTCATCCCCGGTCAATGCATATCCTCGGAGCAGTGCCAATCCGATGGTTGCATAATCGTCTAGATAGCCCTCCAGGCCGTTAATTTCGTGCAAGACTGATTTTCCTTGGAGTAGGTGAGTACTCATTGAGGCAATTAAGGCAAGAGCTTTTTCATCAAAGCCTCCTTTAGGATCTGCGAGGTGTGCATCGTGCCAACCTAGAACCAACAGAGCATTCCAAGTACAAAGTGCTTTTGGATCTCGCACAGGTTTGGGATGAGTTGGTATTCTTTCGGTAGATTTTGATTGTAATTCACGCTTCCAGTTTTGTTCTAAGGAACGGGCTTCATCAATACTCATTTCCCAAATATCGGCCCATTTTTCAAGAGGCTCGGTCCGGTGAAGAATGTATTTGCCCTCCCAAGCGGAATAAGGAGTAATGTCAAAGTAATCGTTGAATTTTGACCGCTCTTGGATATTAGCAAATTCGAGTTCCTTTGTACTCCAGGTATAGTAGCCACCTTCTTCTCTCGGCGATTCTGGGGTAGGGGAATCTGCATCTAGAGCGCTCGCAAAAAGACCGCTATCAAGTTTCATTTCTCCTTCGAGAAACTCAGAGATAGATCTCGCCGTTTGAATAAATAACGGATTTTGAGAATAGCGAAATGCTCTTGCATAGAGCCCCATCATTTGGGCGTTGTCATAGAGCATTTTTTCAAAATGCGGCACTTTCCAAAATCTGTCAGTGCTATACCTAGTGATACCTCCGCGGAGCCAATCGTAAATGCCACCAAGGGCCATTTTCTCTAAACTTAGCAGCGCGTAATCAAGTACTTTCTGATCGTCTTTAGATATGGCGTAATCTAGGAGAAAGCTGAAATTCGAAGGCAACGGAAATTTTGGTGCTCCATTGGGTCCTCCGTGAACAGGGTCGATGGTTCTCATCCAAAATGCTACTACATCGTCGAAATCCTCAGTTTTAAAAGTATTCTGCTTTGTATTTAAACTGACCTTGAGCATGTCTTTTAACCCATTGCGCATTTGCTCGCCATAGTCCAAGACTTGTTGGGGTTGATTTTCCCAGAGTTGCGCTACTTGCTGAAGTGCTAATATCCAATCCTTCTTAGAGAAATAGGTGCCTCCGTAGACTGGAGTGCCGTCTGGTAGGGCAATGATGTTCAGCGGCCATCCGCCCGTTCCTGTCATGAGCTGGAGTGCATTCATATAACGCGCATCTATATCAGGACGGGTTTCTCGATCCACTTTGATGGAGACGAAGTGCTCATTCATTAGGTCGGCCACCTCATGGTCTTCAAAACTTTCCTCCTCCATTACGTGACACCAATGGCAAGATGAATAGCCAATAGATATGATACGAAGCTTTTCGCCCGGCGTATTTGTTTGCATCAATTCCTCATTCCACATTTGCCAATGTACAGGATTGCCTGCATGCTGCTGGAGATAAAGGCTCGTGGATTCGTGTAAGTTATTCGACATTTGATGATATTTTGGGAAAGGGCTGGTCTTTCAAATTTAACCTTAAGTTCGCTTTGGGCGTGAACGATTGCGCTATTTTAGCCGACTAAATTGGCCTCGAGATATGTGGTATGAAATTCTAGTCTTTGTACTTTTTTGTTTAGCAATCATTGACCTCACTGTAGGGGTGAGTAATGATGCGGCGAACTTCTTGAATTCGGCTATCGGTTCTAAGGTCGCTTCTTTTAACACCATCTTGATCATTGCGTCGATAGGTGTACTGGCAGGGGCGGTTTCTTCTGAGGGAATGATGGAGGTAGCACGAAAGGGCATTTTTGTCCCGAGCTTCTTCACTTTCGATAATATCATGCTCGTCTTTGTAGCAGTGATGTTGACAGACATTATCCTGCTAGATTTTTACAATAGTATCGGGTTGCCAACGTCGACTACAGTAAGTATTGTTTTTGAACTACTTGGGGCCGGATTTATCATTGGTCTTTTATACAGTTACCAGCAAGGAATGGAGGTGGAGTTCGCTGAATTCATCAATTTCTCCACGGCAACTAAGATCATCTCAGGTATTTTCTTGAGTGTCCTCGTCGCTTTTTCTTCAGGGGCACTGGTCCAATTCATCACCCGTCTTCTATTCACGTTTAACCTAAAAGAAGGTCTTCGTCGCTACGGCGCGGCATTCGGTGGTATAGCTATTACAGCTATTACCTACTTCTTAGTGATCAAAGGACTTAAAGGTGCGAGCTTTATTGGCAGCGATACAAGGGATTATATTGGTGAGCATACTTGGACCATTTTAGGTGTGAGCGCCGTGGCTTGGACCGTCATCACTTTCATTATGCAGCGCTTTTTAGCGTTGAATCCGCTGAAGTTCATTGTTCTTGCTGGAACCTTCTCTTTGGCAATGGCCTTCGCCGGCAACGATTTGGTGAATTTTATTGGTGTTACCGTGGCCGGTTGGCAGTCTTTGGAAGCCTGGTCGGCATCGGGAATGGCACCGGATTTATTCTTCATGGACATCCTTGGGGATAAAGCCAAAGCTCCATTATTTATGCTTCTAGGAGCTGGAGCGATCATGGTGGCAACGCTGTGGACCTCGAAAAAGGCGCGTAATGTGAGTCAAACCGAGGTGAAGCTTGCACGTCAAGGAGACGGTGATGAGCGATTTAACTCCAATGCCTTATCACGAGGAATCGTGGGCGGATTTGTATCCTTCGGAAAAGTTTTAGGTTCAATTATCGGCCAAAATGCGGTCAATAGCATCAACGCTCGGTTTACCCACGATAGGGCGGAGATGGAGGATAGCACAGCGAGTTTTGATTTGCTTCGTGCTTCTGTGAATTTGATGACGGCTTCTATCTTGATTTCCTATGCTACGTCCTTGAAGCTCCCATTGTCTACAACCTATGTAAGTTTCATGGTTGCCATGGGTACCTCTTTGGCGGATCGTGCTTGGGGTATGGACAGTGCGGTATATCGCGTTGCTGGAGTATTACAAGTTGTAGGTGGTTGGATCATGACAGCTGTGATTGCTTTTGTTGCATCAGCGTCTTTTGGTCTTATCATGTTCTATGGCGGAAAGGTAGGGGTCATTATCATAGTGGTCTTTGCGGCAATAGCGCTAGTTCGCTCTCACTTGAATTTTAAGAATTCAGATAAGATTGAGTTGGATGTTGAAGCCATTGAGGTGAAGCCAGAACTAAGCGAGCAGTTTGAAGTTCATAAAAGCGGGGTGGCAGATGATTTGCGTAACCTCGATAAAATGGTGACGCTGTCTTTGCGCTCCTTGGTAGGCTCCAACAAAGACATCTTATTCGAGTGTAACAAGAGATTAGAATCGGACGCGAAAAAGCTATCTAAAAATTTCAAGAAGGCCTTCGCTTCGAATGATGCCTTTAATAGAGAGGACCAATTATTATATACAGAGCTCCACATCCATGCGCATCACAATATGGTCGAGCTTTACCGTGTGGCGGCGAAGCTCAGTGAGAATTGCTTGAATCACATTACCAATTTCGGTGGTGTTCCACGCAGCGAATATTTGGATCTAATCATCGACGCCGAAGATGAGATTAAGCGCTATATCGATGATGTTCGCCGTCAAATTTTAAGCGGTCGCGATGAGGACAGTGGACAGCTGGGTGAAAAGGCTAAGAAAGTGACTGCCAAGCTGAATAAGGCCCTGAACAATGAGTTGGCTTTCTACTCAACGAATAAGGTGAGTAATCGATTGGTAAAGCTCCAAGTGAACATCATCTTAGATTTGATCGAGCTCGTGAAGCATGCCGAGAGTATTTACCAAATTCACAATTCGTTCAATAAAGAGGCCCTGCAGGGGTAGAGGAAGAATAAGACACAAAAAAACCAGCCCGCAGGGCTGGTTTTTTTATGCTTGAAAACTACGATTTACTTCATCTCAGCGTAGTACTTGTAGAAATACGGGATGGTCTCAATTCCCTTGAAGTAATTGAAGACACCGTAGTGCTCGTTTGGACTGTGGATGGCATCAGAATCTAGCCCGAATCCCATTAAGATACTCTTAGCGCCTAATACTTGTTCGAATAGGGCAACAATTGGAATTGATCCACCAGAACGAACAGGAAGAGCAGGCACACCAAATGTGGTCTCATAAGCCTTCGAAGCACTTTGATAAGCAGGATCTGAAGTATGAGTCACATAAGGCAATCCTCCGTGATGAGGTGTGATTTTTACGCTAACGCTTTCAGGAGCGATATTGGTAAAGTGAGCTATGAACTTTTCAGTGATTGTATCTGGGTCTTGACCAGGAACTAGGCGCATGCTAATTTTTGCGTATGCCTTTGAAGGAATTACGGTCTTTGCGCCTTCGCCGATATATCCTCCCCACATTCCGTTGACATCAAGTGTTGGACGAATAGAAGTGCGTTCAGGCGTTGTATATCCCTTTTCTCCTTGTCCTGCAGGAATGTCAATAGAGGCATTAAAGGCATCTTGGCTAAACGGCGCTTTCGCCATTAGGGTACGCTCTTCATCGCTTACGATTTCAACACCATCGTAGAACCCTTCAACAGTAATGACTCCATTTTCGTCGTGCAACGAACCAATCATTTGAGCTAAAATGTTTAGAGGATTGGCCACAGCACCCCCGTAAAGACCAGAGTGCAGATCTCGGTTCGGTCCTGTAACTTCTACTTCTACATAGCTCAATCCACGCAATCCGGTGGTGATCGAAGGAACGTCATTTGCAATCATTCCGGTATCAGAAATGAGAATGACATCACAGGCCAATTTTTCTTTGTGCTCCTTGATAAAAGGCTCAAGATTCATTGATCCTACTTCTTCCTCGCCTTCAATCATGAATTTGATATTACAAGGCACAGTACCTTCTGATTTCAAAATTTCAAATGCCTTGAGGTGCATGAACATTTGACCTTTGTCGTCACAAGCTCCGCGCGCAAAAATGGCACCTTCAGGGTGTATGTCTGTTTTCTTAATTACTGGCTCGAATGGATCAGCATCCCATAGCTCAATTGGATCAGCAGGTTGAACATCGTAGTGACCATAGACCAACACCGTAGGTAGCGTGGGGTCCACCAGGCACTCTCCGTAAACGATAGGGTGACCGGCGGTAGGGAAAATTTCTACATTCTCTAAACCGAGCGCATTCATATGCCCTTCTATGGCTGTGGCACATTTCGCGACATCCTCATTAAATGCCGGATCGGCAGAAATTGAAGGGATTCTGAGCAATTCGAAAAGCTCGTTCAACAGGCGGTCTTTATGGTTTTCAATAAAGGATTTAGGATCCATAGGTTGTGATATGAGTTGATTGTCTGTCAAAGTTAATCGTGTGATCGTAACAACACCTGATGACGTAGCTTTTTTCTATATTCGGGCATGCGCAAGTTGTACGTCATCCTTTTTTTGTTTTTGGGTCAATTTTTATTCGCCCAGACCCCAAGTATGACCGTAAGCTCAGCGGGGAATTACAACAAGCCGTACTGGATGGCTTCCAATATTCTTGTTGATTCGACGCTTTCTATTTACAACTCTGGGCAAAAT
Source organism: Flavobacteriales bacterium (assembly GCA_018623275.1). GTDB lineage: Bacteria > Bacteroidota > Bacteroidia > Flavobacteriales > Schleiferiaceae > UBA10364. Next base: position 37,916 of record JAAZVU010000003.1, read on the forward strand.
GGACTGCCTTTAACTCAAGCAGCAACCAATCAGATTGGCTATTTCCAAGCAAACGATACTGCATTTCCTATTCAAAGTGGGATCGTCATGGTAGCGGCTCAAAATGCAAGTGATGTTATTGCTAATCCGCATGGCGTAGGGAATAACGTGACCTTTACGGACAGTGAATTAGCTGGGGTGTTATCTCAGCTGGGAACCTCAGTTACTACATACCCTTTAAAGGATATGGTCGAGATTGAATTTAGTTTCATCGCGCAATCTGATAGTATTTCTTTTAACTATTGCTTCGGTTCACACGAATACGATGGTTTTACCTGTTCTAACTTTAACGATGTCTTTGGCTTCTTTTTGGAAGGTTCATACATTAATGGTACAACAGCACCGACCGGTCAAACTATTGTAAGGAACATCGCAACCATTCCGGGGACGACTATCCCTATTGCTGTAAACACGATCAACTCTGGTAGCCCATCGGGTTCATATCCATCATCAAATTGTACCTCGGCCAATCCTAATTACGTTGCTCATAGTGCTTATTATAATGCCTCTAGCGGATCTATCACCACTCTGGATGGGTACACTGATAAGTTTACCGCCACTGCAGAAGTAGAATGTGGTGGTTGGTATACTATACGACTAAAGCTCGCGAATGTGAGTGATAACGCATTTAGCTCAGCGGTATTTCTAGAAGAGAATTCATTGAAAGGTCCTGTTATTACGGTGACCGATTCAACGAACTATGGTAACTCTTTCAACGATTCGCTGCTCGTTGAAGGTTGTAATGAAAACCAGATCATCTTTTCTAGGTCAGCGAACTTAGGCATCGAGATGAAGATTCCAATTAAAGTGGACACAGTTTTAAGTACAGCTATTGAGGGTGTAGACTTCTCTACATTGCCGGATACTATTACGCTTTCACCTGGTGAAACTTCCGATACCTTAAGTTTTTGGATTTATGATGATAACGTGGTCGAAGGCATTGACACACTCGTTATAATTCAAGACTATGTCTACACAGATTGCTACAATTATCCGGTACGAAGATTTCCGTATTACATCAGAGATAAAGACACCTTATTGGGTGAATTAATCTTACCGGGCGCTACTGATAGTGTAGCTTGCCCCGGTGATAGTGTCGAACTGTCGATACTGCTCAACTCCTACGAGGGCGATTACTATGGCTACTGGCACGGCGATTCGTCCATTGCGTTTACTCGTTATGTAGAGGTCAATCAAGACACCACTGTGTTCTTCACGCTTTGGGACGAGTGTGGTGATACTATGGTTTTTGAGCAAGATTTATATGTGAAGCCGTACGAACCAATGGTGTATGAGCGCGATACTGTCCGTGTTTGCCCGGGTGATTCTGCAATGCTGGTGCCGTTCTATTTGGGCGGTGAAGAGCCTGTTGTTTTTACATGGTTAGATAACTTGACAAACAACATCCCAAGAACGGTATTACCGTTTGCCGATTCTTCTTACTATACATTCTCGCTTTTAGACGGTTGTGGCGAGCTACTTCTCGATAGTGCCATTGCCATCAACATGCCTCAACCTAGTGCAGGCTTTCAGTATTTGAACGATCCGTATGTTCCGCTCAGGGTGTTGTTTAATGAGAAGGCCCAGAATGAAGTGAGCTGGACCTGGTACATAGATACCGTTGTATT
>JAAZVU010000146.1 GCA_018623275.1 Flavobacteriales bacterium
AACAGTCCCTTCATATTTCCAACCTAATTCTGGTCGAAGCGTTGTCAATTCTATCAACGACTCACTAGAGCTGTGTTTACCCAAAACCATGTAGGTACGCTGCCATTTGCCCCCAGCCATTTGATTGCGAAGGAATTGGACAAAGATTAACCTGTAAATTAGTGCTATTCCATAAAGGAGTGCAAAGTAGGTGCCCAAGAAAAGACGGCTGTAGTAATAGCCCTTCAAGCCTACCACGATGATGGCGAGAATGGCCATTTGAGCAAGTGCTCCACGCAACACATTGGCAGTTACGTTGCGCTGTTCTAGACCGCTTGTGTAGGTAAACATACCCGACCAACGGCCGGCGGCATACCAACTTACCAAGGTCAAAACTAAGAGCTGTAAATAGTAGTTGTAGTATTCCGGATTTGAAATACGCAGGTCGTCGAAGCGCCATAAACCAATGGCTACGAATAGTGCAATAAGAAGCACACCATCGATGAGCAAGGTGCCTAAACGAAATATTTGAGAACTCTGATTCTGCATTTTTCTTCGGGCAAAAGATACTTACTTTTACGACGATGAGCACTACCCAAACTCCTATAGTCTACGCGGACGGCATCGGGCCGGATCGAGCGGCCCTTTTGGCTGAGGAGTTTGGCATTCGTACTACGGGTCAATTCCTAGAACATTACCCGTTCCGATATGTGGACAAAACTCAGTTCTACACCATCGCCCAGCTCACCGCAGCCCCTGTCGAAGTGCAGATTAAAGGACAAATCACCAAGGTGGAAGAATTGGGTCCGCCGCGACAAAAGAGACTGGTCGCTACTTTCACTGACGGCACTGGATATTTGGAATTAATCTGGTTCAAGGGCGCCAAATGGGTGCGTCGCTCATTAAAGCTCAACACACCGCTTGTAGTTTTCGGAAAGGTCAATGCCTTTAATGGCAAGAAAAGCATCCCTCATCCGGAAATTTCAGCACCCGCACCCAGTAATGAGGTACAGTCAGCCATGGAACCGGTCTACTCTACCACGGACAAACTTTCAAAAAAGGGCCTAAATTCTAAGGGCCTCGCGAAGGTGATGAAGTCGGTGTTGAGAAAAGAATTGGACCAGGTTGAAGATCCTTTTACCCCAACATTTGCCCGACAGCATGGGGTAGTTAGTAAAAAACAAGCCCTTTTCTGGATCCACTTCCCCTCCTCTCGTGAGCATCTTGAGGCGGCTAGGAAGCGCATCAAATTCGAAGAGTTCTTCTTTCTTCAATTGACCCAATTGCGCAACAAAATGCGCAACAAGACAGCCATAAAAGGCTACAAGTTTGCCGAGGTAGGTCAAACCTTTCTCAACTTTTACAACCACTACTTGCCGTTCGAACTCACAGGTGCTCAAAAACGTGTAGTCAAGGAAATCCGCGCAGACGTGGGCAGTGGGGCTCAGATGAACAGGTTGGTGCAAGGCGATGTGGGTTCTGGAAAAACCATCGTAGCCCTTTTGGCCATGTTGCTTGCTATCGATAATGGTTTCCAGGCTGCACTCATGGCGCCAACGGAAATTCTAGCTACCCAGCACTATCAAGGGTTGAAAGAGCTCTGTGACCCCGCAGGCATTACCATTGATTTGCTCACGGGTTCGACAAAAAGTGCAGAGCGGGCCTCCATTCACCAAAGACTTCAAAGTGGCGAGCTTCACATCTTAATTGGCACCCATGCATTGATTGAACCCACCGTGAAATTTGCCAACCTCGGATTAGCAGTTATTGACGAGCAACACAGGTTCGGCGTGGCACAGCGTGCCAAACTCTGGAAGAAAAACGAGCAACCGCCCCATGTGCTCGTGATGACCGCCACCCCTATTCCACGTACATTGGCATTGAGTTTATATGGAGATTTGGACATTAGCGCCATCGATGAATTGCCACCGGGAAGAAAACCCATCACGACGCATCACCTCTTCGAGAAAAACAGACTGAAGCTCAACGGCTTTATGCAACGTGAGATTGCCAAAGGGCGCCAAGTCTATATCGTCTTTCCACTTATTGAGGAGAGTGAAACACTCGATCTAAAAAATCTACAAGAGGGCTACGAACAATTACTGCGCGATTTTCCTCGTCCTGAATACCAAATCGCAGTGGTGCACGGACGAATGAAGCCAGAAGAAAAAGAAGGAGAGATGCAACGCTTCGCCTCAGGGAAAGCGCAGATTTTAGTTGCTACCACGGTGATTGAGGTTGGGGTGAACGTCCCCAATGCCTCGGTGATGGTCATAGAAAACGCAGAGCGCTTCGGCTTGAGTCAGCTCCACCAGCTGCGCGGCCGCGTTGGACGAGGCAGCGAAGAGAGCTTCTGTATCCTAGTAAGCTCCTTCAAGCTTAGCAATGATGCAAAAACGAGATTAGAAACCATGGTCCGCACGCAAGACGGCTTCGAAATTGCGGAAGTGGATATGAACCTCAGAGGGCCTGGAGATATGATGGGCACCCGTCAAAGCGGTCAGCTCCAATTCAAGTTAGCTTCCCTCACGCAAGACGGCGGAATTTTGAATTGGGCACGCAACGTAGTGGAACAATTATTGTCCATAGATCCTCAACTTAATGACCCTAATCACGTTCCTATAAAAGACCACTGGAAATCTTTGTACAAAGAAGGCTGGGGTTGGAATAGGATCTCGTAACCAAATGGTAAGAATTGTAAAGCGTTTTATGAGGCTGCAACACTTGTTGATGCAGCGCAATGGAGGATACACCTTTATCAAGGCGAATCTCTTCAAGCTCCTGCTTTCTATCGGGGCCATTTTAGCGCTCTTTTACCTCTTTGACGCCTACATTTTCGACATCGATTCAGCTGCCAAATGGGCCACAGAGTTTTTCTCACCACAAGGACTAATTGGACTGTTTTTCCTCTCCGAAATCAGCATAGGATTCATCACACCTGAACTTTTAATTGTCTGGGCTGACGAAACCCTGAAACCTCGATGGATGCTGACCATTTTGGCCTCATTGAGCTACCTGGCTGGAATTATCGGCTATTTCTTAGGCCAATTCTGGCGTACCCGTGCCTTCGTTCGCAACTTCCTTTTGGACCGCTATAAAGACACCTTCGCACAACTCAACCGCTTTGGGGGCCTTCTCATCGTTCTTGCCGCCCTGACACCACTGCCCTATCCTATCGTAAGTCAACTTAGCGGAATGAACGATTATCCTTTCCAAAAATTTGCATTGCTGACCCTCGTTCGATTCCTCCGATTTGCCATCTATGGCGCGCTGCTCTATAATTTGTTCTAAGCCCCATATTTAGGGCTTTTTATTCTCTTTCAATAGTGTAACTTTGGGGCCGATTGAACAATACTATCCATGAACATTTCTTACCAGTGGTTAAAGCGTTTTTTATCTGTTGATTTAGATCCAAAACGCGTTGATGAATTACTAACGGATACCGGCTTAGAGGTTGAAGGTGTGCACGAAGTAGAAAGCATCAAAGGCGGCCTCCGCGGCGTTGTCGTTGGAGAAGTCTTGACTTG
>JAAZVU010000004.1 GCA_018623275.1 Flavobacteriales bacterium
ACGGCAGGGTCGTCCACAGGCGCATCATTCGAAGCGTCGCCGTTTAGGAATCGGTCGATCATTGCGAAGTACATAATGGAAGTATGCCAGTTACTACGGTCCAATTCTTTCGGATCCTCAACCACCTTCCCATATCTCAATGGAATAAGTGCATCAGGGGCCAATTTTCCACCGCGAGCACTGTACAATCGTACCCAAGCGAGCTCCATCGCCTCCACCTCTTTAGGTAATTCCACAACAGTAGCCAACGGCGAGCGGCTATGATTCAAAGGAGTGTTGTTGAGCATGGCAAGGACCTCTTGATCCTCCGGCATAGGGGTAAACATCAGTTTTAGCTGTCCACCGCCGACAAAGCGCACGCCGCGAGGCTCGGCCTCGCTCTCAGATTCTACAGATAGGATATTGTTGTACCCGCCAAATCCATTGGCCTGGCTAAGCGTATTGGTCGGGTCCATGACCTCTTGTCCATCAACGACCAGTTTGTAGGCATAATCGCCTGGTGCAAGCACGAGGTTCCATACCCACGCGTCGCCGTCCCACTGCAAGAAACTCGCCTCTGGGTTCCAAGCATTGAATTCACCTTTGACCTTCACGTCCCTTCCTTCGAAGGCGGCGACGCGGAATTGGACCCCGCGTTTTTGACCCTTTACGAAAGGCACTTCAAAGGTGCGCTCACGGCTCGAAATCCGCATTGTTCCCAATGTGTTTTCAGGACGCCCAAAAATCTTGTAGACCCCTTCGCCGGTCGTGTAGCTGTAGACTCCGGCAGGCAAACCACTCAACACTGCACCCTCTTCAAGAGTGTAGTCTTTGATGTGGAAGATACTGGTATCTCCGTTGTGTACGTACGGTGTTGCCAAAGCAGCAGCATTGTAGCTGAGCACCGCCTTTTGCTCCTCTTGTTTACAAGCAGTAAAGGCGGCTAAAGCGGTAACAATTAGTAGAAATTTCTTCATGGAATATTGGCTAAAAAAAGGCGCACGAGGCGCCTTTCTAAGATAGTATCAAATGATTAAGCATTTGCTGCTGCAGTGGATGCTTTTTCGCCTGGGGCTACTTCAAACCACTGACCGTCGATGGCGAATTTGGCTGGAGCGCCACTCACGTTTTCGATGGTCATGCCTTCTGCGCTGAGGTTGGCTTTGAGCGTTGCGCCTCTCCAGAGAATGGAGAAGGTGAGGCCCTTCCACTGTGCCGGAAGCTTTGGTGTGAAGTGCAACTCTTCGTCGCGAATCTTCATGCCGCCGAACCCTTGCACTACAGACATCCATGTTCCTGCCATCGAGGTGATGTGCAACCCTTCGTGAACCTCGCGGTTGTAATCGTCGATGTCCAGTCGAGAGGTGCGCAGGTACATTTCGTAGGCTTTCTCTGGGTAGTCTATCTGCGCTGCTAGGATCGCGTGTACACAAGGGCTCAACGAGCTCTCGTGAACGGTCTTCGGCTCATAGAAATCGAAATTGCGCTTTACTTCTTCTTCCTCGTAGAGGTGGTTCAAGAAGTAGTAGCCCTGCAATACGTCTGCTTGCTTGATGAAGATCGAACGCAAGATGCGGTCCCAGCTCCAGTGCTGGTTGATCGGGCGCTCGTCCAAGCTGAGGTCGTCGGCAGTAAGTTGCTCCTTGTCTAGGAAGCCATCTTGCTGCAATACCACGCCTAATTTCTCGCTCTTTGGGTAATACATCTTGGCGATGATATCACTCCACTTCGCGAATTCAGTGTCTTCGTTCAGCGCAGTCTTGCTGGTGATAGCGGTAAGCGCGTCCGCAGCATTTTCTTTAAGCCAATTGTGGGCTTCCAACGTCCACTCCAAGGTCCACGCCGCCATGCGGTTGGTGTACCAGTTGTTGTTGATGTTGTTCTCGTACTCGTTCGGTCCAGTTACACCGAGCATTACGTAGGCTTCTTTCTCTGCGGACCAATTCACACGTTGTGACCAGAATCGGCTAATACCTAGAAGGACTTCAAATCCTCCTTCGGCCAAATAGCCCCAATCTTGTGTGTGACGTATGTAATCGAATACGCCATATGCGATGGCTGCATTGCGGTGGATTTCCTCGAAAGTGATCTCCCACTCGTTGTGACATTCTTCGCCGTTCATCGTCACCATCGGGTACAATGCTGCGCCGTCGGTAAATCCTAGCTTGCCTGCATTTTCAATGGCCTTATCTAGCTGCTTGTAACGGTACAAACACAAGTTCTTGGCCACCTCCGGCTGCGCCGTTGCGAGGTAGAAAGGCAAACAGTATGCTTCGGTATCCCAGTAGGTAGAACCGCCGTATTTCTCGCCGGTAAACCCTTTCGGGCCGATGTTTAATCTATCGTCCACACCCGTGAAGGTCTGGTTCATGTGGAAGATGTTGAAACGGATGCCCTGCTGTGCTTCCGCATCGCCGTCAATCTCAATATCAGAGGTCTCCCATTTGTTGTGCCAAGCGGCTACGTGCTCACTGCGCAATGCTTCATAGCCTTGTGCGGCCGCCGCTGTAGCGCTCGCTGCTGCCTTAGCGTCCAAGCTTGACGCCTCGTGGTTCATGCTTGATAATACAGCCGCAACTTTTTCAAGTTTCAAGGTTTGACCCTGAGCGACCTCATAGCAAGCGCACTCACTAACGAACATGTGCTTCGCATCAGAGCTCATGCCCCATTCTTGCGGCGCTCCGTCCAATGTGATACTGTTGCGCATGGCAACAGACACCTCAAATCCGGTCTTTTTGGTCTTGGCATGTACATAGCTTGCGCCCGCTTCTTGACCTTGAGTTACAGGCTCCCAAAACTTTTCGTCGTAGTTGCTGTCCTCGTTTTCCACATCGAAATCCAAGTACGAGCACAATTCAATTTTGCCTGAGAAATTCTTCGGCGAAACGCTGTAAGAAATGGTTCCAATCTCGTCCTGAACGATGCTCACCAAACGCTCAGCTTCAACAGCTACGATCTTGCCTGAAGGAAGGGTTGCTTCGAAAGAGCGCTTGAGCAATCCGCTTTGCATGTCGAGCTCGCGGTAGAAGGATGCTACTTCAGTAGCGGTATTAAGGTCCAATTCCTCTCCGTCGACCTTCACCTGAATGCCGATCCAATTACAAGAGTTCAATACCTTGGCGAAGTACTCCGGGTACCCGTTTTTCCACCAACCTACTCTTGTTTTATCAGGGTAATACACCCCAGCGATGTAGGAGCCTTGAAGGCTTTCGCCGGTGTAGGTTTCTTCGAAATTGGCACGTTGGCCCATGCGGCCGTTACCAATAGAAAATAAACTCTCGCTCTTTGGGTGGTTCTTAGAATCCCAACCGCGCTCGATGATCTTCCAAGGGTCTACCTCAGTATATTTATTGAACATATGATGTGTGTAAGCTTCTTAAAAGTGAGCTACCAAAGCTTCAGGAGTCGTATCGCCCAATGCGGTGAAGTGGATATCTGCCTGCAAGGTCTCAGCATCGCCGATACCCACGCTTGACATGCCACCTGTCTTTGCCGCTTGGACCCCAGCGATGGAGTCTTCAAACACGACACATTCTGACGGTTCTAGTCCTAGAGCTTTTGCTCCTTTCAAAAATACCTCCGGATGAGGTTTGCCGTTTACCACATTATTCCCATCAATTATCGCAGTGAACAATGGTGTGATGCCCAATTTTTCCAAAATCATGGGTGCATTCTTCGAAGCGCTACCCAACGCGATTTTGATGCCCTGGTCGTGGGCAGTTTGCAAGAAATTAAGTGCTCCTGGAAGTGCATCTTGCGGGCCTAAACCCTGCACCAATTCTAGGTACCACTCGTTTTTCTCTACCATCAACGTTTGGAACTCTTCGTCGCTAACAGTAGCGCCAGTCCATTCAATGATTTTCTTGAGCGAATCTACTCGGCTTACGCCTTTGAGCTGCTCGTTTTGTTCTTCGGTAAAGTCGCCGCCCAATTTTTGAGCGAGTTTACGCCATGCTTGAAAATGAAAAACGGCGGTATCTACAATAACGCCGTCTAGATCAAAAAGGAATCCTTTAATCATGTGATCGGTTTAAACTTTATAGGCATCGAGTACTTTCAAGTACTCAAGGTGATACTTAATGAGTCCGTCTACAGGCTTGCGCATGATTTGTCCAAGACGCATGCCGCGCTCTTCCAACACCTCTTCAAGAATTTCGTGGAAGATAGCGCCAACACTACCCACAAAGTGCACAGGCACCTCTTTGCAGTTGTCGAAACACGCGATGTGGATATCCGCGAATTTTGCGAATCCTTCACGTACGATCTGCTTCACATATGGGTGCTCCATGTGCTTCCCAGCAAAGCGGCTGAAAGACGCGAGGTACACATTCGCATTAGGTTTGTTGTACACGCTAGTGATGATTTCATCTTTGTCCAATTGGTACGTGTTGAAGAAATCCTCTGCCATCTCCGTAGGGAGCTTTTTATACAAGAAATCGGACACCAAACGCTTACCAATAAAGCTTGCTGAGCCTTCATCGCCTAAGATGTATGCCAAAGCAGGCACTTCTTCGCTAACGCTCTCGCCGTCAAAATAACAGCTGTTTGAACCGGTGCCGATAATACAAGTAATGGCTGGTTCGCCCGTGTAAGTTGAATAAGCACTTGCTACAAGATCGTGATCTACATTAACGTGTGCATTAGGCAGCACTTGCTGTAAGCCATCTTTAACGATGTCTTTCAAGCTTTCTGAAGAAGCCCCAGCACCGTAGAAATAAACGAATTCTACTTGGGTATGGATGGTTTTAACCACCTCGTTCTCACTCAACTCCTCGTGAATAAAAGAAGCTGAATGAAAATAAGGATTGAACCCCATTGTAGAGAAGCGCTTATGCTCAGAGCCGTCTGAGTTTAGAACTACCCAGTCACATTTCGTAGAACCACTTTCTGCAATTAGTATCATAGCGAGTTATATAAAACCCCCGCGGCGCAGCCGCGGGGGCATTAAAGTAATGTATTAAGCTAGACGCTCAACAAGGTTTGCCAAACGCGCAGAGTAACCTGCTTCGTTGTCGTACCAACCTAGAACTTTAACCAAGTTTCCTTTTGCTGAAGTAACACCAGCATCGAAGATACAGCTGTGCTTATCGCCAACGATATCAGAGCTTACGATTGGGTCTTCCGTGTACATGAGGATACCTTTCAATGGACCTTCTGCAGCTTCTTTCATAGCAGCGTTTACTTCCTCAGCAGTAACCTCTTTGCTTAAAGTAACTGTCAAATCTGTAGCAGAACCAGTGATGGTTGGAACACGCATTGCGTAACCGTCCAGTTTACCTTTCAACTGTGGCAATACCAAAGCAACTGCTTTCGCTGCACCTGTTGAAGTAGGGATCATGTTTACTGCTGCTGCACGAGCACGACGCTTATCAGAGTGAGGAGCATCTTGGATACGCTGATCAGAAGTGTACGCGTGGATGGTACACATGAAACCGCTCTCGATACCGAACTTCTCGTCCAATACCTTCGCCATTGGAGACAAACAGTTCGTAGTACACGAAGCGTTACTTACCATGGTATCTTCTGCAGTCAATTCGCCGTCGTTCACACCCAAAACGATTGTTTTGATGTCGCCTGAAGCTGGAGCACTTAGCGCTACTTTCTTAGCACCTGCTTTGATGTGCTTGCCCATACCTTCTGCATCGCGGAAGAAACCAGTAGATTCGATTACTACGTCGATACCTAGCTCTGCCCATGGCAAAGTTTCAGGATCGCGCTGAGCGTATACAGTAATCTCCTTACCGTTTACGATCAAGCTGTTTTCAGTGTGCTCAACTGTACCGTTGAAACGACCGTGTGCACTATCGTACTTCAACAAGTGCGCTAGCATGTCTGTAGCTGTCAAATCGTTGATTGCTACGATTTCTACGTTTTCGCTTTCGATCAAGTTTCTGAAAGTCAAACGACCGATGCGGCCGAAGCCATTGATTGCAATTTTACTCATAATCTGATGTGTTGTTAGGTTGCTAGAATTCTAGCGATTGTTAGCATTTCTTCGTCTAAATCTGTGGTCTTAGAAATTGCTTCTGATAGAGGCGTATAAACTACTTGTTGGTTGATCATTCCCGTCATGACTTTGGCCTGACCTTCCATCAATCCCTTTACTGCATAGAAGCCCAATACTGAAGCTAAAACGCGATCATTGGTAGATGGTGAACCACCGCGCTGAGTATGACCTAGGTTCGTCACTTTAACGTCGATGCTTGGGAATTCCTTCTTCACTGCTTGCGCAATCTCGAAGATGTCGCCTAGGTGGTTGCCTTCGGCGACCATAACAATGTTTGAAGTCTTACGCTTGGCTTGCGCTTGGCGTAAATCATCAAAAAGATCATTGTAAGTACTCTTCTTCTCTGGTAAGATGATGCTCAAGGCACCAGTGGCCAAACCTGTAGATGCAGCAATGTATCCGGTATCTCTACCCATTACTTCCACGAAGAAAAGGCGGTTGTGTGAAGAGGCCGTGTCGCGAATTTTATCCACGCTTTCGATCACAGTGTTTGTTGCGGTATCGTAACCAATGGTAAAATCGGTACCGTACAAATCATTGTCAATAGTTCCGGGAACACCTATGACACGAATGTTGTGCTCTTCAGCTATTTTCAATGCACCGGTAAAGGATCCGTCACCACCGATAACTACTAAGGCGTCAATATTGCGCTTCTTTAAGTTAGCTGCTGCTTTCGCGCGACCTTCTGGGGTTCTGAACTCTTGACTACGGGCACTTTTTAAGAATGTACCACCTTGCGCAAGGATGTGTTTTACGCTTTCTGTGGTCAATTCTACGATATCATCTTCAATCATTCCTTCGTATCCGCGGTAGGCGCCAAAGACCTTTTTTCCGTGGTACAAAGCCGTTCTTGTTACTGCACGAATGGCAGCATTCATTCCAGGAGCATCGCCCCCTGAAGTAAGAACTACGATATTATTAATCTCTACAGACATGGGCGCAAAGATAGTAACTTAGTGTAAATAATACACTTATTAAATTTTTAGTGCTTATCTTGAAGCACCCCAAATTTAACACGTTACCAAAAACTGACCATGAGTGAATTGAAGGATATCAATCCTAATATCAGTGTTGACTGTGTCATTTTCGGCTTCGATGGAGAGCGCTTGAATGTGCTTCTGATCGAAGAAAAAGACATTGGTCAAGGCATTTTGAGAAAACGTCTTCCAGGGGATTTGATCCATAGGGGTGAAGGGTTAGATGCTGCAGCAGACCGCGTTTTGTGGGAGCTGGCTAGTTTGAAAGATGTACACTTACAACAGTTCCACACCTTCGGCGATCCACTTCGTGTAAATGCTGAAAAGGATAGGAAATGGCTGGAGCTCTATCGTGCTAATCCAAAAGAAAGGGTAATTACAGTTGCTTATTACGCCTTGGTAAAAATGGCCGATTTCATTCCGAACCCGTCGAGTTTCGCTGGCGAAGCCTTATGGCAAGACATTCGTGAGATTCCTGAGCTGGCCTTCGATCACAATGCCATTGTTAAGGTGGCTTTGATGAAGCTTCAACGTCATTTTGAGCTCAATAAAACGGCTTACGAATTGTTGCCTCAAAAATTCACCTTGAACCAGCTACAACAGCTGCACGAGGCCATTACTCAAGAGGAATTGGACAAGCGAAATTTCCGTAAAAAAATCGTCCGTGAAAAGATGATTGAGGCTACTGAAGAAAAGCAGAAAGGGGTGCTTCACAAACCGGCCCGTCTGTACCGTATTAAATCAGAAGATAGCTTGGCTTAACCTCAAAAGAGCTTTGTTCGGTTAAAAAGTGGGCGGATTCAGTTAATACCGCCTTTTTCCCGCCTTCCTAAGAAAAAGTGTATTCTTTACATTTGAAGGGTACAACACTTAACACCAAAACATGAAGCGATTCTCACGTTTTCTCGTGGCTCTTTCCCTGCTAATTGGCGGTGCAATACATGCGCAGACAGTTTCAGGTACGGTGGTAGATGAGTTCAATGAACCACTTCCATCGGTAGCCATTTCAGTTGATAAGGGTGGAGCAACCTCTACAAATTTCAACGGTCAATATTCCCTTTCTTTGAAGCCAGGGAAGTATGCCATCACTTATTCATTCATCGGTTACGAGCCGGTAGTGAAAGAAGTTGATATCAAAGGCAAGCAAATCATCAATGTAGCTATGAAGCCTGCGAGCAACCAACTAGACGAAGTTGTCGTAGTAGGATATGGTGTGGCTCGTAAGCGCGATCTTACTGGATCTGTAGTTTCGTTGAAGACCAAAGAGCTAACCGACATTCCAACACCTTCGTTTGAAAATGCTATACAAGGAAAGGCTGCAGGGGTTCAGGTAATCACTGGTTCAGGTATCGCGGGTTCAGGCTCTATGGTACGTGTTCGTGGTGTGGCCTCTATTTCAGCGGGTGGTGATCCACTTTATGTAGTAGACGGTATTCCAATTACTCAAGATTACTTCCTTAACGGTAACCGCGGTGGTTTTAACACCAACCCTCTTGCAACGATCAACCCGAACGATATCGAATCTGTAGAGATCTTGAAGGATGCTGCTGCAACAGGTATCTATGGTTCTCGTGGTTCTAACGGGGTTGTATTGATTACGACGAAAAGAGGTAAGAGCAAGAAATTGACCTACAACTTCTCATCTCGCGTTGGTTTCTCAAACCCAACTGCCTTGCCTAACATGATGAACAAGGACGAGTACCTTCAGATGTACGAAGAGGCTTGGGTAAACGACGGCAACGTTGGTGTTCCGGAGCTTCCAGGTAACCGTATGAGCTGGGCTGAGGCACAAGCTTTTGAAGGAACCGATTGGGTGCAGGAGACCATTCGTCAAGGTATTAAGCACGGCTATGACTTCTCTGCGTCTCGCGGGTTCAAGGGAGGAAACTTCTATGCGGGCCTTTCTTACAATGATAACCACAGTTATTTGGCGGGCAACTCTTACGAGCGTCTTTCGGGTCGTATCAATGCAGATTTTGACATTACGAAACGATTCAAATTAGGATTGAGCACGTCACTTTCTCGCGGGGTAAACAACCGTATCGATGCCGCTTGGTCAGGAGGTTTTGGTGAGGCAATGTCTCGTGCACTTCCTATTTATCCTATTTACTACGCAGAAGACGAGTACGATGACGACGGCAACCTTGTTGCTTCGGCCGGAGATTACTGGTTGAAAGGCGGTATTAGCCTGAACCCTGTTGCACAACGCGACATGAAAGATTGGACGGCTATCGAAGATCGTTCTATCAACAATATTACAATGAACTACAAATTGAACGACAACTGGACCTTCCGCGGTCAAGGGGCGTTCGATTACATGCACTTTGAAGACCACATTTGGGAGAAGCCAGGTTACGATCCTACCTATAAGGATGCGGACGGTAACTTCTTGGGTCGTGCAAACATGTACCCGTACAGCGTTTACAACACTTCAGGTAACGCCACAGCGAACTACATCAAAGATTTGGGCGAAGACCACCACATCAACTGGTTGGTTGGTTCGGAGTACCAATACAATAGAATTAAGCGTTGGGACGGTTACTACGACAGCGAGGCTGTAGGTCAGATCCGCGAAACGGGCCAGTGGGTGAATGATCCATTGAGCTATATCGAGGAATATGCGTTTGCCTCTGCCTTTACCCGTTTGAACTACAACTTCAAAGGAAAGTACTACGCTGAAGCATTGATTCGTCGTGACGGTTCTTCAAAGTTTGGACCTAATAATAAGTACGGTAATTTCCCAGCAGCTTCGGTGGCTTGGGTGATCTCTGACGAAGATTTCATGGCCAATCTACCTGCAGTTAACTTCTTGAAGTTGAAGACTTCGGTAGGTAAGAACGGTAACTCAGCTATCCCATCGTATCAGTGGTTCGGTTACTACAACGTAGCGAACAACGGTTACGCAGGTCAGACGTACCGCTACCCCGTAATTCGTGAAAACGCAAACTTGCGTTGGGAGACTTCTACTACTTACGATGTGGGTCTTGAGTACGGATTGTTTAACGACCGCATCTCAGGTGAATTGGCTTGGTACCGCAAGCAAACAAACGACATGCTATTGAACGTAACACTTCAAGGTTCTACCGGATTCGGTTCTTGGTGGGACAACGTAGGTAGCGTTTACAACACAGGTGTTGAATTTGCGATCAAGTCGAGAAACATCGTGACAGATAACTTCACGTGGACAACAGACTTCAACATCGCTCGTAACTACAACCAAATTACTTCTATCGGTGAGTACTCGCCAGATGCAGTAAGTGGTGGTACGAACGACACTCGTGTCGTTGTAGGAATGCCAATTGGTACAAACTACCTCGTTCAATTCTCTCACGTAGACCCGGCAAATGGTCTACCGGTTTACCTCGATAAAGAAGGTAACGAGACCTACACTTGGGACCTACAGGATCGTGTAGCAGTAGGTAATGTGATGCCAGACGCCATTGGTGGTTTGACCAACACGTTCAACTATAAGAACTGGGAGTTTGGCTTCATGTGGGTGTTCACGATCGGTGGTGATATCTACGACAGCTCTTCGAAGCGTCAGATGGGTGTGGTGACCGATTGGAACATGCGTACAGATTTGTTCGACCGCTGGCAACAGCCGGGTGATATCGCAACTTACCCGCGTCTAAGCCGCGATTACCGTACCTACGGTTCTAACACGGAGTGGATCAACACTAACCTTTGGTTGCACGATGGAACCTACGCTCGCTTGCGTAACGTGAAGTTGAGCTACCGAGTGCCACAAGATAAATTGATCAAAAACGTGAAAGGTTTGACGGTAAATGTGACTGGTACAAACTTGCTCACTTTGACCAACTATATCGGTTTGGATCCAGAGATTGCTCGTGATTTCGAGAACGCTACTGACCGTAACATGTCACCAAACATCACGTACCTCACTCCACCGCAGGAGAAGACGTACAACATTGGTGTAAACATTAACTTTTAATCCTTAGCAATCATGAAAAAGATAGTAGCACTTTTAGCACTTGTAGCGATTGTAGTAGGAAACTCATCGTGTGAGCGTATCCTAGATTTCAAAGCGGATACCACGTCTCAAATCCCAGCGGATTCTGCCATTGTAACCATTGAGGATGCAGAGCAGCTGTTGGTGAGCGTTTACGATGTTGCGGCAAATGCCTTCAACGGCCGTTTCCAAAACATCCCAGAAGTAATGTCTGACAACCTTGCTGATCCGCTAGGTTTGAACGGCGAGTACGCACAAATTTACCGTTGGACTTCTTCGTTCTTTAACGGTTCCTTCGGCGGCGAGTACCGCGATGCATATATCGCGATATACCGTGCCAACACCTTGTTGGAGGAGGTAGCCGACCTTGAAGGAGCAACAGCAGAGAGCATCGAAAGAATTTCTGCGGAAGCAAAATTCATCCGCGCACTTTGTCACTACCACGTAGTTCGCATCTGGGCCTTGCCTTATGGCTACACTCCAGATAACAGCCACTTGGGTATTCCACTGAAGCTAAGCGCTGATCAAACTCCGCAAATGCGTGCAACCGTAGCTGATGTTTATGCAGCAATTGTTTCAGATCTTTTGGACGCTGAGGCAGATCTACCTGCAGACAACGGGATCTTTGCCGACCAAATGGCAGCTAAAGGTCTTTTGGCTAAAGTCTATTTGGAAATGGGCGATTTCGCCAACGCGAAAGCAAAAGCTTCAGAGGTAATCAGCTCAGGTTCTTATAGCTTAGAGCAAGATCTAACGAAGCGTTTCAACGACCACGCTAACGGAAGTTTGCCGGCAGAGTTCATCTTCACTTTGGTAAGTACAAATGAAGTGGTTGGTGGCGACACCTTGGTTGACGAGCGCGGTTCAGGTTACGTGGGTAATTACCGTTCTGATGATCCAAATGCAAATCCAGCACTGAAAGCAAGCGCTGATCTATATGTAGCTGCAACTTCGGATACCAATGACCTTCGCGGTCAGTTGTGGTACGACATCCGCAACGCGGGAACTGCAGATGAGCTTTACATGATCAGCAAATTCGACGCGAGCTTTATCGACGTTCCACTGATCCACTTGACAGAGATGTATTTGATCTACGCAGAGTGTAACGTTCGTTTGAACAGCGATGCTGATGGTTCAGGATTGGGTTATATCAACGACCTAAGAACACGTGCAAACGTAGCTACCTTGAGTTCTCTTAGCATCTCTGATGTAATGAACGAAAGAAGATTGGAGATGGCTTGTGAAGGCGATCGATTATTCCAGTTGAAGCGTCAAGGTGTATTAGGCGAAATCCAAAAGATTCGCGGCGTGGATTGGGACTGTCCAGGAATGGTGCTCCAATTCCCTAACTTTGAAGGAACCGCCCAAGGATTTATTTATAACGAAGAAGGAGGCTGCGAATAATGCAGTTCAGCGATATGAAAAAAGTAACATTATTTATTGCGAGCGCCTTGATGATCTTGGGCGCATGTAAGCCTGAGGTTGGGCCTATCGGTCCAGCATATGAGGCGGGTGCAGGTATCGTAGGTACTTGGGAATTGACAAATGCAGATCAAACAGATCTTACATTGCCTGTTCCAGAGACTAGAGACATCAGCACATTCTACCAAAATGCTCAAGACAAGTGGGTAGTTGTTTTTAATGAGGACAGCACTTACGCAGTAAACTCTCAAGGCCCAGGTTTCGATTTATTCGGCGCTGGTGGTACTTGGAAATACGATACCCCAGAATACCCTTCTGAGCTTCACTTAACACAGTTCGATACAGTTACAACGGTATTGCCTTTGGGTAACATGCCACGTTCTATCGATCAAAATGTAAGCTTCGTTTACGACCGAGTACGTTGTGATAAGCCAAGCGTTTCTTACAAACTAACATTTACTAGAAAATAAGCTCAGATGAAAAAGATTAGCACACTACTCGCATTGACTTTGGGCCTAAGTGCTTCGGCTCAAATTTCTACAGTACCTGACGAGAATATTGACCCAGCAGATTCTTTGGAGATCATCTTCGATCCTGCTGGTTTAGATCTAGCAGTAGGTCACCAAGCTTCTTTACAAGATGCAATTGATGCCGGTGAGGACATGTACATCTGGACGTGGAAACCTGCTGAACACCCGGACGGTCACCCGTATGTAAACGGAACAGGCTCTGCTCCTTGGAAGAACTCTAACGAGGCGATGAAGATGACCAAGAATTCTGACGGTACATTCTCATGGAAGATTGTTCCAACCTTGTTTTACGAGGTAGATGCAACTACAGTTTATAACGAAGACATTCACTTCTTGGTAAAGGCAAAAGACGGTGGTGGTTATGGTGATCCTGATGTGAAATCGGATGATCAAACTATCGCTATCGATCCGCCTGCTACGGAGCGCAACCCATTCTACCACTTCCCTACGAAGGTAAAGATTGATGATGTGATCACGTTGCGCTACGAGAACTGGAGAGAGGAAAAGGCGTCTATGCAAAACCTCGCTTCTGATGATTGTTACGCGTACGCTAAGGTGGTTTATACGGACGGTACAAGCCAGCAGATCGAGAACACCTTCAACGTAGGCTCGAACCCGAATCTACAAATGACGGATGTGGGCGATGGAAATTTCGAGATGTTGCTTGTTCCTACCCAGCACTTCAACCTGAATCCTAACAAGGAGGTAGATTACTTAGAATTTATAGCAATGCGTAAAAACTTTGCGAGCGGTGCAGACCGCGTTTCAGAAGCGGTAATTATTCCGATTTTCTGTCAATAATATTCGGCCTTAGGCCAGCTTAAAACCCGGCCCTTGTGGCCGGGTTTTTTCTCCACTAACACTCAGAGAAATATGCAGAACAAACCTAAACTCAGTTTTTGGCAAATCTGGAACATGAGCTTCGGCTTCTTGGGCATCCAGTTTGGATATGCCCTCCAAGGCGGATTCATGAGCCGTATTTTCGAAACGCTCGGTGCTGATGAGCACAGCCTTCCACTATTGTGGATTGCTGCGCCGCTTACGGGACTTATCGTGCAGCCTATTATCGGTCAGATGAGCGATAACACTTGGCATCCTAGGTTTGGTCGCCGTCGCCCTTATTTCCTTGTTGGTGCCATTCTAGCTTCTCTAACATTATTGATCGTGCCGCACAGTTCGGCCCTTTGGATGGCAGCAGGTGGTCTCTGGATTCTTGATGCTACCATGAACATCAGTATGGAACCGTTCCGTGCTTTGGTGGCTGATAAGTTGCCTGATAGCCAACGCAGTTTCGGTTTTGTGGTGCAGACACTGATAATTGGTGTAAGTACTTGGGTGGCTTCAAACTTGCCGCTGATGGTGAGTGCTTTGGGCGTAAGTAACGAAGCGGAGCCAGGCGTTGTGCCGATGTCGGTGCAAGTGGCGTTCGGAATTGGTGCTGCAATATTTATACTATCTATCCTCTACACGGTCTTTACCACGGACGAATATCCTCCTGAGGATATGGAAGCTTTCCGCGCCGAGCAGAAGGAAAAATCGGGTTTAGCCAATACCATTTCTGAGGTGTTTAAGAACATCGCGGACATGCCGAAGACGATGAAGCGTTTAGGTGTGGTCCAATTCTTCTCTTGGTTTGCCTTCTTCTGTATGTGGTCCATGGCCAACCCTGCATTAACGGATCATGTGTTTAATGCTGCGAAGCCTGAGGCTATCGATTTCGCCGTAAGTACTGCAGAGCAAATAGATGCGTATCAAATCGCAGATAAGGCGTTTAATGATGCTTCAAACAAGGTAGGCTCGTACATGGGGAACTACGGTTTGAGCTCCATGGTATTTGCCTTATTGCTGACCCTTTGGACGGCCAAGAGACGCATCAATAGAAAGTTCGTTCACATGTTTAGCTTGTTCGCTGGGGCGTACGGGTTCATTAGCATGTACTTCATTACTGAGCCGTCGATGCTCATCGTAAGCTTCGTTTGTATTGGATTCAGTTGGGGGTCAATCCTGTCTATGCCGTATGCGATGTTGAGTTCCACCCTTGACCCCAACAAAATGGGAGTGTACATGGGTATTTTCAACATGTTTATTGTCATCCCACAGATTGTTGCAGCGACATCGCTCACGAGTATTTACAAAGGGGTGTTTGGTGAAGATCCAATAAATGCAATGTTGCTTGCAGGAAGCTCATTAGTGATTGCAGGTTTAGCGAACTTCTTGATCACAAATAAGAAGGCGGTAACCTACACGCCGGAGGCGTAATTAAAGCGGTCTTTTAAGCTTGCGGAATTCGCGAGGAGAACAACCCTTGACTTTTAGAAAGGAGCGGTTGAATGAAGAGCTGGAGTTGAATCCACTTTCCTCAGCAACCTCTGACATCGGCTTGTTAGTATTTACCAGAAGGTGTGAGGCGACTGTTGTGCGCAGTTGCATTAAGTAGTCGATAAAAGTCAAGCCAGAAGTTTGACGGAACCAACGGCTAAAACTCTGTTCAGTCATGCTGGCAACATCGGATATTTCCGAAAGGGTAATGGCTCGTTGGTAATTGTCCTGAATGTACTTAGAAACGCGTTCCATGCGCTTGCTGATCTTCTGACTCATGACATTGCTATAGGCACTGGTGGTAGAGATGGTTTTTAGTTCTCTTCTCTCGGCAATCGAAGCCATGAGATTGAAGAAGGAGCCCATGCTTTTTAAGGAATTGGTCCCAACAATATTTGCAAAGTCCTCGTGTTCTTCAGGAGTGAATTGGCCGAGATCTACACCAAAACTCATCGCCTTAAAAAGTGGCCCTAAGGCGGCACTTTCTTTGAATGAGTTGAGCCATTCTTGAGTAAACTGAAGTCCCCAACATTCGCGGTCCATGATCATCTCTTCCTCGTCAGAAGCTACAAAGTTGTGCGGTAGGTACGGACCAATTAAAAATGCTTGCCCAGCCTTGAACTCCACGATTTTGTTACCTATAAAGGCGAGTCCTTCGCCTTTGACTACGTACGTGATTTCAATCTCCGGGTGGTAGTGCCAATAGTCTGTGAAAATAGAAGGCCCACGCTGACCCACACGTTGCGACAGCACATAGCTGTGGTAGCTTCTGTCTTTTTCTGCAATTCGTATGTTTTCGATCGTGGCTTTCATCGCTCAAATTCAAAGATTTTAGCTTCCCAAGGGTAGAACACCGATCCACCGCCTTTGTCGGAGCTAAGCACGGGTTCTTTGCCTGACCAGTATTCGTGGCTCCTCATCTTGTCTGTGGCGTTTACAACCAATATCCATTTGGAGTAATCGTTGGTCGCCTCAAGGATGTAATAACCGTTCTCTGGTACTCTTTGGGTAAACTGAACGGCTCCTCTACTTTTCCGAAAAGCGCCCAATTCTTGACACAAATTTAATAATTGGCCGCCAATTATGCTATAATCAGGGAACTCTTTGGAAAATCCGGGCATGTCCTCGCGAATGGCGCCATGGTTCTCGTGTCCCTTCAAACCAAGCTCTGTTCCGTAGTACAATACAGGAATGCCACGCATGAAGTAGAGCAGCGTTAAGGCGCTCCGCAGTTTGTCTTCACTGCCTAGCTGTCCGAGGAAGCGCCCGTCGTCGTGATTATCAACGAAGGTGATGAGATCTTCCGGGCGCTCGTAGAGGTAATCTGCGGCGAGGCGGTAGTACAAGGCACCTGCACCTGTGGCCCAACCGAATTGCTCAGATTCATCGGCCTCATACATCTGGTGGATCGCTCGCCACAAGGTGAAATCTGTAACGGCATCGTTGCCGGTCCAACCTGTACTCACGTTATCGTTGGGTGCAAAATAGAGCTGTGATGCTTCACTGTAGGCCCAAGTTTCTCCAAAGATGAAGAGCTCCGGGTACACTCGTTTGAGCAGCATGTTGAGTTCCTTTAGGAATGTAGGATGGGAAAATGCATAGGTGTCGCAACGTAGGGCATCTACGCCGAAGGATTCGATGTACCAAAGCGTTGAATAGGTAAGGTATGAGGCGGTTAGCGGGTGCTCTTGGTTCAGGTCCGGCATAGCTCCTGCGAACCAGCCTTTTTCGAATTTGTCGATATCGTCTTTCGCGGCATAGGGGTCTGTGAGGGAGGTGAACCGGAAGCTCGAATATGGAATGGAGCCATTTTGGTTCCAGTGCACCATGGAGGAATCGGGCATCAATTCTTGAAGGTAATGCGAGGACCCCCAATGGTTGTAAACGACATCGGCGACGTGCTTTAGGCCGCGCTCTTGCATTTGCTTGCTTAGAGCCGCGAGGCCTTTGTTGCCGCCGTAGCGCGGATCTATTTGATAGTGATCTGTGATGGCATAGCCGTGGTAGCTGTCACGAGCCATATCGTTTTCTAGCAGGGGGTTGATCCAAACGGCGGTGGCGCCGAGGCTATTGATGTGGCTTAGTCCTTGCCCAATGCCCTCGAGGTCCCCTCCGTGTCGGGCATAAGGCTCTTTAAGGTCGGTGCCACGCTCACGCATGCCTTTGATGTCATCGTTCTTTGGATTTCCGTTGTGAAATCGGTCCGGAGTGATGAGGTAGATGAGGTCCTGGTCGCTTAGTCCTTGGGGCTGGTAACCGCTGCGCTCAAGAAGGGGATATTCGATTTTTTTGCGGCCAATTTTGAAGGTGATCTCTTTAGAAGAAAGGTTGGGTAAGATTCGGAATTGGGCCCATGCCACTTTATCGCTTAGGATTCCCCATTCTAGTCTCTCTGCTCCTTGAAAATCATGAATCTCAGTCCCTAAAAAGCCTTCCCCAATAACAAATACCTCTAAGGTATCTAGCGGAAAGTCTCGCCACCAATTGGGTGGGTCTACACGGTGTACTTCTTGCCCTTTTATCGGGCTAATTAGACCGAAGAAAAACAAGGTGAAAAGGACGTTTAAGGCGTAATTCTTCATTTTATGCGGAATAATGCAACAATATGGTTAAAAATTGGCAGAATGGAGCCTGATTAGGAGCCCAGCATGCCGTAATTTTAGAAGGTATTCGGTACACTAATTACTAACCAATCATTTTTATATGAAAAAGTTTTACGCTTTAGCAGCTGCCTTGTTCCTAGGAATGGGTGCATTTGCTCAAACAACTTACAGCGTGACCTTCCAAGTTGATATGGGTTCTGCCACTATCAATTCAAATGGTATTCACGTTGCAGGGTCATTTCAAAACTGGTCGCCTAGCACGACTTCAATGACTCAGGTAGGTACTTCATCTATCTACTCTACCACTGTTACTGTAAATGCAGGACAGTTGGAATACAAATTCTTGAACGGTAATGCATGGGGTGATGATGAATCTCCAGGTGCAGCGGCTCAAGTAGGTACTAACGGTAACAGTAACCGTTGGGCTGTGATCTCTCAGGACACGACTCTTCCAGCAGTAATGTTTGGTGGTTCAGCTCCTGCAGGTCAGAAAGCCATCCAGTTCAAGGTGGATATGGCAATGCAGAGCGTTTCTTCAGATTCAGTTCACATTGCAGGTAACTTCCAGGGATGGGATCCAGCAAAATCTCAGATGGTAAACTTTGACGGTGTTCACCGTTACATGGCTTACGTGAATAAGACAGATTCTACGTACTTCAAGTTTATCAACGGTAACACTTGGGGTGATGTTGAAACGGTTCCTTCTACTTGTCAGGCTTCTTCAGCAGGTATCAACCAAGGTGATAACCGTTTCTACACTGATACTGTAAGCGGTATCTACGAGGTATGTTACCAGCAGTGTGGTCCATGTACAGTAGTTCCTACGTACGACATCACTGTAAATGTTGATGTAAGCTCTTTGACGGCTTGTTCTACAATCGATTCTGTGACACTAGCAGGTCCTATTAACGGATGGGGTGGCGAGAAAATGTCAGATCCAGACGGTGACGGCATCTACTCTATCACTTACATGGATGTTGATTCAGGCGATTTCCAGTTCAAGGCACGTTACCACGTAGCGGGTGCGACCAACTGGGAAGGCGGTGGTAACAAGATTATTACTGTAAGCTCAGATTCTATAGTTGCTCCTCGTTGTTTCGGTAGCGATACTTACGGTCCTTGTGCTTCTACGCCTGCAACGGCTGACGTAACATTTATCGTAGACTTCACGCAGGCTTCTTTCACGCCAGCTGATACCATCTACTTGATGGGTGCCTTTACGCAATGGGATCAAAACGCTATTCCAATGGTAGCTCACTCTCAAGCAGGTCAATACATCACTACAGTAGCTCAGTACTGTCCAGGTACTATGGAGTACCGTTTCTCTAACGGAGATCCTTCAGATGTAGCGAACCACGAGCCAGTACCAATGGACTGTGGTGTAGATAATGGTGTAGGCTCGTACAACCGTTTCTTCGCGCGTTCGGGTTCTGCAGATACAGTTCAGCACATCTTTGGTGCTTGTTCATTCATCTCAGTTGAAGAGAATGCATTGGATGCAGTAGCGATCTACCCGAACCCTATGACGGATGTAGCAACAATCGCTCTAGGTACTTCTGATTTCTACACGGTTCGTGTAATGGACATCACTGGCCGTTTGGTTGCTGGTATGGACAATGCTCAGGGCAATGTAGAGTTGAATGCTTCTGAAATGGGTCGTGGTATGTACTTCGTGAACATTGCGAACTCTAAAGGCGAGTTGAGAACAATGAAGGTTATCGTAGAATAATCTCTTACTCATACAGTTCCTTTTCGGAACAAGGACCCCCGGCGCTCCGCGCCGGGGGTTTTTTATGTCCAAAATTTCGCCTTGTGCATTACGCATCTGGATATACTAAGCCTACTCCTCGGACAACACGGAATTAAGCCTTTAGAGGAAATGATTCAACGGGACTTGGGTGATAGGTATAGCGCTAAAAAAAGGCGCCTGAGGGCGCCTTTACTAATTATGTCGTTGGTCGGCGATTAACGCACTAAACCATTTTCTACTGCGAAGCGAACTAAACCAGCGGTGTTGTTCATACCTAACTTATTTAGGATGTTCTGACGGTGATTATCGATAGTTCTCTTTGAAAGGAAAAGCTTCTTCGAAATCTCTTCATTGGTGAGCTGGTCACAAATGAGCTGAATAATTTCAATCTCGCGCTTGCTCAATCTTGAAACCGCAGGATTATCTGTCGCTACGTCAAAGGTTCCTTTACCTAGAATTTTCTTCTCGATAAGTTCATTTGCTAGATGCTGCGCGTAGTACAACTTACCCTCAAGTACTGTTGTGATAGCCTTGATGAGTTCGGCAGTACCTACATTCTTCATCATGTACCCGCGTGCACCTGCTTTAAGCATATTCGCTGCAAACTCGATATCGTCATAATTCGAGAGGGCAAGAACATGTTGTTCTGGGTATTCCTCTAGTACTTTTTTGGTAAGCGAAGAACCGTCGGTTTCTTCTAACTGGTAATCCATGATTACTAGGTCAAAGGCGTTGTTTTTAAGCATTGCCATTGTTTCATCAGCGTTACCAGCTTCTAGAATATTGAAGTTGCAACAGTCGAAGTCGCCCATTTCGAGCATGGTTTTAATACCATCTCGTACTATTGGATGATCATCGACTATAAGTATTTTGACATTTCTCTTTTCCATGGAAATTGTATAAAAGCGAGAATTTTAATGCGCTAAAGATACTAAGATAAGCATTTGTTCAAATCTATTAATGAGAAAAAACGAGATTAATTTTGTGATTCTGAATCAATTAGAAGAGCTGTTGCACAAAGTCGTTGAATTACACTATATTTGTCAAAACTTTTTGGCACTCAAAAGGGGGACTTCGGTCCCCTCTTTTATTGCTACTAATTGATGGAATACGCAAAAATTGAAAAGGCCGCAGAGCAGGCCACGGTTGAAAACAACGCTTTTTTGGTTGAACTTGAGGTCAAGCCAAACAACGTGATTATCGCCTATGTAGATGCGGATGAAGGTCTGTCGATGGATCAGATAAAAATGATTAATCGCAAGATGGAATCAGAATTGGACCGCGATGTTGAAGACTTTAATTTGACAGTGAGTAGTCCAGATTTGAATCGACCATTGAAGATTTGGCGTCAATACAAGAAAAATGTAGGCCGTTTCTTAAAGGTGAAGTTTGATGACCGTCAGGTAGAAGGAAAGTTGGAAAAAGTGGAGCAGGACTTTTTGGTGCTAAGTGTGCCGCAAAAGAAGAAGAGTGCTCCGCATGTTGAATTAGAAATACAGTTTGCTGAAATCGTTGAGGCGAAGGTGGCAATCAGATTTAAATAGAAGTTTTAGTTTTATAGATAATGGAAAATCAGGCGATTATCGAAAGTTTCCTCGCGTTTAAAGAGGAGAAAAACATCGACAGAACTACTTTGATGGCCTTCATTGAGGAGGCATTTCGCAATCAGTTGAAGAAGAAGTACGAAACCGATGAAAACTTTGATGTTATTGTAAACCCGGACAAAGGTGATTTGGAGATCTGGCACAACAGAACCGTAGTAGAAGACGGTATGGTTGAGGATGAGAACCAAGAAATTGAATTAAGTGCTGCGCTTAAGATTGAGCCGGATTACGAAGTTGGTGAAGAGGTATCTGAGGAAATCAAATTGATTGATCTAGGTCGTCGATTCATTCTGGCTTTCCGTCAAAACTTGGTGAGCAGAATTCAAGAGCACGATAGCTCAGAATTGTTCAAGCGTTACAAAGACCTTGAAGGTGAGATCATCACTGGTGAGGTTCACCACGTTCGTCACCGCGAGGTCATCGTATATGATGATGAAGGAAACGAACTAATTCTTCCAAAAGACCAAATGATTGGCGAACGCGAATTCTTCCGCAAAGGAGATCCAATTCGCGCCGTAGTTAAGGAAGTAGTTTTCCGCGGTACAAAGCCAGTTGTTATTATGTCTCGCACAGACGAGCGCTTCTTAGCGAAGTTGTTCGAGCAAGAGATCCCAGAAGTATACGACGGTTTGATCACCATTAAAGGTGTGGTTCGTATCCCAGGTGAAAAGGCGAAAGTTGCCGTTGAATCTTACGACGATCGCATTGATCCAGTTGGAGCTTGTGTGGGTATGAAAGGTTCACGTATTCACAGTATCGTTCGTGAATTGCGCAACGAGAATATTGACGTGATCAACTACACAAATAACTTGCAGTTGTACATCCAGAGAGCATTGAGCCCTGCGAAAGTAACTTCATTGAACATCAACGAAGAGACTCGCAGAGTGGAGGCTTTCTTGGCACCTGATCAAGTAAGTTTGGCTATTGGTCGTGGTGGTACAAACATCCGTCTTGCGAGCAAGCTTGTAGACATGGAGATCGATGTATACCGTGATGATATCGAGATCGAAGATGATATCGAACTAGATCAGTTCAGCGACGAGATCGAAGGTTGGATCATCGACGAATTGAAGAAGATTGGTTGCGATACAGCGAAGAGCGTATTGAAGTTAACTAAAGAAGAATTGGTATCAAGAGCCGATTTGGAAGAGGAAACTGTCGAAAATATCCTATCAATTCTCAAGCAAGAATTCGAGGACGAAGAATAAGAAAACACTAAAGACACTCTATGAGTAGCGTCAGATTAAGTAAGGCCACTAAAGAACTCAATATCTCTCTAGACAGAGCGGTAGAAGAGTTGGCAAAAAATGGCCATGATATTCCAAACAACCGTAATACCAAGATTACGGAAGAGCAGTACGGTCTGTTGAAGACTGCTTTTGCCGATGATCTTGAGCGTAAAAAAGCGGCGGAAGAAGTAAGCCAGCAATCCAAAGAAGAAAAAGAAATTCTTCGTGGTGGTCCTGCTGAGGAAGAAGCTCCTGCACCTGCAGTTGAGGCTCCAAAAGAGGAAGCAGCTCCTGCTCCAAAAGAAGAGCCTGCTCCTGCACCTGCCCCTGAAGCTCCAAAAGAAGAGCCTACTCCTGCTCCGGCCCTTGAAGCTCCTAAGGAAGAGCCTAAAGAGGAAGCGCCAATGGCGGAAACTTCTGCTCCAGCAGAAGAAGAGTCTGCAGGCGGTCTCAAGGTGATGGGTAAGATCGATTTGGATGCGCAAAAGCCTAAGAAAAAGGCGAAGCCAGAAGCCAAAAAAGAAGAGCCTAAGCCAGCAAACAAGAGTCACAAGCCTACTGAGAAAGGCCCGAAGAAAGCCGGCGGCGGTGCAAAGCTCCAAGAGCAAGCGCCTACAAAAAAGGAGGCGCCTAAGGCGGAGGAAGTTAAACCTGAGAACTCTGAAATCAAGACCAAATACGTTAAGATTGACGGTCCTAAATTCACAGGTCAGAAGATTGAGCTTCCTGTAGAAAAGCCAAAGACGCCGAAGAAGAAGCGTACTCGTATCAAAACTCAAGGACCGGGTGGTGCTACTCCAGCCCAAGCGGATCCAAGAAATAGAAATCAACGCGGTGGCAATAACCAGAACCGCGGTAAAGGAAAAGGTCGTCGCAACCAGCCTGTAGCGCCTAAGCAGGAATTGACCGACGAGCAAATCCAAAAGCAAATTAAGGAGACCCTCGAGAAACTTACTTCAGGTAAGAAGAACAAGGGTGCTAAAATTCGCCGTGATAAGCGTGCTGAGCGTCGTGAAAAAGAGGAGCTCAAAGACATGCAGGCTGCACAGGAGAGCAAAGTACTGAAGTTAACAGAATTCGTTACGGTTACTGAGCTTGCAAACATGATGGAGGTAAGCGTCAATGACGTCATTGGCTCTTTGATGGGTGTAGGTGTCATGGTAACGATGAACCAGCGTCTTGATGCAGAAATGCTTGAGATGGTGGCTGAAGAATTCGGCTTCGGTGTAAACTTCGTCGATGAAGAGGTAACGGAAACGTTCCAAGAAGAGGAGGATAAAGAAGAAGATCTGCAACCACGTTCACCTATTGTAACGGTGATGGGTCACGTTGACCACGGTAAAACGTCGCTTTTGGATTACATCCGTAAGGCAAACGTGATTGCTGGTGAAGCAGGGGGTATTACCCAGCACATCGGTGCCTACAACGTAAAGGTTCATACAGGTCAGACCATTACCTTCTTGGATACTCCGGGTCACGAAGCCTTTACGGCAATGCGTGCTCGTGGTGCTCAGGTAACGGATATCGCCATTATCGTTGTAGCAGCGGATGATGCCGTGATGCCACAGACGAAAGAAGCAATCTCTCACGCTCAGGCGGCAGGTGTACCTATTATCATCGCGATTAACAAGGTAGACCGTGAGGTAGCGAATCCAAACAAGATTATGGAGCAACTTTCACAAGAGAACATCTTGGTGGAAGATTGGGGTGGCCCTATCCAGTGTCAGCAGATTTCTGCAAAAACTGGTTTGAATATCGAAGAGCTACTTGATAAAGTACTCCTCGAAGCAGAAATGCTCGATTTGAAAGCTAACCCAGATAAG
The DNA here is from genome assembly GCA_018623275.1 of Flavobacteriales bacterium. Taxonomy (GTDB): domain Bacteria; phylum Bacteroidota; class Bacteroidia; order Flavobacteriales; family Schleiferiaceae; genus UBA10364. Next base: position 24,214 of record JAAZVU010000004.1, read on the forward strand.
AACGCAAGCGGTACAGTAGTAGAAGCATCTTTGGATAAAGGTCGCGGTTACATGTGTACGGCACTCGTTCAAGCGGGTACCATGAAGGTTGGAGATTATGTTCTAGCTGGTCAATACTCTGGTAAGGTAAAAGCAATGCTCGATGAGCGTGGCAACCGCATAAAAGTGGCCGGTCCTTCGACCCCTGTAAACCTTCTTGGTTTGGACGGAGCACCTACTTCAGGTGATAAGTTCATCATTATGGATGACGAGCGTGAGGCGAAGCAGATCGCCGCGAAGCGTCTACAGTTGATGCGTGAGCAGAGCGTACGTTCTCAGAAGAAGATGACCCTCGAAGAGATTGGTCGTCGTCTTAAGGTAGGCGATTTCAAGGAGTTGAACATCATCCTTAAAGGTGATGTGGACGGTTCTGTTGAAGCATTGTCCGATTCTCTACAGAAACTCACCACTGAGGAAATTCAAGTGAACATCATTCACAAGGCCGTTGGTCAGATCTCAGAAAGTGATATCCTTTTAGCAACGGCTTCAGATGCCATTGTTGTAGGTTTCCAAGTTCGCCCTTCTGCTCAAGCACGTAAGCTTGCTGAGAAAGAAGAGGTAGAGATCAGAATGTACTCTATCATCTACGATGCGATCAATGAAATCCGCGATGCGATGGAGGGTATGTTGAGTGCGGAGATGAAAGAAGAAATCAAGGGTACTGCAGAGATCCGCGAGACGTTTAAAATCTCAAAAGTGGGTACCATTGCAGGTTGTATGGTTACCGAAGGTACCATCGAGCGTAACCACGATGTTCGTGTGATCCGCGACGGTGTGGTAGTGTACACAGGAAAATTGGGTTCTTTGAAACGCTTCAAGGACGACGCGAAAGAAGTTCGCCAAGGATTCGAATGTGGTTTGAACATTGCCAATTTCAATGATATCAAAGTGGGCGACGTTGTCGAAGCCTATGCAATGGTTGAGGTGAAGCGTACGCTTGGCTAATCCGGAAGATATAGATACCAAAAAGCCCGGCCATCGGCCGGGCTTTTTTATGCCATAAACTTTCTGCTCCTAGCGCAGGATGAGGCTACCCACAGCAAACAAAGCGCCGTACACAATCCCAATCCCTAAGGCCCAATACACAAACAGTTTTAACGTAGAAGGCGCTTCGACTCTCTCTTGAGGATCCATTCGCATTTCTACGGGTTTCCACGCACCACCAGGTTGCACAGTCTTGTAAAATTCGACTAGCGTATAGGTGGGTGTAGGGTTTGTCAAATACATAGTTGCTATCCATGCTACAGTAGTGAATCCAACAGTAAAGAAGAAGCTGTTTGGGAATGCCCATTCAAGCACACTGTGCGCAAGTGCATATCCAACGAACGGTGCAACGGTCGCAGCAATCTCTGTCCATGCATTGATGCGCCACCAGTACCAACGTAGAATGAGCACAAGCCCTAAGCCGGCACCACATTCCATTATGAATTGCCATACACCTGCAATGCTGTCCATAAAGCTGGTCACCAATAATCCCAAAATGGCAAGGATTAAGGTGGTCAATTTCGAGATGTTCAAACTCGTTCTCTTCGGCGCATGCGGATTTATAAATCGCAAGTACCCGTCGTTAATGAGATAAGATGCCCCCCAATTCAATTGGGTCGACATGGTCGACATATAAGCCGCAAAGAAGGAGGCCAATAACATGCCTAAAAGTCCCTGCGGCAAGAAGTCACGCATGATAAAGATGTAGCCGAATCGGTAATCTTGGTTGTATTTCACTGCCTGCGGCAATTGCGCTCCATATACCTCTGCCCAGCTTTGAGACCACGTGAGATATTCCGCCTCTTGTGCCTCATTCATCGGTTCAAAATCTACCTCTCCGGCGAGCATTTCGTACGTGATAAAACTAGGCATGTCCTCCGCAGGATTTCCTTTTGAACTGTAAAGAGCGATGGCACTTAAGGCCACTAAAATCCACGGCCACGGGCGCACTGCATAGTGGCCTATCTGGAACAATGCACTGGCTAGAAAAGAAGAGCGTTCGTCTTTGGTTGCCAGCATTCGCTGTGCACTATATCCGCCTCCACCGGGCTCTGCACCAGGGTACCAGGACGTCCACCAAACCATTCCAAAGAATGCCAAGAAAGAAGCCAAGGTGATTTGGTAACTTCCCTCACTCGAAGCTTCGCCACTGATGGACGGCAAGAATTTAAACGTTTCTTCAGGCAAGGCGGCTTTGAGACCTGCTACACCACCCACCTCAGGAGCGTCAAGGACATAAATGGCCAAAGCAATGGAGCCCGCCATGGCGAGAAGGAATTGGAACACATCCGTATAAACCACTCCTTTCAAGCCACTAAAACTTACGTAAACGACAACGCCCAGTAGAGCAGCGCCAGTCCACAGAAAAGCTTCATTATAAGTCAATCCAAAGAACCCTTGGAGCAGGGTGATCATAGCGACATTTACCCAGCCCATGATCAGGACGTTCATGAAGGCGCCGAGGTATACGGCCTTGAAGCCTCGAAGCAAGGCAGCGGGTCTGCCCGAGTATCTGAATTCGATGAATTCTACCTCTGTCGTGAGTCCCGAGCGGCGCCACAATCGAGCGAAAAAGACTGTGGTGAGCATACCCCCTGCGAGTAAGTTCCACCAAAGCCAGTTTCCACTGATGCCGTACTGTCCAACTAGTTCTGTAACGGCCAGCGGAGTGTCGGCGGCGAAGGTGGTTGCGACCATAGAAATACCGGCAATGTACCATGGCAATGACCTGCCGCCGAGGAAGTATTCGCTGATGGATGATTTTTTACTGCGGCCGAAATACATACCGATAAGGACCGTGGCTGCCAGCAATGTGATGAGGACCGTGAGGTCTATGGTGCTAAGGTTCATGCGCCTATTTGCGTTTGCGTTGGAAGAATTGGGTCATGATATCACCACATTCTTCCTCCATAATTCCTGAGATGATTTCCGTCTTCGGATGTAGTTCTCCACCGTGCTCTTTGAAGCCGCGTTTGGCATCACTAGCGCCGTAAACGACCCGACCTATCTGCGACCAAAAAAGGGCGCCGGCACACATTGGGCAGGGCTCCAAGGTCACGTACAGGGTACATTTTTGGAGGTATTTGGCACCTAAATAGTTTGATGCTGCGGTGATGGCTTGGATTTCTGCATGTGCAGTTACATCCGTGAGTCTTTCTGTAAGGTTATGGGCACGTGCGATGATGCGGCCGCCAGCGGTAATTACGGCGCCTACGGGGACTTCACCCTCGCTGGCGGCTTGCTGAGCTTCGGCAAGCGCAGCCTTCATAAATATGCTGTGATCATTAAGGTCTATCATCTTCCACGCAAAATAGGGAATTGGCCCACAAGTTTGGCTATTTTTGCGGTTCAAACAATTAGTACCATGTACAGATCACATACTTGTGGCGAATTGCGCGCCTCACATATTGGACAAACAGTAACTCTTGCAGGTTGGGTACAACGCTCGCGTGAATTAGGGGGGATGACTTTCTTGGATTTACGTGACCGTTACGGAATTACTCAGGTTGCTTTCAATGAGGAGTGGGATGCCGATTTGTTGAAGGAAGCAAGAAAATTGGGCCGCGAGTGGGTGGTACAAATTGAAGGTGAGGTGATCGAGCGTCACAGCAAGAATGCCAACATGCCCACCGGTGATGTGGAGATTAAGAGTGCCAAGCTCGTCGTACTGAACGCAGCAAACACGCCTCCGTTTACCATAGAAGAAGAAAGTGATGGTGGTGAAGAGCTTCGCATGAAGTACCGCTACTTGGATTTGCGTCGCGGTCCGTTACAGCGCAATTTGGCGCTACGCAACCGAGTGAACATCGAGGTACGCAAGTATTTGGACGAGCAAGGTTTTATGGATATTGAAACTCCATTCTTGATCAAATCTACGCCAGAGGGTGCGCGCGATTTTGTTGTGCCTTCGCGCATGCAAGAGGGCAAGTTTTATGCTTTGCCACAGAGCCCGCAGACCTTCAAGCAACTGTTGATGGTTAGCGGTTATGACAAGTACTACCAGATCACGCGTTGTTTCCGCGACGAAGATTTGCGCGCGGACCGTCAGCCGGAGTTTACACAGATTGACTGTGAGATGGCTTTTGTAGAGCAAGAAGATATCCTGAACACATTCGAGGGATTGTTGCTTCACTTGTTGAAGGACGTGAAGGGAGTTGAGATTGATAGCGTGCCGCGTATGACCTATGCAGAGGCGATGGAGCGCTATGGAAATGATAAACCAGATATCCGTTTCGGGATGGAATTGGCCAACTTAAATGCACTCACTCAAAACCTCGGTTTTATGGTCTTTGACCAAGCCGAGACTGTATTGGGTATCGCAGTGCCAGGGGCAGCTTCATGGACGCGTAAGCAGATTGATAAGTTGACCGATTGGGTGAAGCGCCCAGATATCGGCATGAAGGGCATGGTGTATTGTAAAGTCAATGAAGACGGTACTTACAAGAGCTCTGTAGATAAATTCTATACCCAAGAGCAGCAAGCTGCATGGGCGGAGGCTGCGGATGCGAAGCCAGGCGACTTAATTTTGATTTTGGCTGGTGAAGAGCGTTTGACACGCAAGGCAACTTCTGAATTACGTCTTCACATAGCAGAAGAAATGGGGCTAAGAAATCCTGAGGTCTTTGCACCATTATGGGTGATGGACTTCCCACTGTTGGAATGGGACGATGAAACAGAGCGTTACCACGCGATGCACCACCCGTTCACTTCTCCAAAGCCTGAGGATATTGATTTGATCGATACGGAGCCAGGAAAGGTTCGCGCAAATGCCTACGACCTTGTTTTAAACGGTAATGAGATTGGTGGTGGTTCTATTCGTATCCACGACAGAGCGCTCCAGAGCCGAATGTTCGATTTACTTGGATTTAGCAAGGAAGAGGCCGAGAAACAATTCGGTTTCTTGATGAGTGCCTTTGAATACGGAGCACCTCCGCACGGTGGTTTGGCTTTCGGTTTTGACCGATTGGTGGCTATCCTCGGTGGTGCTGAGGTTATTCGTGATTTCATCGCCTTCCCGAAAAACAATGCGGGACGCGATGTAATGATTGATGCTCCAGCCACTATTGATGACGCACAGCTCAATGAGTTAAAGCTCATTACTACTGCGGATACGGAAGAATAACTAGGCTCGATTTTTGTAGTTTTAGGGACCTTAACACATCCTTATGCTACGGAAGATTACATTATCGTTAGCCTTTATCGCCGCCACTTTTATTGCCAACGCACAACAACGCGAATCTAATACCTTGACAGACAAGGAGATTCGTGAAATGAGTTGGGTTGAAGCCATGCAAGATTATCGTGTGAACTTCAATACAGTTGTCGATAAGTTTGAAAAAGCGCATCGTGGAGTAACCTATGAAAAAGGCCACGGTATTAAGCAATTCCGTCGCTGGGAATACATGATGGGCCAGCGTGTGGATGAAAATGGAGTGCGTCCTCATCCGGGGCTTCTCTATCAAGCCATCCAAAGCCAGAACAATCAAACAACGAACGAATACGGGGAATGGACTGCGATGGGTCCTTACAATGCGCCTTCGAATGGAGGAATTGGCCGCATCAATAATGTTGCCTTCCACCCTAAACACAACGATACTATCTATGCAGGTGCTCCTGCCGGTGGATTGTGGGTGAGTTACGACGACGGACAAACTTGGAAAACCTTTACGGACGAGTTGACCAATATTGGGGTAAGTGATTTAGCTATTGATCCTGTTCACCCAGATACCATGTATTTGGCAACCGGTGACCGCGATGCTGCGGATACCTACAGCTTTGGTCTTTTGAAATCGACCGACGGTGGTGTGACTTGGTCGCCAACGGGATTGTCCTTTAACGTCAATCAGAATTACAGAATTGGCCGCGTAGTAGTACACCCTGATAGCACGAATATCGTTATAGCAGCTACAAACGGTGGTGTGTACCGTAGTACGAATTATGGAACAACATTTACTCTAGAGAGAACAGGTGCCTTCTATGGCATTGAAATGGGTCGTGGCGATACTGTGTATGCAACGACTTCAGGATCGTCTCCTAAGATTTACCGCTCTGCAGATGCCGGGGACAACTGGACGCAATTAACTAATGGTCTTCCAACTTCTGGTAAGTACCGTTGTGAGGTGGCTGTATCAAACGCTCCAGGCAAGCTTTATTTGGTTTATGGAGATAATAACTATGGTTATGGAGGTGTTTATCGCTCCACCAATGGAGGAAACAACTGGACACTGATGAGTTCAACGCCAAATATTATGGGTTGGGCAAACAATGGGTCTGGAACAGGTGGTCAGGCATGGTACGATTTGACCATTGCTTGTGATCCGAATGCTGAAAACACCATCTATGTAGGTGGGGTGAATATTTGGAAGTCGACCAACGGTGGATCAACATGGTCTATTGTAGGCCACTGGTACGGTGCTGGCTCTACGCCCTACGTACACGCAGATCACCACCACGCAATCTTCCGTCCAAATACATCACAGTTGTATGTGGGTACAGACGGCGGGGTATATAAAACCTCTAACGGCGGTTCTTCTTGGTCCCATTTAAATGATGGGATGAATATCACTCAGTATTATAAGATTAGCCAGAGTACCTCAGATTCTTCAGTGGTCTTGGCTGGTGCACAGGATAACGGTTCACACTTGCGTTCGACTACATTGAACTGGAGCGAGGTAACCGGTGGTGACGGTATGGACAATGGTGTAGATGCCGTTAATGACAACCGCATGTACACCTCTATCTACTATGGAGATTTCTATACGAGTAACAACGGGGGAGCCTTCTTTAGTCCTATTAATAGCTTGACACCATCGGGCTCAGGAAACTGGGTGACGCCTTTCCAGGTAGATCCGGTAACAGCGAACACCGCATATGCTGGGTTTAAGAAAATTTGGAAAACGACCAATGCTGGTAGCAGCTGGTCGGCAACCTCTACCAATAACGTCAACGGGAACTCCAATATTGACGAGTTTGAGATTGCACCAAGCAACACCAACTACATCTATGTATTGATTAACCAAGGCGTTTATAAATCAACCAATGGCGGTTCGACGTGGTCGACCATTACACCAAGCGGTTCTTTGTCTCCGGGTAATAACGTATTGGGAATTGCCATTGATCCAGACGATGAAGATCATATTGCCATTGCTATTTCTGGTTACAACAGCAATAAAAAGGCAATGGAGAGCTTTAATGGTGGGCAGACTTGGACAAACATTTCTTCAGGTCTTCCGAACGTCCCTGCGACTGCCGTGATTTTTGAAGGAAACAACAGCGACGGTATCTACGTCGGTACAGACATTGGTGTTTACTACAAGAGTTCAACTTACCCTTCTTGGGTAAGCTTCAATAAGAACTTGCCGAATGTGATCATCACTGACTTTGAAATGTACGAGGACGAATCACTTCTTCGTATCGGCACCTACGGTCGTGGAGTGTGGCAAAGTCCACTAATGGTAGGTCTAAGTACCGTTCCAGAGGCTTCGTTTACCGCAGATCCGGTGAGCACATGTGGATTAGGAGATACGGTCCAATTGACCGATAACACTTCTGGTCAGCCAACTTCGTGGTACTGGCAGATTACGCCATCGACCTACAATTTTGTGGGAGGAACTACAGACAGCTCGCAATTCCCTCAAATTGTATTCACGGCTACAGGGAACTATACAGTTACTTTAACGGCGAGCAACAACTATGGAACTGACGACACAACCCAATACCAAGCCATCTCTGTAGGAGGTGCTACCCTTCCATTTGTTGAAGATTTTGAAAACGGTCTGAGTGGTTGGGAAATCATCAACCCGGATAACGGCATGACGTGGTCGTCAGCAACAGTAGGTGGAACAACTCCAGGGTCTACGGCAATGACAGTAGGGCATTATTCTTACAGCACGACCGGTGCAGTAGACGAGTTGGTTTCACCAGCACTTGATTTCTCAAACGACACCCTAGTTAGTATGACCTTCGAATATGCCTCTGCCTACTACTCAACGAGCTATGCAGATAGTCTGAAGGTTTATGTAAGTGACGACTGTGGCTCCTCATGGACTGAGGTAGCGGCATGGAGTTCTGCAGACGCTAGCTTTAGTACAGCGGGCCAATTGACCAGTTCATTCGTGCCTAACGACAGTACGAAGTGGTGTCATGGAAATAGCTCTGTTACATGTCCATCCATTGATCTCGATGCGTACAGCGGTATGTCGGGCATCCAAGTGAAGTTTGTAGCCATCAACGGATACGGCAACAACGTATTTATTGATAACATCAATATTACAGGTCAGGCGCAAGTAGCACCAGTCGCTTCTTTCACAGGAGATTCAGCCGCTTGTACTGGCCAAGAGTTAAAGTTCTTTGACTTCACTACGCCTGCACCAGCGAATCGCACGTGGTACTTCCAAGGCGGTACTCCGGCAACTTCTAGTGCGCCTAACCCTTCAGTTACTTACGCTGCTGCAGGAACGTACAACGTCAAACTAGTAGTAAGCAATGCAGCAGGGTCAGATTCTGTTACGATGAGCAATTATGTGACCATCACACAGGCTCCGGTTTCTTCGGTAGCGTTGTCTGTGAGCGCAACAACAGTTTGTCAGAATGATAGCGTTTTCGCAACAGCGACTGCTACCAATGGCGGATTGACGCCTAGCTATGATTGGTATGTTAACGGTACTCTAGTGTTATCAGGGTCTTCAGCCTACAATGCAATCTATTCGGATGGTGATGTGCTGAAAGTAGTCATGACGAGTTCGGACGATTGTGTCTCTGATAAAGTGGTGGCCGATTCAACCACCATTAACGTGAATTCTTTGCCTGCGGTTACACTCTCTTCGCAAGGTTATGTATGTGAGCTTGACGGTCCTCAGCAACTTAGCGGTGGTACGCCAGCGGGCGGTATCTACTCAGGAACTGGGGTAACGAACGACTCTATCTTCCCATCGGTTGCTGGAGTAGGTTCTCACTGGATCTATTACACCTACACAGATGGCACTACTGGATGTTCTAGAACCAAACAACGTACGATAAGCGTTCAACCTGCACCAGGGCAGCCAACGCTCAGTCAAGATGCTACGACAGGCGAATTGGTAGCTGCTACTCCAGCAGGATCGTACTCGTACGAATGGTTGGACGCAAATATGGACCCAATTGCGGGTGCAACTTCTGCGACCTACATGCCTACAGCCAATGGCGATTACTACGTGAAGATCATTTCAAACATTCAGTGCTCGAACGTATCTGATGTGTACAGCGTAAACAATATTGGCCTTGACGAGGAATTGCTTCAAGGTTTTGAGATCTTCCCGAACCCAGCAACCAACTTGTTGACCATTCGCACCACAGGAGAGGCGGAGCTTCGCGTTATTGATGCAGCTGGACGCACTGTCCTTGTAACAAACATCACAGGCTCACTAGACCTAGATGTTCAAGGCTGGGCACGTGGCGCCTACATGGTACAGCTCATCAAAGGCGATGTTATTGAAACACTACCAGTGATGCTCAAATAGGGCTGCTGGAATTTTGACAAATAAAAACCCCCGGCCGTGAGGCCGGGGGTTTTTTATGATTCAAACTTCAGAAATAGTAAAAGGTTATATTTAAGACATCAAAACCAAAAAAATGATTAGTAAAAACACGTTACTCGCGGTTACTTTCTTTGCGATGGCATTAACATCATTCGCTCAGAGTTCAATTCAAGCATCGGGCGTAGATTTAGACCAGGTCACTTGGGTAGATGGTGAAGTACTGGTCCGATTCGAGGACAACTTCAATATAAACTTTAATAAGTACAACAGAACAGGTTATGCCGCAATAGATGCCATTCTCCAAGATTTGGACATCAAAGAGGTGGAACAGCTCTTTCCTTACAAGATCAATATCCCTGATCCGGCGGACGGTTTCTATACCTACAATGGACTGTACGTAGAATACCCACGGTTGGACAACATTTACCGCATCCATTTCAAGGACAGCATGGGAGAAAACCTCTTCGACGTGATTGACGACCTCGCGGCGCTCACAGACTACGTCAAATACGTAGAGCCCAACTATTACAGCGGAATTATGGGCGTATCACCGGCCAACGAGCCGAACGACACCCTTTACAGCCAGCAATGGGCAAATGAAGCAATTCAAGCAGATACAGTACAAGCCCGTATGGCAGTCGATTCAACGGTTTCAGACACCAACCAAGTCATTGCCATCATCGACACTGGTGTGGACAAGGACCACGAGGATCTCACCAACAAAATGTGGGTCAACAAGGCAGAGCTTAATGGTTCGCCAAATGTAGACGACGACGGCAACGGTTTCGTAGACGACCTCTACGGTTGGGACTTCATTAACAACGACGGTAACCCGATGGACGACAACAGCCACGGTACCCACTGTGCCGGTTCAGCCGCTGCTGAAGTAAACAACCAAAAAGGAATCGCCGGCGTCTCCCCAGGCGCTAAAATCATGGCCGTCAAAGTGATGCAATCCTCAGGCTACGGCGCCTCTGCCGATATCGCTCAAGGAATCCTCTACGCCGCCAACAACGGTGCTTCAGTGATCAGTATGTCTATTGGTGGTGCAGCCCAAAGTCAAGTTCAAAAAGACGCCCTTGCCGTAGCCTACGCCTACAGTTTCCTCGTGGGCGCCGCTGGAAATAACGGTAAATGTATTGGTCGTCCCAATCCGATGTATAGATGTCCAGACGGTAAGGTGCCTGTTCAAATTTACCCGGGTGCCTTTTCATATGTTTTGGGTGTTGAAGCTAGTGCTCCGTCTGGAGGAAAAGCAGGCTTTTCTAATTACGATGAAGATGGTCCAATTGCGTCATTTTGGCCCGACCTATTGAATTACGAAGTACGCGCCCCGGGTGCCCAGATCATTTCGGCACTTCCTGCTGGAAATTCGGGCTCAAACAGCCGCTACTCCTTCAAACAAGGTACCTCAATGGCGACTCCAGCGGTTGCAGGTGCCGTGTCATTATTGAAGTCATTCAAACCGACCTTCACCCACGAAAAGGTCTTCTTGCACCTGATTAAAACGCAGACGAACAACATCCAACTCAATACTGCGATTGATTACATCCTACCTACGGAAATCACCTATGTAACCACTTCCGTTGTAGACACTATTGATGGTGACGAGGACAACCGCCCTGATGCCGGAGAGACGATTGAGCTCGTTATGAAGGTTAAAAACACAGGGGGCTACAACGATAGTGTTTGGGCCTCGATTGAGCTGGATCCGTTAGAAGATCCAACATTGGTAGACTTCATAGATTCGGTCCGATTCTTTGGATCAGTTTCTGAATACGCAACCATCGAAAACAACCTCCCAGATAGCGCGATTTACCCATTCAGAATCAAATTAGATTCCAACATTGCCAACGCGAGAGATATCAAATTTGTGGTCAAACTATGGACAGGCGACAGCACCTTTATTGGCTCTGACGACTTTATCCTACAAATCCAAAATGGTATCGAATTCGGCGCCGCCTACTACCCGGGTACGACAATAATGTACCCCAATAAATACTATCTCATATCAGGAACTACTTTGTTCGATACCCTTATCATCAAACCAGGTACGGAGATTTACGTGGAGGAGAACAAAACCATAAACGGACACAAGATTATTTGCAACGGTACCCCTGATAGTCTAATTGTAATTCAAGGTGTGCGCGGCGTCTATTGGGGAGGGTTAAAAGACTTATTTGCTTGGGAATATGGCAGAGCTCCGAACAGTAATAATCTAACTGATGAATCTTTCTCGGAGATTAGTTATACTCATTTGAAAAATATCTACAAGAATGGGGAAATACCTTGGAGAAATTTTTTTAAAGCACAAAATTGTATTGTTAGTGAATCTGAATTAATACGCAATCATTTATTTACTGGGGGCTTATATTTTCAAAATCAAAATGGAAACTACAGCTATACTTATGGCCAGAATTATAGACTACAAGAGTATACGGTCACAAGTCGATTGCGTTTTGACTCCTCGTATCCGTTAATTTCAGGTGGTCACCTTTTTGTAAACAATAAGGTATACCAATGGAAATTTGACTGGCCAGAGAATAGAACATGGTATCCAGAGGACTCTAGTTTTACCGAATCTTACGATACGAGTTCTTCAGGGTATGTCTATCATAATAAAACCTACAGGACTATTCTAAATCCATTATCCTATGATTCAACATGGGTTATAGGTCACAATGTCTATGCAAATACGGATCATACTTATGATTGGAATACATCGACAATAACGTATAATCCATATACGTTTATCCTTTCCGATGGAGATAACTTCGGAGATGTAGTGCTTCCATCAATTCGAAGTTACATATACAGAGGTGGAGAGAAGGAAAGATGGATGTATCAGTCTACCGATGAAAATGGTAATGATCTTCTTTCTTATCCTTCGAATATATACTTATCCGGGAAGTCTGCTGATTTCTATTCAGAACTGACCCAAGAATATTTTGATAATAATGATTTCCCAATTTTTGGAACCGATTCGTTGCCTGCATCCATGTCAAACCCTGTCGCTCATGGTTATGTTGTCGATGTTAGAATAAACGGAGTATCTACTCACTGGGTTGACAATCCTTACAATACGCCTTCTGGAACAGGCATCTTAGGAAACGGTACTTATAAGTTTACAGTAGAGTTTAACCGTGAAATGGATACTACTGTGACTCCTTTACTGACCTTTGGTATTCGTGAGCCTTGGACGCAGAACATAGTTGCTGACAGTTCATATTGGAGTGCTGACGGCACGGAGTTTAATGCCTATGTCACTATAGATCCATTAACGCAGAGTGACGGTGTTAACAGGATTTCTGTTCGATTGGCCGAGGACAACGAGCATTTCCCATGTCCTACGGAAAACCAGAGATTCGAATGTAGAATCAGTTCTACCGGTTCTTTATCGGCAGGATTTACTGCGGTAGGGGATACTGGTAAGATTCATTTGGATTGGGGGATTCCTGATGATGCTATTGATGATTATTTGGGGACGAACATGTATAGAATTGATTCGTCTTACATCAACAATAATTCATATTACCAGCCGCAGCCTGTATATGTCTACAATAAAATGCAAGTGGACAGCATGATGACAGATACCACCGTTCAAGCTGGCCAGTGGTATGGGTATTACTACAAGATTGTACGTACCTCGTTGACAGAGCTAAACGAGAGCGACACAGTTTGGGCGCGTCCATGGCAGGGCAAGCCATCTGTTGAGACTCGAGGAGTGACTAACAAGACGCATAACGGTGTTACGCTGAACGGTAAAGCAAATCCGAACTATTTGGCGACCGAGGTAAGGTTCAACTACGGAACTTCATCGAACTACACGACCAATACTTCTTGGCAGAACATAGGTAATGGTGATGATTATTTGAATAGGTCCGTGAGCCTAAGCGGTCTAACTCCAGGAACCACATACCACTACCGCATTGAAGCGAAGAATGTGGAAGGTATGAGTTATGGAAAGGACAGCACGTTTACTACTAAGGACTTCCCGAACCTCGCATACAGTTACGATAGTACGTTGTGTATAGGGGACGATGTGAGCTTTACGAACCAGAGTACGATCTCCAACGGTACCTTGAGCTACGATTGGGAGATTAGAAACAGTAATGGATCGTTGGTACACAGCTCAACGGCCATTAGCCCAACGTTTATGATGAGTACTGCCGGGACCTATACGGTAAAACTTACTGCGAGCAGCTCAGATGCGGTGACTACGACGAAGACCTCAGGCTTGGTGGTAGAAGCAACGCCTACGCCGAGCATTACGGCAGGGGGAGCAACGAGCTTCTGTCAAGGCGGCACGGTATCGCTCACTGGAAATACGGGCTACCAAAGCTATGCATGGAGCAACGGCGCAAGCACGAGCTCGATCACGGTATCTGACAGCAACACATATACCCTGACAGTGACTAGCGCGAATGGTTGTGAAGGATCTACTTCGGTGAATGTAGATGTAAACCCACTACCAACGGCTACGGTGAGTAGCGCAACAAGCAGCTTTGACTTCTGTGATGGAGGTTCGTTGGATCTAAATGCCCCATCGGGAGCTACAGGGTACCAATGGTACAAGGACGGTACGGCGATTACAGGTGGAACAAGTGCGACGTATTCTGCAACGGCGTCAGGAAGCTACGCGGTAGAGGTAACCAGCGCAGACGGCTGTACATCACTAAGCACTGCACAGGCGGTGACGAAGAATACGAACCCAACGGCTTCTATATCTAACACTTCAGCACTAAGCTTCTGTGACGGTGATAGTGTAACACTAAGTGCACCGGCTGGAATGACCTATGCTTGGACCACAGGCGCGAATACGCAGTCCATTACGCAAAGCACTTCAGGTCAAGTAGGACTGACGATTACGGATGCGAACGGTTGTAGTGCTACGGCAACCCCTGTAACGGTGAATGTGTACAATGTACCGAGCATGACGGTAAGCACGCCTTCGGGCACGAGCTTCTGTCAAGGACAAAGCGTGACGCTCCAAGCCAGTGGAGGTTTTGCGAGCTATGCATGGAGCAACGGCTCTTCGAACCAGAACATCATTGCTACTACGGCAGGTAACTACACGGTTACGGGAACTACAAGCGATGGATGTAGCACGACGTCAGCTGCCACTACGGTAACTGTAAACGCAAACCCAGTGGCCACAATCACGAACGCTGGATCAAGCGTATTGTGTGCTGGTGACAGCACGACACTGAGCGCCCCAACGGGCATGAGCAGTTACTTGTGGAGCGACGGTTCAACGACGCAAAGCATTACAACGAGTACAGCGGCAAACTACAGTGTGACGGTAACGAATGCGGACGGTTGTAGCGCGACGAGTGCGGCGACGGCGATTACAACAAGCAACATTACTATGCCGACGGTTACTGCAAGTGGATCAACGACCATCTGTTCAGGAAGCGATGTGACACTCAGCGTCCCAACGGGCTATGCGAGCTACTC
>JAAZVU010000035.1 GCA_018623275.1 Flavobacteriales bacterium
GAGCGTCGCCTTGATACCCTTGCGAAGTACGGCGGTAAATATGTCGCCATTCGCGATGAGCTTCAATTGCTCAAAGAGGAGGAGGTAAAGCTCAAGACGAAATTTGACCAGGCCAAGGTGGATGTGAATCAAAACCTTCCGGCCACCTTCAAAGTAGATGAAGCCCGTCCAGCTGAACGCAAGACGTATCCAAAGCGCAGCATACTCATCCTTGCTGTTGGTTTCGCGGTCTTCATTCTCGTGGTATTTACCCTGCTTGTTCGTGGTACTTTCTTGGAACTTCGCGCTAAAGCGTAGTGACTTCGGCCAAGCAAATAAGCGCTAAGGGCATTACGATCATCGCACTGCTCGTCTTACCGTTCATTGGTCTGATTGTGGCCAAAGAGTGGTGGGAGCTTTTGCTTTTGCCCGCCGGTTTGCTCGTGGTATGGCTGACCCTGTACCGATTAGATTGGGCTATGTGGTTTGTGGTCTTGTCCACGCCCCTTTCTGTAAACCTTACGGACCTCACTGGAGGTGCTGGCCTTTCCTTACCTACAGAGCCTTTGCTTGTGTTAATCACAGGTCTGGTCATCGTCAAAATGCTCTTTATGGGCGAATATGACCTGCGTCTGATCAAGCACCCGATCTCTAAAGCCATTTATATCTATCTGGCTTGGATGCTCTTGACGGTCATCACTTCCCAACTTCCTCTAGTTTCATTAAAGCAATGGATCACTCGTGTGTGGTTCATCATACCCTATTACTTCGTCTTAGGACATCTGTTTCTCCGCGATCCTAAAAACGGGGTCCGATTCCTTTGGCTATTCCTCGTTCCGCTGATCATTGCCTGTGTATACACTATCTACATCCACAGTCAATATGGCTTTACCAAAAAGACTTCTACCTGGGTGATGTTCCCCCTCTTTAAAGAACACACCTCCTACGGCGCTGTGCTAGCGATGTTCTACCCAGCAGCACTATACCTCACCTTCCGCAAATCCTCATGGGGTTTCAACGCCATCGCCGCTGTACTCCTGGTCATTTTAACCGCAGCTACGGTCCTCTCGTACACTCGCGCCGCTTGGCTTTCTCTCGTAGGCGCCGGTGCAGTGTATTTGGTATATGCTTTCCGAATGTCGAAGACGGTAGTCTGGTCACTGGCAGCCTTAGTACTCTTAATTGCAGGACTCAATTTCTCCTACATCAGTTCTAAGTTTGAACGCAACACCCAGGATTCTTCGGACGATTTGAACGAACATGTAGCTTCGGTAACAAACGTGAGTACGGATGCCTCCAACCTCGAACGTATCAATCGTTGGAATTGTGCCATCAGGATGTATGCTGAGCGCCCTTTCTTAGGACACGGTCCTGGAACCTACATGTTTTTATACGCACCGTATCAAAAACCATCGGAGAAAACAATTATTTCAACTAATGGCGGAAACAGGGGCAATGCACATAGTGAATATTTGAGCCCTCTAGCGGAATCCGGCACCTTTGGTTTACTGACGTTCTTAGGAATCATCATCACGGTCATTGTAGTTAGCGTTTATACATACCAACGGTTAGATCATGACCGATTAAAGGGGCTGCTTCGAGTCGCATTTTTGGGACTCATTACCTATTATCTGCACGGATTTCTCAATAATTTCCTCGATATGGATAAAGCAAGCGCACCTTTTTGGGGTTTTACCGCACTCATAGCTATCCTATCTATTAACTCTAAGTTAAGAGATAAAGCGCACTAGTATCGAGTCACGGATGGCCGTAAATTGCAGTATGTGCAATGAATTTCAGTATTGTTCATGGTTTTGTTTTTCCTTCTAGCTTAGTATTGCGAATCTCATAATCAAGCTGATTTCTATTTAATCAAACTTTTTGTGAGAAACTCTTGTTTTTTCTTGGTGAAAGTGCAATTTTAGCACGACTTAACATTCGTTTAACAAAAACAGGTACAATGAAAAACAAGTTTTTACTCGTTTGGTCATTTCTGATTGCTTTCAGCGCGACTGCGTTTGCACAGAATGAACCAGATCAAGGCGAGGTGCCAGAGCTTCCAGATGTGTTCGAGCAATTGGAAGAGGTAGTAGTTACTGCCGGTGGTATCGCTCGTGAAAAAAAGGCCCTAGGTTTCGGCGTAGAGGAAGTAAAAGGTGCTTCTATCAAGGAATCGGGTGAATCAAACATCGTTAGTGGTATCTCTGCTAAGGTGAGTGGTGTTCAAGTAACCAACTCATCGGGTGCTGCTGGTGCTGCTTCGTACATCAAAATTCGTGGTAACGCAACATTTACGGCGAACGACAACCAGCCTTTAATGGTTGTTGATGGTGTGCCAATTGACAACTCTCAAATCGCAACTTCAGATTTGCGTGCAGGTGTTGCAAACTCTAACCGTGCAATTGATATCAACCCAGACGATATCGAAAGCATCTCTGTACTTAAGGGTGGTGCTGCAGCAGCGCTTTACGGTACTCGTGGTGCAAACGGTGTGATTCTTATCACTACTAAGAAGGGGGCTTACGGTGAAGACTTCAAAGTAAATGTGAGCTCTTCTATGGAGATTTCTCAGGTGAACAAAATGCCTGAGCTTCAGAACAGCTACTCTCAAGGTTACTTCGGTACTTACGGTGGTGGTACTTCAAACCCATTCTCTTGGGGTCCTGCTCTTGCAGACCTAGGTTACGATGCTGACGGTAACATCACGCAAGATGCTACTGGTGGTGTAACTCCTTACGACAATACTGCTTTCTTGCAGCGTGGTAGAAGATTGAACAACTCTTTGACTTTGTCAGGTGGTGGTCAGAAGTCTTCTTACTACTTGTCTATTGCAAACTTGCAAGATCAAGGTATCGTTCCATTGAACCAATTCGATCGTACAACAATCCGTTTGACAGGTTCTGGACAAATTGCTACAAACTTGAAAGCGACTGCTTCTTTGGCTTACTCTAACTCAGGTGGTTACCGTGTTCAGCAGGGTTCTAACACATCTGGTTTGATGCTAGGTTTGTTGCGTACGCCTCCGACATTTGATAACTCAAACGGTGTTACTGATCCAACTGATCCAGCGGCATTCTTGAACGCTGACGGTTCTCAAAGAAATTACCGTGCAGGTGGTGGTTACGATAACCCATACTGGACCATCAACATGAACCCATTTACGGATGACGTAAACCGTGTGTTCGGTTACACTAAGTTCGATTGGTCACCAGTTGAAAACTTATTGGTTAGCTACCGTTACGGTATCGACCAGTACTCTGATGTACGTAAGCAGATCATCTCGATCAACTCTCGTACTTTCCCAGGTGGTTCTATTTCTGACGAAGCTTACGCTATCAAAGAGCAAAACCACGATCTTACAGCACGTTACAGCATGGACCTAGGTCCTATCGGCGCAAGTTTCTTCGGAGGTTTCAATGCCAACCAACGTGATCGTAAATATGTAGGTACTTACGGTACTGGTTTGGTATTGCCAAACTTCTACAACATGAGCAACGCACAAAACCAACAGGCTTACGAAAGCTTTGTAGGTCGTCGTTTGTGGGGTATCTACGGTGAAGCGCAGTTTGACTATGCTGATTGGGCTTACTTGACTTTGACTGCACGTCGTGACCAAGCGTCTACGTTCGGTAACGTAAGTACTCCAATTATCTACCCATCTGCTTCGTTGTCATTGATCTTGACTGAGGCTCTAGGTATCGAAAGCGACGTTCTAAACTTCGCTAAACTACGTGCTTCTTCTGCACAAGTAGGTTCTGAGCCAGGTTTCGCTTCTAACGCGACTTACTTCAACCAGGCAGGTGTTGGTTCAGGTTGGATCAACGGTATTAGCTTCCCTTACTTAGGTGTAACTGGTTTTACTCAGAGCAATACTTTGGGTAACCCGAACCTACTTCCTGAGTACACTGTAACGAACGAGATTGGTGGTGAAGTACGTATGTTCAACAACAAGATTTCTGCAGACATCACATTGTACCAGCAGACTTCTAAAGACTTGATCGTAGCTGTGCCAGTTGCAGGTTCTTCAGGTTATACTTCATCTTTCATCAACGCAGGTGAGATGACTAACACTGGTGTTGAATTGCAATTGAACGCTAACCTAGTTAAGACTGATGACTTCACTTGGGATGCAGGTATGACATTCACTCGCAACCGTAACGTCGTTAAGAAATTGGCTGATGGTGTAGATGTAATTTCTCTACCATGGGGCTTCTTCGGTGCTAACCAACGTCTTGTTGAAGGTGAAGCTTACGGTACACTATATGGTGATGACTGGGCACGTGATGAGAACGGTAACGCTCTTGTTGATGCTTCTGGTTACCCAATCTACTCTTCAACTGAGGTTGTAGTTGGTGATCCAAACCCAGATTACTTGATGGGTATCACTTCAGCTGCTACTTACAAGAACTGGAGCTTCAACATGCTTTGGGACATTCGCCAAGGTGGTGATATCTGGAACGGTACCCGTGGTGCATTGTACTACTTCGGTACGCACGCCGACACGGACGTAATGCCAGATGGAACTAAGCGTGGTGAGACTTTCGTATGGGAAGATGTAGTAATGGGTAACAATGGTGTTTACGCGCCAGGTACAACTGACGCTGACGGTAATGACATCAGTGGTCAGCCAAACACTACTCCTATCTTGAACGATATCGATTCTTACGCTCTAGGCCCACTATCAGGATTTACTGGTGCTTCTCGTCCATTCATTGAGGACGGTAGCTGGGTTCGTTTGAGAAACATTGGTGTGAACTACAGATTCGACGCTGATGCTCTTAATGGTACTAAATTGAAAGGTTTGTCTGTAGGTGTTAGCGGTCGCAACATCTTCTTGAGAACTCCTTACCGTGGTGTAGATCCAGAAACTAACCTTTCAGGTTCTACGAACAGCCAGGGTGCGGATTACTTCAACATGCCTAATACCATGGGTGTAATCTTCAACTTGAAGGCTAACCTCTAAAAAATTAAGCATTATGAAAATTAAATCATTAGCAATATTAGCGGTAGCCGCAGTTGGGTTTACTGCTTGTTCAGATGCATGGTTGGAAGAGTACAAGCTCGACCAAAACCGTCCAGCTGACGTAAGTATGGAAGTACTTCTTCCTTCTGCTCAAGCCGCTTACGGTATGACGCAGGGTGATGTACTGCCACGTTTGACTAGCATCTTCATGCAGCAAATGACAGGTACGGACCGTCAATCTTTGGCGCACAACCGTTACGCACAGATTGGTGAGGGAGATTTCTCTACACCATGGAATAACTCTTACGCTGGTGGTCTTTACGATCTTAAGCTAATCATGGAGAAAGCGGATGAGCTCGATGCTCCTGCTTACGCCGGTGTAGCGAAGATTATGACTGCTATGTACTTGGGTGTTTTGACGGATCACTTTGGTGATATCCCTTACACTCAAGCACTACAGGGTGCAGATAACTTGAAGGCTACTTACGATAGTCAAGAAGATATCTACGCTACTATCTTCTCTTTGTTGAGCGACGGTAAGGCTGATCTAGCATCTCCTTCTGCTGTAATGCCATCGGGTGACGATTTGATCCACGGTGGTGATTTGGCAGCTTGGGCTGCAACTGCTGACGGTCTTCGTGCGCGTTACTTGAATCACTTGAGCAAGACTACTCAGTACAGTGCTGCTGATGTTGTTTCTGCTTGTGACGATGCATTGAACGCAGGTGTTTACTGTACAATCGGTTTCGAAGCTGCATTGAACCAAAACCCTTGGTACCAGTTTACTGTTATCGATCGTGCAGGTTACATCAGCCAGTTCGGTACTATGTACGACATGATGGAAGCATCTGCTGACCCACGTATCGACTTTTACCGTTCTGCAGATAGTACTACTATGCCTGCTTACGGTAGCGCTACTTCGGCTCTTCCTATCGTTACTCCATTCGAAATCATGTTTGTTAAAGCTGAGGCTCAACTAGCTTCAAGTGCAACTGACGCTCGTGCAACTCTAGAGGCTGCAATCGAGTCTCACATGACTTGGTTGGGTGTAGATGCAGCTGATATCGCAACTTACGTTGCAGCGTTGCCAGCTACAACTGATCTTGAATTGATCATGAACGAGAAGTATGTAGCTATGTTCTCAACTGGTGAGTCTTGGACTGACTGGAGAAGAACTGGTTTCCCAGCATTGTCTGCACCAGCTGACGCTAACTTGAGCGGTATGCCACGTAGAATGCCTTACCCAGAGGGTGAGTACCTATACAACGGTGATAACGTACCAATGCCATTGACGTCTACTCCAGACGAGAAATTCGGTGTTGATGCTACTTACCGTCTATGGTGGGATATGTAATCCAATCTTAGATTGATATATAAAGGCCGCCGCTCCCGCAGGGAGCGGCGGTTTTTTTTGCCCTAAATTTGGCGCATGGAAAAGTCAATCTTGTTCTTGCAGAAAACCATAGGAGAGAAGGCGGTATCCCGAGAGGAATTGGACCAGCTTAAAGAGGCTGTCGAAGCATTTGATGAGGAGTGGTTCGAGTATGAAGAAAGTGAGGATAGGTTTTATCTCAACCCTGAAATTCTTGGCTATAAAAAAAGGCCGCAAGAAGACTTTGAAGCTCTAGGCTTAGGCGAACTAGAGGAAAGAATAGTTGATGTCTTAGAACAAGGTAAAAGTGTTAAATGGGGCAAACTGGCCCTAGCTATGTGGCTCTTCTTTCTGTTTATTGTCGTTTATACGGTCGTCGAGACCATATTCTAACGTATAAAAAAGGCTACCCATTGGGTAGCCTTTTTTATATCTAGTCTTTCATCCAAAGTGAACAGAAAATAATTCGAGCAAAAAGCGAGACTAAGCTCGCAGTTCAGCGAAAACTTTTCTGTCGAGTCTTTTATCCAATTATTTCGCGCGCTCCTTGTAAGAACCGTCTGCAGTGTTGATTACAATCTCCTCGTCAGTCTTGATGAATAGAGGAACTTGAACTTGAGCACCACCTTCTACTGTTACGGTTTTCATCGCATTGGTAGAAGTGTTTCCTTTTACTGCAGGTTCTGCGTAAGTCACTTTCAAGTTTACGGTACGTGGCAGCTCTACCGCCATTGCTCTGTTTTCAGTAGCATGGAACAATACGAGACACATCATACCGTCTACCAAGAAATCTGGAGCGTTGATCAGCTCACGAGCAAAGGTCAATTGCTCGTAGTTCTCAGTGTTCATGAAGTGGTAGTCGGTACCGTCGTTGTACAAGAACTGGTATTGACGAGTTTCCACATCAATAGTCTCAATCTTAGAGCCCGCAGGGAAGGTATTGTCCAAAACACGACCGGTTTCAAGATTCTTGATCTTCGTGCGGACGAAAGCTGCACCCTTACCTGGTTTTACATGAAGAAATTCAATGATTTGGAACGGTTGACCGTTAAAATTGATACACATTCCATTTTTGATATCTGAAGTACTTGCCATAATCGAGTTATTTGTTGCCCAAATATACTGCAAATGCAGGGGGCTAATTCATGGTTTAATAATGCTTTTCAAGGAGTAGTTCACCGTCGCAGAATTCATATTCGTGCGTGATGTAATTGCTCGCTACAATAATGGTTTTATCTGTGGCCAATTCTTCAAGCAGCTCTTGGTAAAAAGCCACTCCGTCTTTATCCAGATTGCTGGTAGGCTCGTCCAATAAGAGTAGGGGGCGAGGACTGGCGATGGCCAACAGCAACCTAACGCGCTGCTGCATCCCGGAGCTGTAGGTTTTGATTCTCTTGTTTACATGCGGAGAGAGTCCTCCTTTCTGTATCCAATATTCAAGGTCAACACCTTCTGCGAAACCACACATCTTTTGGTGGAAGTCTAGTGTTTCCTTAAGGCTGAACATTGGGTTAAGTGCCACATATGGAGCTGCAATACTACAAATGCTACCTGCTTCAGCAGCCGGTGTGATTTTGCCTCCAAAAGAATAAACTGGGGCATTCTCCGTTGCTTCTTGTGCACCTGAAAGAATCTTTATCAGTGTAGATTTTCCAGATCCATTGGAGCCCAGGATAACGGTCTTGGAGCCGGTTTCAAAAGTGTGGCTCACCTGCTGAAGGATGTGCTGATTGCCAAAGGTTTTTTGTAGCCGATCCAGTGTGACCATGGTGGGTTACTTTCGAATTAATCCTCTGTCGCTAGAAGATATGAAGTCGATGATTTCTTGTGCGAGGGCATTCCCTACGAATTCGGATTTCACAACTTCGACCGCTTGGCTGATATTCTTGCCACTTTGGTAAATAATGCGATAGATGTCTTGGACTTGACGGATCTCTTCATTGCTGTAGTTTCTTCTCCGAAGGCCTACACTGTTTACCCCTGCATAGGTGAGTGGATCACCTGCAGCGGTAATCATAGGAGGGACGTCTTTTCGAACCATGGCGCCACCGCCAACCATTACATGATTACCAATTTTAACAAACTGGTGAACGGCGCTTAAACCTGAAATGATTGCCCAATCTCCAACTTCAACATGACCTGCTAATGCAACGGAGTTTACTAGGATTACACGGTTGCCAATGATACAATCGTGTGCGATGTGCACATAGGCCATGATCAAACAGTCCTCGCCAAGAGTCGTCTTACCGTAGGCTTTAGTGCCACGGTTGATAGTTACACATTCACGAATGGTAGTTCGGTCACCAATTTCTACAGTAGTCTGTTCGCCGTCAAATTTGAGGTCTTGAGGAACTGCGGAGATGACTGCGCCAGGGAAAATTCTACAATTGGCCCCAATGCGCGCACCATCCATAATAGTGACATTAGGACCTATCCATGTACCCTCTCCAATTTCAACATCTGCCGCTATGGAAGTGAACGGACCAATTTCTACTTGGTCAGCAATTTTAGCGGAAGGATGTACGTCGGAGAGTTTGTGGATCATTATTTGGTAATCTGTGCCATCAGTTCAGCTTCGCTAACTAAGGTGTCTCCAACGAAGGCTCTTCCGAGCATGTGGACGATACCCCTGCGAATAGGGCTGATGAGCTTCAAGTCAAAAATTAGCGTATCGCCAGGAACTACCTTTTGCTTGAACTTCACGTTGTCAATCTTCATGAAGTAAGTCAAGTAGTTTTCTGGATCTGGTACAGTGCTTAGAGCAAGAATCCCGCCACACTGTGCCATTGCCTCTACTTGGAGTACGCCAGGCATCACCGGTGAACCAGGGAAATGACCTACGAAGAACGGCTCATTCATTGTGACTGATTTCACTCCGACCACGCGATCTTCCGTCAATTCTATGATTTTATCGACCAATAAGAATGGAGAGCGGTGTGGAATTAAGGCCATGATGTCCTCTACAGTTTTTACTGGAGGAACATTAGGATCGTACTTAGGTGGTCTTGGCTTGCTTTCTTCTTTACGAATTTTATCGGCTAATGCTTTTGTGAATTCAGCATTTACCCCGTGACCCGGCTTAGTCGCAATTAATCGAGCTTTCAATGGGCGACCCAACAATGCGATATCACCTATGACATCAAGAAGCTTGTGACGTGCGGCTTCGTTTGAGAAGCGCAATTCAATATTGTTTAGTGTACCTCTGTTGGTCACTTGAACGTCGTCTTTTCCGAAGGCGGCCTTTAGTTTGTCCAGAGTTGCTGGTGCAATCTCTTGGTCAACATAAACAATCGCATTGTTCAGATCACCACCCTTGATAAGACCTTGGTCCAATAGTGGCTCTAGTTCGCGCAAGAAGCTGAATGTGCGTGCGCTAGCAATCTCCTCACGGAAATTGGTCATTTGATCTAAATGAGCGTGCTGTGGTCCGAGTACAGAAGTGCCGTAATCAATCAGAGCACTTACCTCGAAGGTGTCACTTGGCAACGCCATGATCTCAGAACCATCTTCGTCCTTGAACGTAAACGGTTCTTCTAGGGTGTAATAATTTTTCTCTTCTCCTTGCTCCTGAAGACCTGCCTCGAGAATAAGGTCGACCAATGGTGCAGCAGAACCGTCTAGAATCGGCACCTCACTACCGTCCAATTCAATGCGAAGGTTATCGACGCCTAAAGCGTACAAGCTCGCCATTAAATGCTCAACGGTGCCCACTGAGGCATCGCCTTTTTGCAGAATAGTTTGGCGGTTGGTGCGATTCACATGTTTTGCCAAAGCAGGAACTTCCGTATTGTCCATGTCCGTGCGGACGAAAACAATCCCGGTATTTACTTCAGATGGAACTAAGATTACTTTGACGGATTCGCCAGTATGAAGGGCATTGCCCTCAAATGAAACAGTGTTTTTGAGTGTCTGTTGCAACATAATTACAGGCCTTGTTTTTTGAAGGCCGAAAATGATTTCAAAAAGTGTCTACGGTCCAGGGCAGGCGTGCCAAAGATAACCTTATTGTCGGGAACATCGGCCATAACTCCGCTTTGCGCTAAAATGGTGACGTTATTGCCTATTTTGAGGTGTCCAGCGATGCCGACTTGGCCAGCGAATCTGCAATTATCGCCTATGCTCGTAGAGCCTGCAATGCCCGTCTGGCCTGCCATTACCGTGTTTTTGCCAATAGTCACTCCGTGGGCAATCATGCATTGATTATCGATCTTACTTCCCTTGCCAACAACGGTGTTGCCTATGGCGCCGCGATCAACAGTTGTGTTGGCACCAATGAAAACATCGTCTTCGAGGATCACTTTTCCCAATTGAGGGATGGTGTGGTATACGCCGTTTTTGTCTGGTGCAAAGCCGAATCCTTGTGAGCCAATTACCGCTCCAGCTTCGACAACTACCCGGTCGCCGAGATGGGCCGCTGAGAGGATTTTTACCCCGGCACCGATGCGGCAGTTGTTGCCGATAACTGCGCCGGCACCGATGATAGCGCCGGTTTCTATGATACAGTTTTCACCGATGGTGGCCTCAGGAGAAATTTGCGCATTGCTGCGGTCGTCTTTCGATGTGCCCACTTCTTTTTCGAGGCCTACGAGGTACATGGTAAATGTCATGTAAGGGTCGTCGCATTCCAGGAGAATACTGTCGCTTTCGACGACACTGCCTTTTTTGATGAGAATGGCCGATGCGCCTGTGGTTTTAGCCTGCCCGGCGTATTTCAGATTCGATAGAAAGCTAAGATCTCCCGATTCGGCATCTTCTAGGGTTGCCACCCCGTTGATTTCGAGCCTTTCCTGACCTGTAGGACATTCTAGCTGAAGGGCTGCGCAGATGGCGCCTAGGGTTTTAGGTGCGTGCTTCATAACAGGTGTCTTAATTCTCTAGGGAAGCAGATAAAATGGCGCTCTACAGGTTCACTGAGAGCGTTGATGGTCATCTGATCTGCGGCGGTGCTAATATCGCTAGTGCGGCCGTCTTTATAGAGTAGGTTGATGTGGCCTTTTTTATTGTTGTAGGCGTGATTTTTTACCTTGTCCACAATGAGCATGTAGCGCTCTTCACCGTGGGTGAAACCGTATTGGTTGCGGATGCCTTCTGCCATTTTTTCGGCCAATTCTTCCTCAAACGGCTCCTCCTGCAATCGGATCTTTAACAGATTTCTATCGATGATGCGCGAGCTAAGGTCGCTGAGGATGAGGTCGCTGTGGTGTGTCCAATCCTTGATGCCGCTCATGACATCGAAATCGTCTAATTCAAGGAATTTCTTCAGGATGGCAGGATTCTCTTCAAAATCATTCCAGGTATAATCTGCCGCCAAGAAGTGCTTTAGTGCTCCTGTTCCTGGAAGTTCGATGCCTTGGGTGGCGAGGTATTTGGCACGTTTGAGGATGTTCACTAGCATGAATTCGGCGCTCAGCACCGTTTTGTGCATGTAGACTTGCCAGTACATCAGTCGGCGAGCAACGAGGAATTTTTCCACGCTGTAAATGCCCTTGGAATCGACTACCAGTTGGTCGTCTTTGACGTTGAGCATGGTGAGGAGACGCTCTGAGTTTACGCTACCCTCGGTAACTCCTGAATAAAAGGAATCGCGGCGCAGGTAATCCAATCGGTCCATGTCTAATTGCGAAGAAATGAGCTGATGTAAAAAGGCCTTTGGGTAGTTGTTTGTGAAGATGTCAATGGCCAAGGTGAGTGCGCCGTCGAACTCGTTGTTGAGCTCTTCCATGATCTTTAAGCTCAGCGCTTCGTGGCTTACTCCGGGGATTAGCGTATGCTCAAGAGCGTGTGAGAATGGGCCATGACCTACATCGTGCAGGAGGATGGCAACGAGAACGCCGCGCTCTTCTTCTGCGGAGATTTCATGACCTTTCTGACGTAGGGTATAGATGGCGCGACCCATGAGGTGCATGGCGCCAATGGCATGGTGGAACCTGGTGTGGTAGGCGCCAGGATAGACCAAATAAGTAAGGCCTAGTTGACTGATGCGGCGCAGACGTTGGAAGTAGGGGTGGTCGATCAGCTCGTAAATAAGCGGATCTTTAATGGTAATAAACCCGTAGATAGGGTCGTTAATGATTTTGTTCTTCGTGCTCAATGTCAATAGTTTTACCTGTAACGTAAAAATAGTACAGGTCTTAAGGCGAGCTAGGGGGTAAGCGCATTACTTTTAACAAGAATAAAACGACCA
>JAAZVU010000147.1 GCA_018623275.1 Flavobacteriales bacterium
AGCTGCATACCAATAATGCTATCTGCTACTTCTTCAACCTTATCAATGCCTTTTGCGAGCTTCACACCGCCACCTTTACCGCGACCACCTGCGTGAACTTGTGCTTTAACCACGTACCATGAAGTACCTGTCTCTTCTGTCAATTGCTTTGCAACCTCTACAGCTTCTGCTGGAGTTTGCGCTACTTTACCACGCTGGATACGTACACCGTAACCTGCTAAAATCTCTTTCCCTTGATATTCGTGAAGGTTCATAGTTTTTCCTTGATTTGAGCACAAATTTAGGGTACAGACCTTGAATCATGAACATAAACAACCTCTAAAGTTGTTAAATCGATATATGCGTCTTTATACCGATATTTGCGCCCTATGACCAAATACATCCTAACCTGTTTAGCCGTAGCCACTTCCCTATCAGGCTTCGGCCAAAATCCACTGAAAAAGAGCCTCGAGGTGCCTGAGCTTCAAGAAGTGAGTATCAAAGTAAATGGTGTTCTCGATGAGGCCGAATGGGCCCAAAGTGCGCAGATTACTTCCCTGGATCAGTATTTCCCTGAGCCGGCCTCCCCGGCTGCCGGTATTCAAAGTGATGTGCGCATCTTCTATACCCAAGAAGGTATTTACTTCGCGGGAGTGCTCAAGGATGAACGCGCTCCCATCCTATCTCAATTGACCCCGAGAGATCGCGTCAATGCGAACACGGATTGGATTCACCTCATTATTAACCCGTTTAATGACGGTGCTAATGACTTCAATTTCTATTTGAGTGCTGCAGGCGTACAAGGCGACTCTCGCCAAACGAGCGACAATGACGAAGACGGTAGTTGGAATGCCGTTTGGTGGAGCGCCGTGGTCAAGGAGGAGCATCAATGGAGCTTTGAGATATACATCCCCTACCAGGTATTGCGTATTCCGCAGGGGGGCGCAGGCGCTCAGCCGCCAGCTTGGGGTTTTAACATCAAGCGTTCTATTCGCAGCGACCGAACCATGTACAGCTGGAATCCAATTGATCGAAATTTTCGCAACGAAAGTTTACAGAGTGGTTTATTGACGGGTATAAACGTTATCGACCCGCCAGTTCGTGTTAGTCTAAGACCAAATATTACCGGAGGGATACAAAAAACGGGAGATTCAGATTGGAGAACGACTAGAGCCGGTGGTGCCGACATAAAAATTGGTCTGAATAAGAGCTTTACGCTGGATATGACCTTACTTCCAGATTTTTCGCAAGTTGCCTTCGATGAGCAGTTTGTGAATTTCGAAGCCTTTGAGCAACAATTTGACGAGAACCGACAATTCTTCACCGAAGGGGTCAACTTATTCAACAAAGCGGATCTGTTTTACAGCAGAAGAATTGGTGGTAATCCAAAGAACTTTACCAATGCCAACCTGAACGATTTGAGCAATACTACACAGAGTTTTACTCGAATGCTCAATGCCACCAAGCTGACGGGAACAACGGATAACAATTTGAGTGTTGGGTTTCTAAATGCCATTACAGCTGCGAATTTTATTAAGGGGACCGATTCCTTAGGCAATGCTGTCGAACTTTTAACTGAGCCTTTGACAAACTATAACGTTACCGCGGTCGATCAAAGATTTGGCGGAAATAGTTCTATTGGGTTGATCAATACGAACGTTACCCGCATGAATACTGAAGGTAGCGCTAGAGATGCCAACGTTACCGCTATTACAGGAAACTTGAATTTCTGGGAAAATAGCCACTATTTCAATGGCGCCTTCGGACGATCAAGTATCTATGATACGGATGATAACTACGCTGGGTTGGCAGGTGCATGGGACATGGGAAAGCAAACCGGTGCATGGCGCTGGGACCATAGCCTAGAAGTACTTTCCAATACCTTCGACCCCAACGATCTCGGGTTTCAAGCAAGAGGAAACAAATTCCACCAGCGATTCAGGGTTAGCCATAATTTGCTGGCACCCAATAAGTACTTTTTACGAAGAAGGCACCGCGTTGGTATTCAATACAACCGACTTTTTGAAGGCGGTGATTTCGAGCGTTTTCATGTAGAATACAGCTTCTTCGGGTTGACTAAGAGTTTTGTCGCCTTCGGGTACAATGTGGAAACCAGACCTGAAGAGTATGATTTTTACGATGCCCGTGTATGGGGACGCTACCGAGTGAATCCAGCATCCTTTTGGCATAACGCTTGGCTGAGTACAGATTTCCGTAAACCTTTGGCCCTTGAATTACGCGGTGGTCAATGGTGGTGGGCCGATTGGGGTGCACGCGGCAGATACGGTGAAGCCGAAATAATTGGGCGTATTAATGATCAATTTAACCTACGTGCGGAATTTGAGGTGGGCAACAACCATCAAATAGGCTGGGCCCAAACCATTAGTGCTGATTCTGTAGGAATGGCACTAAGACACCGTAGGAATTTTGAGCAAACCCTTCGCGGGCAATATTTATTCGGACCAAACTCCTACATGACATTAGATTTGAGGCACAGCTGGAATAGAATTGATAATGAAAACATTTTCCACCTCAATGAAGACGGTAGCCTCAAACCGTCGGACGCCTACAGCGACCCTACCCTGCGCATTAACTTCTTTAATGTTGATTTGAAATATGTACTGTGGTTTGCACCAGGACGAGAATTAAACCTACTCTACAGAGCCTCTTTGGCGAACTCTGACGATGCTGTAGACTTAGGCTATCTGCAGAACATTCAAAGTCTTAGCGGTCTGCCTGCAGATAATTTCTTCTCACTCCGATTGGTGTATTTCCTTGATTATGCTCAAATTAAGAAATCAGCTACCTTGCGCTAGATGATAGAAATAGAACAACTCCACAAATCGTACGGCACTACAGAAGTTCTCAAGGGTGTGAATGGTCGCGTCTCTAAAGGTGACTTTATCACTGTAGTTGGTGCATCGGGTGCTGGAAAAAGTACGCTGTTGCACTTAATCGCAGGTTTAGACAGCTACAATAGTGGATCTATTTCATTTGACGGCAGTTCGTTGGGGGATCTCTCTAAAAAGGAGTTGAATAACTACCGAAACACCCACATCGGTCTTGTGTTCCAATTCCACAACCTATTGCCTGAGTTAACCGCTCTAGAAAACATCACCCTACCGCGTTGGATCGGCGGCAAAATGGACAGCAACGCATCTACAAAGGCGCAAGAGTTAATGGAGCTTTTGGGCATCGCACATCGTGCTAACCATCTTCCTAACGAAATGAGCGGCGGTGAGCAGCAACGCGTAGCCATTGCACGAGCACTAATCAACGAGCCTGAATTGCTATTGGCAGACGAGCCTACAGGAAACTTGGACAGCGCCAACGCTGAGGCAGTGCACGATTTACTCGTGAAACTCAATGAAGAATTGGGGCAAACTATAGTCGTGGTTACCCACAATGCAGATCTTGCCGCCCTCGGCAAAAGCAAATGGACCATGGTTGATGGTAAATTGGG
>JAAZVU010000036.1 GCA_018623275.1 Flavobacteriales bacterium
AACAAGAATAACGAGGTATTCAACTTCCTTTCTTCAGTATGTAACAAATACGGCATCGGCTTCTGGAAGCCAGGTGCTGGTATTATCCACCAGGTAGTTCTTGAAAACTATGCCTTCCCAGGCGGTATGATGATCGGTACAGATTCTCACACAGTAAATGCTGGGGGTCTAGGTATGGTCGCTATCGGTGTAGGTGGTGCAGATGCTGTAGATGTAATGGCAGGTATGCCTTGGGAGCTTAAATTCCCGAAACTTATTGGTGTGAAGCTTACCGGTCGTTTGAACGGTTGGACAGCGCCTAAAGATGTCATCTTGAAGGTGGCAGGTATCCTCACGGTGAAAGGTGGTACAGGATGTATTGTTGAGTACTTCGGTGAAGGTGCAGAGAGCTTGAGTGCTACAGGTAAAGGTACCATCTGTAACATGGGTGCTGAGATCGGTGCAACGACTTCAACGTTCGGTTACGACGACAGCATGCGTCGCTATTTGGCAGCTACTGGTCGTCAAGATGTAGTAGATGCTGCTGATGCAGTAGCTGAGCACTTGACAGGTGATGCTGAGGTGTATGCAAACCCTGAGCAGTACTTCGACCAAGTGATCGAAATCAACCTAGACGAATTGACTCCGCACTTGAACGGACCGTTTACTCCGGATCTTGCTACACCAGTTGCTGAGATGAAGGAGAAAGCTGCAGCGAACGATTGGCCAACGGATATTGAGTGGGCATTGATCGGTTCATGTACCAACTCTTCGTACGAAGATTTGACACGTGCTGCTTCTATCGTTGCTGATGCAGTAGAGAAAGGCATTGCTCCAAAGGCAATCTTGGGTATCAACCCAGGTTCTGAGCAAGTGCGTTACACTGCAGAGCGTGACGGTTTGATCGATACGTTCAACAAATTAGAGGGAACGAGAATCTTTACCAACGCTTGTGGTCCATGTATCGGACAGTGGGCACGTGAAGGTGCTGAGAAGCAAGAGAAAAACTCTATCGTTCACTCGTTCAACAGAAACTTCGCGAAGCGTGCTGACGGTAACCCGAATACTCACGCCTTCGTTACTTCACCAGAAATGGTTGCAGCGATCGCAATCTCTGGTAAGCTAGATTTCAACCCAGTTACAGATACATTGACCAACGCAAATGGCGAAGAAGTGAAATTGGCAGAACCAACAGGTCACGAATTGCCATCGGCTGGTTTTGATGTTGAGGACAACGGTTACCAAGCTCCTGCAGCAGACGGTTCAGGTGTAGAAGTAGTTGTGAACCCAGATTCACAACGTCTACAACTATTGAGCCCATTCGCTCCATGGGACGGTGCCAACATCGAAGGCGCCAAGCTTTTGATCAAGGCCTTTGGTAAGTGTACTACGGATCACATCTCTATGGCAGGTCCATGGTTGCGTTACCGCGGTCACCTGGATAACATTTCGAACAACTGTTTGATTGGTGCAGTAAACGCATACACTAAAGAGACCAATGCTGTAACGAACCAACTAGACGGTTCAGTGGATGAGGTACCAAACGTAGCTCGTGCATACAAAGCTGCTGGTATTCCTTCTATCGTTGTGGGTGATCACAACTACGGTGAGGGTTCTTCTCGTGAGCACGCGGCAATGGAGCCACGTCACCTAGGCGTTCGCGCTGTGATCGTGAAGTCATTCGCTCGTATCCACGAAACGAACCTGAAGAAGCAAGGTATGTTGGGTCTGACCTTCGATAATGAAGCAGATTACGATTTGATCCAAGTAGACGATACGTTCAACTTCACGGATCTTGAGTCGTTTGCTCCAGGTAAGCAATTGACCCTAGAGATTGTTCACGCTGATGGTTCTACGGATACAATCAAGCTGAACCACACCTACAATGCTCAGCAGATTGAGTGGTTCAAGGCAGGTTCTGCACTGAACTTGATCAAAGCACAGAACGCTTAATCTTAAGCGGACTAGATACTGAAAAGCCCGGCGCACCAGCGCCGGGCTTTTTTATGTCCAAAAGTTTGCGCAAAAAAAACTCCCCCGGCGCGTAGCGCCGGGGGAGTTGTGGACCGCAAGCGGTCTCTACGATTATTTACTGTTCAACAAGTAACCTACACGTAGGGTGAAGCTGAATGTGTATGGTGTATAGTTTTGAGGCCCTGCACCACCTAAAAACCCATAGTTTGAAGGATTCCAAGAATCTTTAGTGGTAAAACCGTAACCAATACCCGCCGCATAATCCAAAACGAATTGGTCAGCGAAAACCAACTGGTTTCCAAAGTCCATTTGTAGAGAACCTGCTACCGCTGTTTCACGTGAGGTTGGATACATGAAGGTTACAGGATCTGGTGGATGATCGTAATCAATCTTGTCGTAGTTGTAGGTCGTTACAAACATGTTTGGCTTTACATAAGCGCCTCTCATAATGTGGCCGAAGCGCATGCGCTGCATGTAAAAGTTCGGGCTGCGCTTGAATTTATAGCCTACGTTGATGGCACCACCCATAGCATTTTCAGCATCATTCCAACCGTTTTGGTTTTCGTAGCCAGCTCCGATAAAGATGAATCCGGCTTCCCAAGACGTAGATGGGGTAACGGACTGCTCGTAGGTCACAAAGGTGTAATTAGCACTAAACCCGGCTACGTCAACCTTTAAAGCTCTGTCCCGCTGACCGGCATAAACTCGCTCGTCATCGATCATTTGCGTGCTAAAGTCCATCACTCGGCCGCTTTCGAATACTACTTTCTGTAGGTAGTCTTTTTCGATGGTGAAGATCACGGAGTTTACAGGTGAACCGTATTCACGGTATTTAATGAAATCTGGAGTGACCTCCATGATGGTGACTTCATCAATGGTCTTGTCCTTATAAATTAGCATATCCTGAGATTTCGCTGTGAATCCAGCGCCTATAACGAACAATGCAAGAAGAAACTTTTTCATTTTGTTATGGTGGTTATTTGACCAAGTTAAACAATTATTGTGCCTCAACCTTTCGTATTTTGGTCATGTATGAAATTTAATAAGATTCAGCGCAGCTGGGCCATGTACGATTGGGCCAATTCCGTGTACTCACTTGTCATCAGTACAGTGCTACTGCCCATATATTATGAAGCGGTTACGAAGGAAAACGATGCGAAGGTTTGGTTCTTAGGAGTAGAGTGGGAGAATACTGTAATCTATAATTATGTCATTGCCGCGTCTTTTCTTACCATCAGCATTCTAAGCCCGTATCTCGGTGCCATGGCGGATAAAACCGGCCGTCGCAAGGTCTTTATGAACACGTTTATGATTACCGGGGGTGTGAGCACCATACTCATGTATTTCTTCACTTCTGCTAACCCTGCTTTGGCACTGGTCTTAGCCTACTTTGCGAGCTTAGGATTCACTGGATCGTTCGTGTTCTACAACTCTTACTTACCCATTATTGCGCCGAAAGAGATGCAGGATCGGTTGTCTGCACGTGGATTTTCTCTGGGTTACTTGGGTAGCGGCTTGCTCTTAATTTTTTGCTTGGCCTTGGTTCAGATGCCTGAGACCTTCGGGTTGGCAGATGCGGGTATAGCCACAAGAATATCCTTCTTGATTACTGGTATCTGGTGGCTGGGCTTTGGTTTACCTGCCATTGGCAGATTGCCAAAAGATGAAGTGAAGGACTATTTTGAATCAAAGCTGTTCTGGTCTTCATGGAAAGAGCTGTTGGTAGTTCTCAAAGAATTAGGTGAATTGCCAGCACTGCGTAGGTTCTTGAGTGGCTTTTTCTGGTATTCCACCGGGATGCAGACCATCATTCTATTGGCCGCAGTATTTGGTTCCAAGGTCTTAGGGTTAGAGAGCAGCCAATTGATTATCACTATTCTCATCATCCAATTCGTGGCTATCGCCGGAGCTGCCGTTTTTGCACGTTTAAGCGAACGCACCTCCAATACCTTCGCCATTAGCATAGGCGTTGCTATCTGGATGGTCATTTGTTTTGGAGCCTACTTTGTACAGACGGCGAATCAATTTTACGCTGTGGGAATGGGCCTTGGATTTGTGATGGGGGCAGTTCAAAGTCTTTCGAGAAGTACCTACAGTAAGATGCTTCCAGCGACCGAAGACCACAGCACGTATTTCAGCTTTTACGATGTTATGGAGAAACTCGCCACAACAGTGGGAATGTTCTCTATTGGAATCTTGGAGTGGTTGACAGGCGATTTAAGAAACAGCGCCTTAGCCTTGTCGCTATTCTTCGCTATTGGATTGGTTCAGATTCTTCGACTTCAAACCTTCTACAAGAAATCCTCCACTAAAGCGGTATAAGAGCTCGCCGAAGAATTCGTCTTCCTCGACGCCGTCAAATTTCGCTTTAAATGAAGCTCCGCCAGCCTTGGGCCACTGCGCCTCATCTTCTGCACTGCGAGTGATAAGCACTCCGCCTATGAGTTCAACACTTTGGCTCTCTGCAGAGACAATCTCTCCTGAGATCACGGCTACATCTCCTGGCTTTAGATCTTCCATGCCCACAGCCATCTCAAGTTTTTGAGAATCTAGTACCATCGTTGCTTCTCGCTCTAAGGCGGTTTCAGGTGTTCTGAAATACTCGCTTAGACCAAAAAAAACGGCCGCCAAAACGACGACCGTAATACTTAGAAATATCTTTTTCTTCATAGGTTAAGAGCGCATTTGACCAATGTAGTTGCTCGGCGAAATAGCCTTGAGCTCGGCTTTGATGCTGTCGTTTACCTCTAAGGTATCAATAAATGCTGATATGCTTTCCGCAGTAATAGCACTATTAGTACGGGTCAATTCCTTCAACGCTTCATACGGCTTCGGGTAGCCTTCACGACGAAGGATGTTCTGGATAGCTTCAGCCACTACAGCCCAGTTTGCTTCCAAATCGGCCGCAATCTTCGCTTCATTTACTAGTAGTTTGCCCAACCCTTTGTTCATGCTGGCAATAGCAATCATTAGGTGTCCATACGGTACACCTACGTTGCGCAATACGGTAGAGTCAGTAAGGTCGCGTTGCAAGCGTGAGATGGGCAATTTCGCAGCCAAGTGCTCCAACAAAGCATTTGCCAGACCAAGGTTACCTTCAGCATTTTCAAAATCAATTGGGTTTACCTTATGCGGCATCGCTGATGAGCCCACTTCACCTTTCTTGATTTTCTGCTTGAAGTAATCCATGCTCACGTACGTCCAAACATCGCGACAGAAATCGATGAAGATGTTGTTGATGCGCTTCATGGCATCGAACTGTGCAGCTAGGTTATCGTAGTGCTCAATCTGTGTGGTCGGGTAGCTGCGCGACAGGCCTAAATAGTTAGCTACGAAGTTATCTCCCCATGTGTGCCAATCGCCTTCAGGGTAAGCAACTGTGTGTGCGTTGAAATTACCTGTAGCACCACCAAATTTGGCGCTGTGCGGTACCGCTTTGAGCTGCTCTAGCTGAGCGCGCAAACGAGCCGTGAAAACCTTGAATTCTTTACCTAGAGTCGTAGGTGATGCAGGCTGGCCGTGCGTACGGGCTAAAAGAGGGATGTGGTCCCAAGCAGTAGCGCTGGCGTCGATGGCATCGATCAGTGCTTCGAGCTGTGGGTAGATAAGTTCGTTCAACGCGTCCTTGATGCTCAACGGAACTGAGGTGTTGTTGATGTCTTGTGAGGTCAATCCGAAGTGAATGAACTCCTGGAATTGGCTCAAACCTAATCCTTCGAACTTCTCTTTGATGAAATATTCAACAGCCTTAACATCGTGGTTCGTTACTTTTTCAATGTCCTTGATTTTCTGCGCATCCTCTGTCTGGAAGTTGCGGTAGATATCACGGAGCGATTCAAACAATGAAGCATCCACACCAGAGAGTTGCTCAACCCCCGTTTCACATAGGGCGATGAAGTACTCGATCTCCACACGAACGCGGTATTTGATCAAGGCGAACTCTGAAAAATAGTTGGTTAATTCTGACGTCTTAGAAGCATAGCGACCATCTACTGGAGTGATGGCATGTAAGGCAGTTGACATAAGTTTCTTCGTTAAAGCGCAAAATTAGCGCAGTTGACCTCGTTTTCCTAATTCTATGACTTCGAGGTTCTCTACTTTTCCACGAGTATTGGGGTGGTTTTGAACAATTTCGAATCGGAGCATGGTACGCACCTTATGAAAGCCGTGGTGACCAAAGGCTCCTGGGTTCATGTGCAGACAATTGATCTTTGGATCATTGACCACTTTCAATATATGACTGTGCCCACAGATAAATAAATCTGGCTGCTCTTTGCGGATAGCATCTCTAGTGCGCATGTTGTATTTCGGAGGGTAGCCGCCAATGTGGGTCATCCAGACCTTCATCCCATTCAGAAAGAACTTCTGATGCTCAGGGTAGCGCGCTCGCATGGTGTGGTCGTCGATATTGCCATATACGGCAACTACTGGTTTGCCTGTAGCCTCCAAGGCATCCATACTTTCGTGCGATCCTATATCCCCAGCATGCCAGATCATGTCGACAGATTGCGCAAATTCAAGCACGCGATCGTCCATGTGACTGTGATTGTCAGAGAGCAATAAGATTTTTGTCCTTTTTTCCTGCACTAGCGTACCTTTGGCGTATCAACGAGCATCAAAAGTAATGAGAACACTCCTGAGATTGGCCTTTGACGGCGCCCCATTTTGCGGTTGGCAGATACAGCCAAGCGACCGCACAGCACAGGGGGATCTCGACGATGCACTTTCTAAGCTGTTGAATCAGCCCATTTCGTCGATGGGTGCGGGGCGTACTGATACCGGTGTGCATGCGAAAGAGATGTATGTACATTTTGATTGGAACCCGGAATTGGCCACGAGTGTGAAGGATTTAGATCATCTCGTTCATAGATTAAACCGATTTTTAGATCCAGCCATTCACGTTTTTGAAGCCTGTGAAGTTGCCGCTGATTGGCATGCTCGTTTTGATGCAGTTTCTCGCAGCTATGAGTATTACATGTGCGATAATGGTTCGCCGTTCCACAGGCAATCTGCATGGATGGTGGACAAGATGCCTGATGTAGATCAAATGAATACAGCTGCAGCACTGCTCTTAAAGCAAGAGGATTTTGCCAGCTTCTGCAAGAGCGGCTCAGACAACAAAACAACACTATGTAAGGTCACCGAGGCCAAATGGGTACAACAGGGCGACCTTTGGGTGTTTCACATTACAGCCGACCGATTCCTGCGCAATATGGTACGTGCTATCGTAGGCTCACTCTATGAAGTTGGGCGT
The DNA here is from genome assembly GCA_018623275.1 of Flavobacteriales bacterium. Classification (GTDB taxonomy): domain Bacteria; phylum Bacteroidota; class Bacteroidia; order Flavobacteriales; family Schleiferiaceae; genus UBA10364. Next base: position 7,208 of record JAAZVU010000036.1, read on the forward strand.
GGAAAATGGACCGTGGAAGACTTTGAGAACAGGTTGCAGCAAAAAAATCGCGGTGCCATGGGAACTAGTGCACCTGCACAGGGCTTATATTTATCTAACGTAACCTACAATAACCTCTAACATGTCCCAAGTCGGCGGAAAAGCATTTGATTTCAAGCTCTTTCTCAAGGTCATGGCCTACGCCAAGCCCTACAGAGCGCTCTTTATCTTCTCCGTCTTCTTGACCATCGCACTCGGGGGCCTAGGTACAGCTCGCCCCATCCTTATTAGAAGCGTTATTGATGATGCCATTTTGATGAATGACGGGCCCGAGCTCATTCGTTTAATGCTATTGCTCGTTTCTCTGCTCGTTATTGAAGCCCTGGGCCAATTCGGCTTTATGTATGCCGCCAATTGGTTGGGTCAAAGCATCATTAAGGACATTCGCATAGAGCTCTACGACAAATTGCAAACCTTCCGTTTAGGGTTCTACGATCGCACACCCATTGGACAACTAGTGACTCGTGTAGTTTCAGATATTGAAACCATCTCACAAATTTTCTCTCAAGGGATCCTAGTCATCTTCGGGGATCTATTCCGCATTGTGGTCATGCTGGCCGCGATGTTCTTCTTTTTCAATCCCATCCTCGTATTGGTGAGTTTGAGCATTATCCCTATTCTTTTCGTAGCCACCCGTTGGTTCCAACGCGGTATTAAGGGAGCTTTCCAAAAGGTGCGTACCGAGGTGAGCAACCTCAATACCTTCGTTCAAGAGCACCTGAGCGGTATGTCTATCGTCCAAGCCTTTGGGCGAGAGCAGCAGGAGTTGGACAAATTCAAAGAGATCAACGACCGCCACAGAAACGCCAACGTAGAGAGCATCTTCTATTATGCCTTGTTCTTCCCAATCATCGAGGTACTCAGCGCGATGTCCATTGGTCTAGCGGTGTGGTACGGTGGGATGAATGCTGCGACCGGCGGCGATGTCACCGTAGGGGAGCTCACGGCCATCATAATCTTTATTGGTATGCTGTTTCGTCCCCTTCGCCAGCTTGCGGACCGCTTCAACACCCTGCAAATGGGTATGGTCGCTTCCGAGCGCGTGTTGAAATTGCTCGATAGTGATCATGAGATTGAGCGGAATGGTACACAGACCATGGAGTCGCTACAAGGGGAAATCGCCTTTAAGAATGTACACTTTAGCTACCATCCAGACGAGCCTATTCTCAAAGATGTAAGCTTTGAGGTAGCGAAGGGAGAGACAGTCGCCATCGTCGGTGCTACAGGCGCAGGAAAGAGTACCATCATATCGGCCTTAATGGGATTCTATCCGTACAGCGATGGCTCCATTACCATAGATGGTAAGGAGCTGAAAGACGTCAACGTACATGCACTTCGTGAGCAATTGGCCCTCGTGTTGCAGGACGTATTCCTTTTCTCAGATACAGTTCGAGCCAATATCGTTCTTGGGGACGAGAGCATTACAGATGAGGCACTGCTCAAAGCGGCCGAAGCCATTGGCATTTCAGAGTTCATTGCAGAATTGCCACAAGGATTAGATTACAATGTTCAGGAGCGTGGCGGCGTGCTAAGTGCTGGGCAACGTCAGTTACTCGCCTTTTTGCGTGCTTACATCACGGATCCGAAAGTTCTTATTCTTGACGAAGCAACCTCTAGCATTGATTCACACACCGAAGAGCTCATTCAGCGCGCTCTTATTGCATTGACAAAAGACCGCACAAGTGTCATCATTGCACACCGTTTATCGACCATTCAGCATGCAGATCGAATCATCGTCCTAGACAAGGGACAAGTGATCGAGGTCGGCAATCATAAGGAGCTTTTAGCCAAGGAAGGAGCCTATTTCAATCTTTACGAAAAGCAATTCACCAGCGAGGTGTAGAAAAATAGTAGCATAAAAAAGGCCGCCCATCGAGCGGCCTTTTTTTTCATTTATCTGTTTCGGATTTTTTATCCATTCATCGAAATCAAGAACTCTGCGTTGTCTTTCGTCTGACGCATCCTGTCGTTCAAGAATTCCATAGCCTCGATAGGGGTCATGTCCGCCAAATACTTTCTCATGATCCACATGCGCTGTAGTACATCTGGAGCAAGAAGAAGGTCTTCTTTACGTGTGCCACTTTCGATGAGGTTGATGGCCGGCCAAATGCGACGGTTTGCAATACGGCGATCCAATTGCATCTCCATATTACCCGTACCCTTGAATTCCTCGAAGATAACTTCGTCCATCTTGGAACCTGTGTCGATCAGTGCTGTAGCAAGAATGGTCAATGAACCACCGCCTTCAATATTACGTGCTGCACCAAAGAAGCGCTTCGGCTTTTGAAGAGCATTGGCATCCACACCACCGGAAAGAATCTTACCTGAAGCAGGACTTACGGTGTTGTAAGCGCGGGCGAGGCGCGTGATTGAATCGAGCATGATAATCACATCATGACCACATTCCGTCATACGCTTTGCCTTTTCTAACACGATATTGGCCACTTTTACGTGACGGTCTGCCGGTTCATCAAAGGTTGATGCGACTACCTCTGCATTAACACTGCGAGACATATCTGTAACCTCTTCAGGACGTTCGTCAATCAGAAGTACAATCATGTACGCCTCTGGGTGGTTAGCTGCGATAGCATTGGCCACTTCTTTCATCAAGGTTGTCTTACCTGTCTTAGGCTGTGCAACCAAAAGACCGCGCTGTCCTTTACCAATAGGCGAGAACAGGTCAATGATTCTTGTAGATGTAGAAGATTGGCGTGAAGTGATGTCAAATTTTTCGTTCGGGAACAACGGCGTCAAGTGCTCGAATGCTACGCGATCACGCACAAATTCTGGACTGCGGCCATTGATGCTGTTCACTTTAACCAGCGGGAAGTACTTTTCACCTTCACGCGGAGGACGCACTTCACCACTTACGGTATCACCAGTTTTAAGACCCATGCTGCGGATCTGGTTTTGGCTCACGTAAATATCATCTGGAGAGTTCAAGTAGTTGTAATCTGAACTTCTCAAGAATCCGTAACCGTCTGGCATAATTTCAAGAACACCTTCGTTGGCAATAATGCCTTCAAAATGAAATTCTTTCGGTCGACGGCGGTTGTTGTTGTGGTTGTTTCTATTGCGATCCCGGTCGTTTCTTTGACCTTTTCTGTTTTGATGATCTCCGCCTTGACGCTCTTTGCGACCCTCTTGACCTTTGCGCTGCTCCTGCTTATTATCTGAAGAAGTTTCTTTTTTCTCAGCGTTCTCGGCTTTAGGTGCGCTCTCTTTTTTAGGGGATTTATCTTCGGCTGCCGGTACTGGCTTTTCATTAGCAGGAGCGGCATCCGTGATGTTTAGCTTTTGTTTAATCGCTTCTACCAACTCGCCTTTTTTCATGGTCTTGGCCTTTGGTATTTCTAGTTTACTGCCCAATTCTTTTAATTCAGGCAATTTGCGCGATTGCAAATCTTTTTCAGTCAACATGTGCTTGGGAATAACTTGTAAAAGAAACCGATAGGTAGGTTTCCTTCGATCATTGTACTACAATAATAGTGAGTTTCGTACGATTGGGTAGAGCAAAGCCGTTTTTTTTTCAACTTTGTCAAAATTTCAAACCCATGATTCAACGCATTCAGACCTTGTATTTATTTGCCGCAGCTATTTTAAGCGCCCTTGCAGCCTTCGTGCTACCTATGTACGCGCTAGAAGGTACTTCGTTTGCTGCAACTGCTAATGCATCTACTTTCGGTGGTTTCGGTGGATCAATGGCGCTGTTCTCAGGTGCTATCCTTTTGTATAACAATCGAAACCTTCAGTTGCTCATCGTCCGCTTAGGCATGCTTGTGAGTCTCGTAGTCCTAGGAGCACTCATCTGGATCATTCAAGGAGAAGGCGCCTCAGCGTCTTGGGGTGTGGTCGTTCCCTTCATTAATATCGTGTTGGCCTTCATGGCTTCAAAAGGAATACAGAACGACGAGAAGAAAGTACGTTCGTTAGACCGTTTGCGTTAACCGCAAGAAGGCAGCTGTTGTAATTGCTTGCCTGAAGTGCAATCCCAATAAAGATTTTGTATTCCATTGGTGAGCCAGATTATTGGTGCACCGATAGTGTTGTTGTAATTGAAGGCTTGATTAAAAGTCTCCTGGCTCAATTTTACTTCAGGGGCCTTACACTCCACAAGTATTTCGGGTTGACCGCCAATGTTGGCAATGATGTCGCTGCGTTTTGAATTGAACCCCGTCTTCAAGCCACTTTCAATCTGAAGATGGTGAATGCTATAACCTAGTACTATCAGGTACTGAACCGCATGCTGCCTGACCCATTCCTCGGGCGTACATACCAACCATTTTTTGCGAACAGCATCGAAAATATATTCCTGTCCATCCTCAGTTCTAAGCTGAATCTGGTCGGTCAATGCCTCCGGAAAATGCAACGCGGTTCGTGCCACTACTTCATGTTTGTATTGAACTTTTCTGGATACTTACCTTCAATATCCTTGTAAAAAGCGGTCAATTCAGCCTTCGTTTCCTCAAGAGTGGTGGGTGAAATTACTTTCGTGATACCGGCTACTTTGTTCTTGTAGTCTACGAAGCCCAAGCTTATATCTACACCAGCTTCTTTGGCGATGTAGTAAAATCCGCTTTTCCACTTTTCTGCGTAACTACGAGTGCCTTCAGGACTTATGATCAAATTTATGTCTTGCTCTTTCATTAGTTGGGCGCTTGTCGCTACCAAGTTCGAACGCTGTTCTCGGTTTACGCCAATCGCTCCGAGCCAAGTGAAGAATCCGAAAAAATACCATTTGGTGTAGAAATCCTTGATAAGGAATTTCATGGGCAGGCGCATTTGCCAAAAGGTCCCTAGCGCTAAGAGGGTGTCAAAATTTGAGGTATGCGGAGCTGCAATGGTAACGGTATTTCGCGCGCGCTTTTTTATTTCTTCCGAGGCTTCAACTCGCCATCCGATGAAGAAGAATACAATTTTTCCAATGAGGTATTTCATAGTGCTGTGATAAGGCTGCTAAGGTACGTCAAACCAATCCGGCGGGAAGCCCAGCAAATAGGCTTTTTGCGAAGCACGGGTAAGGGCAGTATAGAGCCATTTGTAATAAATGGGAGAGGGGCCGTCAGGCAAATAAGGGTGTTCAATAATGACTTGTTCCCATTGGCCGCCTTGACTCTTGTGGCAGGTGATGACGTAGCTGAACTTCACCTGAAGGGCGTTGTAATACGGGTCGTTTTTGATGGCCTCGTA
>JAAZVU010000148.1 GCA_018623275.1 Flavobacteriales bacterium
CCGATAAACTCTTCTTTATCGTCTTCTTCAAGCTCCACCCAGTCGTCTGTACTCAATTTGGTGGCTGCACGAGAGCGCTCTTTCTGCGCCGTCATCTCTTCAGTGAAACCAGCCATATCCACGGTGCGGTCGTTCTCACGCATGATGAGTTCCGTTAAATCGATCGGGAATCCGTAGGTGTCGTACAACTCAAAAGCGCGCTTGCCGTCTAATACTTTAGCATCAGTCGCTAAAAACTCTTCAAGCTTGGCCAACCCCTGTGCAAGAGTTTTTAAGAAGCTCTGCTCCTCCTCTTCGATAACCTTTTCTACCAACGCTCGTTGGGCGGTCAATTCTGGGAAGAATTCACCCATCTCACTTTCCAAGGTTTCGACCAATTGGAACATGAACGGTGATTTCAAATTCAAATAAGAGAACCCGTAACGAATGGCACGACGTAAAATGCGACGAATAACATAGCCCGCACCTGAGCTTGCTGGAAGCTGTCCATCTGCAATGGCGAAAGCCACAGCCCTAATATGGTCTGCAATCACACGTTGTGCGATGTCCGTTGCTTCCTCAGCGCCGTATTTAATGCCTGAAATCCCAGCGACCTTATCAATGAGGGGTGTAAAGACGTCTGTATCGTAATTGGATTGCTTGCCCTGTAGCGCCATACAGAGGCGCTCAAAGCCCATACCGGTATCAATATGCTGTGCCGGTAGATTCTCTAGCTCACCACTTGCTTTGCGGTTGAACTGCATGAATACGAGGTTCCAAATTTCCACGACCTGTGGATGGTCTTCATTTACCAAAGAAGCACCAGAAACCTTTGCACGCTCTTCCTCGCTTCTAAGGTCAACGTGGATCTCAGAACAAGGTCCACAAGGCCCGGTCTCACCCATCTCCCAGAAGTTATCTGCTTTGTTTCCATTAAGAATGCGCTCTGCTGGCACGAATTGGGCCCATAAATCTGCAGCTTCGTTATCACGCGGCAGGTCATCTTTGGCATCGCCTTCAAAAACGGTGACGTACAATCGGTCCTTATCCAAACCATAAACGTTGGTCAATAAATCCCACGCCCACTCAATGGCTTCCTTCTTGAAGTAATCGCCAATGGACCAGTTGCCCAACATCTCAAACAAGGTGTGGTGATAGGTATCGTGACCTACCTCGTCTAGGTCATTGTGCTTCCCACTGACACGCAAACATTTCTGTGTATCCGCGATACGCGCATTTTTTGGCGTGGCGTTACCAAGGAAAAAGTCTTTGAACGGGTTCATACCCGCATTGATAAACATGAGGGTGGGATCGTTCTTATTGACCACTGGTGCAGAAGGCACTATCTCGTGTCCTTTGCTTTCGAAGTACTGTAAAAATTTGCGACGTATTTCTTTCGAAGTGAGCATATTGTGAATTCTCTAAAAGAGAGCTACGGTTAAGTGTTTATCTAATTTTGTTTCTTTGTGGCACAATATTCGCGTCAATATTGCGTCTTAGCAAAAATAACGCATTAAGTATGGCTAAAGTAAAATACACGTACGATTCTAAAACACTGTCTTACAGAAAGATAGAGCGTACCTGGAAACAAAGAGTAAAAGAAGTTGCCCTTTTTAGCATCGCGGCAGCCGCATTTGGCTTTGTTTTTTACACAGCAGCCGATATATGGTTTGAAAGTCCAAAGGAGCGTAGAATGAAGCGCGAACTGGACAATATGGTGATCCAATACGATCTGATGAACGGAAAGTTGGAAGAATTGGCCACCGTACTTGCTGATATAGAAAAACGCGACGATGAAATCTACCGCACCATCTTTGAAGCTGGCCCTATCCCGCAAGAAGTGCGTACTGCAGGTTTCGGGGGTGCCAACCGTTATAAAAATCTTGAAGGCTTCTCGAATTCCGAGCTCCTCATAGATACACGCAAAAAGTTAGATCAAGTTGCCAAGCGTGCTTATGTGCAAACCAAAAGCTTCGACGATGTCGTTGAAATGGCGCGCAACAAAGAGCAAATGCTTGCCTCCATTCCAGCCATCCAGCCTGTAGCGAATAAGAACCTAAAACGTATGGCTTCAGGGTACGGCTACCGCATCCACCCCATTTACAAAGTACGTAAGATGCACTGGGGGACCGACTTCTCTGCCCCTACTGGAACGCCAATCTACGCGACCGGTGACGGAAAAGTGAGTACCTACAAACGCAGCCGTTCGGGCTACGGTCGTCACATCGTGATTGACCACGGCTTTGGCTACAAAACGTTATATGCGCACATGAGTAAGATTGAAGTGCGTCGTGGACAGCGTGTGAAGCGTGGTGATCTCATTGGTTATGTAGGATCAACCGGTTCTTCTACGGCACCACACTTGCATTACGAAGTCATTAAGGACGGTCGCAAGATCAATCCAATCAACTACTTCTTCAACGACCTCAGCGCAGAGCAATACGAGGAAATGTTAAAAATCAGCTCTCACTCTAACCAGAGCTTCGATTAATAACCAATTGTTCATACCTTCATAGTATGAATCAACTGCCAGATAAACTCTATTACACCATTGGAGAAGTCGCCGACCACTTCGGACTGAACACTTCTAACCTCCGTTATTGGGAACGCGAATTCAAGCAATTGGAGCCGAAGAAAAACTCTTCTGGCAAACGCAAATACTCCAAAGATGATGTGGCTGTGATAAGCACTATCAATCATCTCGTCAAAGAGCGCGGCTTCACCATTGAAGGGGCGAAGAAACATTTGAAAGAAGAAGGAAAATCGGCAGTAGCTAAAGTTGAAGCTCTAGAAAAACTGGGCTTTGTCAAATCTGAATTACAAAAGATCCTGCGCACGATGCAGGCCAATTAACCCTAACCTAAATACCTGAAATGAAAAAATCGACGATCACCTTATTAGTAGTTGTAGGAATCCTTGTAGCGCTTGTTGGCTGGATCATTGGTGTCTACAACGGTCTTGTTACTCTAGACGAAGAAACCAACGGAAAATGGGCACAAGTGGAAAGCGCCTATCAACGTCGCGCAGATCTTATCCCTAATCTAGTGAATACAGTGAAAGGCTACGCAGACTTTGAAAAGGAAACCTTAACAGGCGTCATTGAAGCACGTTCTAAAGCCACAGGAATTTCTGTAGACGCAGATAACCTCAGCCCTGAAGCTATTGCAAATTTCCAGGCAGCACAAAGCCAACTAAGCGGTGCTTTGTCTCGCTTGATGGTCACTGTGGAGCGTTATCCAGATTTAAAAGCCAATCAAAATTTCCTTGGACTGCAAAGCCAATTGGAAGGCACAGAGAATCGCATTAAGATTGAACGCGACAGATTCAATGTGAGCGTGAAAGATTTCAATGCAACCATTCGCAAGTTCCCAAAAACACTCATCGCTTCAAGCTTTGGTTTTGAGAAGAAGGGATACTTCGAGTCCGACGCAGGAAGCGAAAAAGC
>JAAZVU010000149.1 GCA_018623275.1 Flavobacteriales bacterium
ACGAATCTCACCACGACGGATTTCCAAATCTTCATCACGCAGATCGAAACCTGGCAAGTTCTCGTACATACGGAACGACTGTCCTTGCAGCTCGTATCCTAGGAACACCATATTACGTGGATTGATCGTTCTTCTTATGTGTACACGTGCAGGGAACAATGCTTCAGTTCCCCACTTGTTGTTCGCGCTCGTCTTGTTGTAAAGAATAACTGGGATATAGTTCAACTCACCTACACGGTAGGTACGTGCTAAACCAACACCCCATTGCTTCTTTTCAGTAGGACGCTTGCCCCAAAGTGCAGCAGCAGAGTATTTCAAGTACTGCGCTGGCATTGCTGAAGCGCCGTATGTACCACTCATATCCGCTGAACCTTGGAAGAGGATGAACTGTGTATCGTCCAACGGCTTGTAAATAGTCGTGTTGATACCAGAAGTGCGAAGCCCGTGCTCTGAAAGGGTTCGGTGCAGCGGGTTTTCTGTTGCCGATGGAGCCTCAGCATAGTTGTAAGAGGTGTTCCAATAATTGGCGCCCATCTGCCAAACAAGATTGTTCTGGCTTATTACAGGCAAGTTAAATCCTGCACGAATACCCGCAGTAGAATTTACTGTGAGCTCTTCACCACCTGCGATAGTAGTACCATCAGCAAGAGTCATCTCTCCTGGAGTGATCGTGTAAGCACCCTGGAAGTCGTAGCCAACAGAGATCAATTTTGCAGGAGACAATCCTTCAATCTTAGCATTGGCATAGCGCTTCATACTCTCGTCCTCGAAGCCGAGGTCTTCGTACAAGCTCCAATCAATATCATCATCCGCAGTCCCGTCTGTTTGGGCGAAGACTGGCGTTGAAGTAAGGACGATTGCCGCCGTCGTTAACTTCAAAAAGTTGCGCATCATGGATTACTTCTTCTTTCTTGAAGGCATTTTCAAACGCTTCCATACATCAGTACGGCCGATAGCCTCTACACCGATATATCCGCGCATATCCAAAGTATTGATATCACGCATCGTGATCGTTCCTTGGTAAGTTGATCCGTTGTTTGGGTCATACAAAGTACCCTCTGACCACTGATCGTCTCCTTGGTAAACGAAGTCCTTACACATACGGAAGCCTCTTAATGGAACGTTGCGTAAATCTGGATTAGGGTTATTGATATCTGTTCTTGGGTTACCATCAGCGTCGTTTGGTTCAATCAACCATACTACACGTCCGTAGTATTTGTTACCAATTCGATCAATTTTAATACGTGAGCGTCCGTTTGACGGCTCCCAAATTCCTACTAGACGATCTCCAGGATCCTCAGATTTTTGCTGTAGGTCAAAACTTAGTGTTCCGAAAGCGATGACAGCTGAAACTGCCAAGAATGTTAGTTTGCGAAGCATGGTAATTTATTTAATAGTTAGTTCAAGTGTAAAATTCAATTTGAAGTCGCGGTTGCCGTCCCAGTAATCCTCCGCTAGGTCTGCATCAAGGACAACATATACTTTGCCTTCCTCCATGATTTCTCCTAGCTCGGCCTCAGGAGCCACAGCTAAAGAAGCCTCGGCAGCACCTTCCTCTAATGGGTTCTTTACAGCAGCCTCTTGCATACTCACATCTTCATTATCGCTTGCAAAAGAGACAATGAAGGCATTGATATTCGCAAATCCTAAGCTGTCGTTAGGCATTACAGTAGCGGAAGTCAAACGCGCATCGCTAATTCTCATACCATCTATGTATGCTTCGCCTAGCGCTTCTGCTAAATCAATAGAAATTTCAGCTTGACCGCTGTTTGGGCCAGCAAATAAGGGACCTTCAAGACTAAACTCTAGGTCGTTTACCGAATATTCATGGATTTCACCAGGGCCAGAGCAACTAGCTACCATGAAGACTGAAATTGCTAGAATTCCAATCGTTCTTAGATATTTAAACATGTTAGATTGTTTTAAGCACCGAAATATAAAACATAAAACCGCCATTTTATCCGGCTTGTTCATTTTTGCCCAAAGGGTAATTAACAACTAACGCTGAAGACTAGTTAGAGATTCCAATAGTTCTACTCAAGCTTTGGTATCTTGCGCAACAATAAAATAGAGCGCTTGTGCATCCACAGAATCCTTTCCAAAACAACTACAACTTCAACCAACTGGTGAATGCCGTTCCGGAGTTGGAAGCCTTTGTAGTTCCGGGAAAGTTTGCGAGAAAGAGCATTGACTTTAGCAATCCTGAGGCTGTTTATATGCTCAACAAGGCGCTGTTGAAGTGGCGGTTTAATGTGAATTGGTCCCTAAAAGAAGGACACCTCTGCCCTGCAGTTCCAGGCCGCTTCGATTACTTATTACACGCTAGAGACCTACTTCCTAAGATCGACGGAAGACGCGTTCGCATGCTCGATGTAGGTGCGGGAGCCTCACTGATCTACCCCCTTCTCGCCACAGCAGCTTTTAACTGGGAGTGTGTTGGTTCAGAGGTTGATAAAGAGGCCATTAGCTACGCCAAAGGACTGGTGCGCATGAATGCCAATATGATGGGCACACGCATCAGAAGGCAAGAATTCAAGAGCCAATTGCTTCAAGGCATCATCGAGAAAAAGGAGACTTTTGACATCCTAGTCTGCAACCCACCCTTCTACAAGACTAAAAGTGAAGCCTTAGCAGCAAACACACGTAAAAACAAAAACTTACACGGAAAGGAAGAGGCGAACTACAACTTTGGCGGTAGTGCCAATGAGTTATGGTACAAAGGTGGTGAGGAGGCCTTTTTGAAAAAACTAGCCTTAGAAAGCGCCGAATATGGGCAGCAAATTCAGTGGTTTACCTGTTTAGTGTCGAAAAAAGACCACGTTCGTACCTTCAAGAGATTCATCCGTAAAGGCAACCCCACCGAGATCAAAGTGGTGGAAATGGAACAGGGCAATAAGGTGAGCCGATTTGTGGCTTGGACCTTCCAAAATAAGAACGATGAGCCAAGCGAATAATCCACTTCATGGCGTTAAACTGGCCCACATGGTCGAGGCTCTGGTGGAATATTGGGGCTGGGAACAATTGGCCCTTCGAATCCCAGTGCGATGTTTCATGTACGACCCGTCGGTAAAATCGACGCTAAAATTCCTCAGAAAGACACCTTGGGCGCGCACAAAGGTAGAACAACTCTACCTCCATACCTTTCCCAACGGCGTTGAAGAAAAGCTGTAATTCTGTCTTATCTTACCGGTCTAATTACCCAGTAAAACATGAAAAGAGTATTGTTCATGGGAGCATTGGCAGCCATTGCCCTAAGCTCCTGTAACCCTCAAGAAGAAATGCACACCGAAAAAGATCACAGCGAATTTCAGTGGCATGTAGACCGCTTTGCAGATATCAAAGTGCTCCGCTACCAAATCCCATCGTGGGACGACCTCACTCCACAGCAACGCATCTATGCCT
>JAAZVU010000150.1 GCA_018623275.1 Flavobacteriales bacterium
AGACGAACGCGGTCCATCACAAACTTTACACGTTGATCCATCTCGTGCTCCGTCATGGAAGAAAACATCTCCAACGGAAAACGAATGTTCTGAGCAACGGTCATACTATCGAACAATGCACCGCCTTGAAAGACCATACCGATCTCTTGACGCAGTGTCTTAAAGCGTTGCTTAGTCATTTCACCAAGCACCTCACCGTCATATATAATATCGCCTTTATCTGGCTGATGTAAACCTAGTATGGTTTTTAGAAACACTGTCTTTCCCGAACCAGAGCGTCCGATAATCAAGTTGGTCTCTCCCCTATGAAAATCCACATCCACCCCTTTGAGCACGTGGTTATCACCAAAGCTTTTATGTATGCCTTTAGCCTGAATCATTAGTTGAGCAATAAATCGGTTAGGACATAATTAGATAGGATGATAGTCAAGCACGAGCGTACTACCGCATTGGTACTCGCTACCCCAACTTCAACTGCTCCACCTTTTACGGTGTAACCACAATAGGCGCTTACAGAACCTATGACGAAGGCATACACGACCGATTTGATCAAGCCGTAGATGATATTTTCAAAGACTATAAATTCTAATTGGTACCCGCTTATACTCTCTTGAAACGCGATGAGTCCTAGCAAATCACCGGCCATGGCACCGCCCCACAAACCGAGGAACATTGACATGAGGATGAGTATAGGATTGAAGAATAACTGGGCGACAATTTTGGGCAAAATGAGATAGCTAGCGCTATTTACTCCCATTACTTCTAGCGCATCAATCTGTTCAGAAACACGCATGGTCCCGAGACTTGAAGCGATGTTCGAGCCTACCTTACCGGCAAGAATTAAACTCACTACGGTAGGGCTAAATTCTAATGTGATAGACTCCCTAGTCGCCATGGCAATGTAATAGGTTGGGATCAGTGGATCATCGCTCAACTGAAAGGCTGTTTGTATGGTCACAATGGCCCCCATGAAAACAGATAAGATCACTACGATACCTATGGAATCGATTCCCAAAAGTTGGATTTCCTTAATCGTAGAACGATAGAACAGGTTCCAACGGTCGGGACGTCGAAAAACTTTCGTCATTAAAACGCCGTAGGCACCAATTCCTTCGAAAAAGTTCGTGATCATATGGCTAATTTACAGTTTCTTTGAAGGACAAACTCCTATGTTATGAAGAGAATTGCCACTATTTCTATCGTATTACTAGCACTTGCACTAAGTAGCTGTGGGACAGCCAAAGATTGCGATTGCCCATCATTCTCCGCAGTTGAAACTACGCAGGTAGGCTAATGAATCTGGAGCCACTTTTGCCCTATTTGCCATCGGCAGAAGTGCTGCCCCTCTTGAATAAATGGCTCAAGGACGAGGCCTTTGATTTAGCCGTACACCGTCCACGAGCAACCAAGCTAGGAGATTTCCGTCCACCAAGAAAGGGCGCTCGCGCTAAAATCACGCTCAACAGCAACCTAGGTAAGTACCAATTCTTAACGACTCTAGTCCACGAAATCGCACACCTCAAGGTGTGGAATGCTTACGGACGTAAGGCCGCTCCGCACGGTATTGAATGGAAGAGCATGTTCGGGGAAATGCTTTATGAGATGGTGGAAGAATGCAATTTTCCGCAGGAGTACCACAAAGCTATTCTTCATCACGCAGCTAGGCCCAAGAGTGCTGTTGGCGGCGACCCCCAATTGCAAAAAGTAGTGCTTCAATTAGACAGCGAAGAAGAGGTATTACTGCTTGGAGACATTCAAATTGGCACTGTATTCTCCTTTAAAGGACGCCAGTTCAAGAAACTCGAAAAGCGAAGAACTCGAGCACTGGTAGAAGAGGTTGGATCGAAAAAGCAGTACACCATTCCTTTGATTGCTCAAGTCGAGGTAGCAGAATAAGGTGCATTCCTTTAGCAAATAGTACCTTTGCGCAAAACAAGGGCATTGATGGCAAAGAATATTTTCTCTACAGATTATAAATTGGGAATATTAGGCGGTGGCCAATTGGGCAAAATGATGCTCTACTCCACCCGCAAGTTTGACATCCGCACGAAAGTCCTAGATCCTTCGCCAGATGCTCCAGGACAGTTTGGCGCCAATGAATTTCAAGTAGGTTCACTTCAAGATTACGACACCGTCATGGCATTTGCTGCCGATTGCGATACCGTATGTATTGAGATCGAAGCTGTCAACGTACAAGCGTTGAGAGACCTTCGCGCCCAAGGCAAGAAGGTGCATCCGAACCCAGATAGCCTCGAGCTCATCCAGGATAAGACCAAGCAAAAACAATTCTACGCCGACCACAATATCCGCACCTCACGTTTTGAGATGGTCTCCGGTAAGGCCGAATTTGAAGCCGCTCGCGAGCGTTGGCCCATCCCTTTTGTTTGGAAAGCTGCCACCGGTGGCTATGACGGCTTTGGCGTAGTGGTATGTCGAAGCGAGGAAGATGTTCAGAACATACCGGATGCACCAGGTATGCTCGAAGCCTTTGTTGATTTCGAGCTTGAAGTGAGTGTCATCGTTGCACGCAATGAAAGCGGTCAGGTGAAGACCTTCCCTGTGGCAGATCAAGAATTCCACCCTACGGCCAACCAAGTAGAGTACGTCCTATGCCCTTCTGTGCTCACCCAAGAGATGCAGCACAAAGCAGAAGAGATTGCCATCCGTACTGCGGAAGCCTACGATATCTGCGGCCTACTCGCAGTTGAGTTGTTCGTCACTGCCGACGGAGAGATCCTAGTCAACGAAGTAGCCCCGCGTCCGCACAACAGCGGACACCACACCATTGAAGCTTGTTATACGAGCCAATTCGAACAGCACGTTCGCGCGGTGCTCGATCTGCCCTTAGGTTCTACGGAACTCAAAGCAGCAGGAGTGATGGCGAACCTAGTAGGTGCAGAAGGATATAGCGGAGATGTGGTCTATCAGGGGTACGACGAGTTGCTCGGAGAGCCAGGGGTAAACATCCACATTTACGGCAAGGCGCAAACACGTCCTTTCCGTAAAATGGGACACGTCACGGTAGTGGCAAAAGATAGAGATGAAGCCCGCAAGCGCGCTGAGTGGGCAAAGAATAGTATATTGGTCAAAAGCAAATAGTCATGATCGGAATCATTATGGGCAGCACTTCAGACCTGCCAGTTATGCAACAAGCTATCGATGTATTGGACGAATTGGGTCTAGCCTATGAAGTTGATATCGTGAGTGCCCACCGCACGCCAGAGAAGCTTATGGATTACGGTCAAAATGCGCACAAAAGAGGCATTAAAGCTATTATCGCCGGTGCCGGTGGCGCTGCACACCTTCCA
>JAAZVU010000037.1 GCA_018623275.1 Flavobacteriales bacterium
ATTGAAAAAGTAGAAAAGCCGCTCATTGTAAGTCAAGCAAATTATGCAGCCTCAGGCGGGTATTACATCAGCTGTAATGCCGATGCCATATTTACAAACAGCACCACTGTTACAGGAAGTATTGGCATCTTCATGAGCCTCTTTACTGCAGAGCAGCTAATGAGCGAAACGCTTGGACTGAATGTGGAAGAAGTGCAAACACATCCTTTGGCAAATTTCCCAAATCTCTACAAACACCCTTCGCAGGAGCAATATGCCATTCTTCAGAATATGATTGACAAAGGATATGCTGACTTTACAGGTAAAGTGGCAGCTGGGCGCAATATGGAAATGGATTATCTACTACCGCTTTGTGGAGGCCGCGTATGGACCGGTAGAGACGCTATTGATAATGCGCTCGCGGATTATGAAGGCAACCTCAGCGACGCCATCGCCTTTGCCGCTGGTGAAGCAGGACTTGAAGAGTACCGCATCTATGAACTTCCGGCTCAGAAAACAGGTTTAGAAAGGTACCTAGATGCTTTTAGTAATACGATGAGTAAAGTGGCGGAAACTTCAAATCCTTTTATGGATAAATTAGCCAACGAACCTGTGATAAAGGATCTCATTGAGCTAGGTGAGAATCCGGGACTTCAAGCGAAATTGGACCCCGCCTTTAGAAACTTATAATGGCCAAAAAACGACAAACCGCGGAGCGACTATATTACATCCTCGGCGCACTTTTTATCGCAGCACTCATTACCTGTAACCTCATCGCGAATAAATTTATTAGCCTTGATTTCGGATTCAAAACCTTCATCATTAGCGCAGGAGTTCTGCCGTACCCTGTGACTTTTTTGATTACCGATGTACTAAGTGAATTGTACGGTCAAAAACGAACTACCCACGTAGTGCTGGCGGGCTTAGTTGCTAGCTTATTCGTCTTATTGATCCTATGGCTTGGCGCTCAGTTTCCAGCGATAGATGGCTCCCCCGTGAATGATGAGATGTTCAACACGGTATTCCAAAACGCTTGGCGCGTCATTGCAGCCTCAATGTTAGCCTACCTCTTTGCTCAATTAATAGATGTTCGACTGTTCCATTTCTGGAAGAAAGTGACCAATGGTAAAAAGCTTTGGGTGCGAAATAATTTCTCTACCATCCTTTCTCAAGGCGTAGACACTACCCTGGTTGTAGTAGTCTTGTTTATAGGTGTTGAAAGCTGGTCTACAATGGGCGGCTATATATTAGATGGATGGCTTTTTAAAGTATGTTGCGCAGCCTTAGACACCTTCATCTTTTACGGCATCATGTACTGGGCAAGGCGCTACTTCAAATTAAAAGTTGGCGAAGAAATACGACTTTAAAGCACCTCCAATCCAACCATATGTCCAGTGTGGGAACGCACATTGAACACACCAGAACTAGTAATGAGGTATTGACCTCGAATCCCCCATAATTCGCCTTCTAAAACATCGCCTTCAGTTTTAAAGCTGATACTTTTCACCTTATCGATTTGGTGTTGGATGGGGTAATTAAAGTGCCACTCTTCTGAATCTTTATAGACGTACTGTTTCAAATTTTCAGGCAGCAGACCAGCAGCACGTTCAATAGCCTCCATGAGGTCCTCATCGGTAGGAAGATCTTTGAGCATGGCTTGCCATGAGGTCTTGTCTACAAAATGATCCTTTAGCGCTACCTCTGCCTCACCCGCTAAATAACGGTTGGGAACCTCGAGCAAAATAGCTGCGCTTTTAGCACCTTGGTCCATCCATCTAAAGGGCATTTGTGTATTTCTGGTAACGCCCACTTTGATACGGTCTGTTTTCGCTAGATACACATAATGCGGCTGCAACTGCAGCCGCTTTTCAAACTCTAAATCGCGCTCCTCGATGCCCAAATGCGCTTTGCTGAGCTCCGGCTTCATAATAGTCGGGGAAGCCTCAGGCTTTGTAAAGAAGCAATCCCGGCAGAAGTTTTGGCGATATACTTCAGGAACCAATTGGCCACAAAAACAGGTATGGTTACCCTTGAAACTCATACGAATCTGCGAACCAATGAGCCGGTTCATGAAGAGTAAATCTTCACCAATTCTTAAACTATAACGGATATTTTCACCGTAAATAGTCGACATCTTGCGCAATGGTCCATCAAATCGCATTTTCAGCTATTTTAGTTGTGAAACGTGAAGTTAATTCGATTAAACCAAAGCCACTAATAAACCTTGTTTTATTCGCTTGTAAATAAAGTCTTGCAAAGCACTCTACGTAAATACGTAGAGGAACTTTTTGAGGTGAATGAGAAACCCATTCAAGCACAAGAGCGCATTCTTTTGGACTTTGTGCTCAAAGCACGTAAAACCGCCTTTGGTAGAGTACATGGTTTTGAAGATATCAAGGATCATCAGGACTTTATCTCAAAAGTCCCCCTTCATGAGTATGGAGACCTGAAGCCTTACATCGAACGAATGCGCCAAGGAGAAAAAGATATCCTCTGGCCAGGAAAGGTAGAGTGGTATGCAAAAAGTAGTGGCACTTCGAGCGGAGTATCCAAATACATACCAGTACCAAAGGAAAGCCTTGAAGGAAGTCATATGAATGGCGGAAGGATTGAATTGGCCTTGTATTTAAATCACCATCCAGAATCCAAGTTATTCGAAGGGCTTGGACTACGTTTAGGTGGATCTACTTCCCTTGAATCACATGGAAAGAGCCAAGCAGGCGATCTCAGCGCCATCTTGATTCAAAATATGCCTATGTGGGCAGAATTCCGGAGTGCACCCAGCAATGAAACGGCACTGATGAGTAATTGGGAGGAAAAGATCGACGCAATCCTAGACGAAGTCATCAGCCAAAACATCACTTCTTTCTGGGGAGTTAGTAGCTGGTTTCTAGTGCTCTTCAATAAAGTCATTGAACGCACAGGGGCCAATAACCTGCTTGAAGTCTGGCCAAACCTCGAACTCTTCGCACACGGGGGTGTAAACTTCGCACCGTACGAGAGTCAATTCCGCGCGTTAATGCCAGGAGACCAAGTTACCTTCATGGAAAACTACAATGCCTCAGAGGGATTCTTTGCCGTTCAAGACGATCCCAACATTGATGGATTGATGCTATTGACTTGCTGCGGCACGTACTATGAGTTCATTCCCATGGACCAGTTCCAAGGAAAGGATAGCAAGACCTTAACATTAGGCAAGGTAGAGCTCGATAGAGAATATGCCGTGGTAATCACAACCAACGGTGGCCTGTGGAGGTACATTCTGGGAGATACCGTCCGATTTGTTTCATTAAAACCTCATCGTATCAAAGTGAGCGGACGCACCGCACACTTCATCAATGCCTTCGGTGAAGAGGTCATCGTCACAAACGCAGAAGAAGCACTAACTAGGGCATGCTCACAGCACAAATGCAGTGTTCGAGATTTTCATACTGCACCTATCTTCATGGAGAATAAAGAAGGTGGAGCACATCAATGGCTGGTCGAGTTTGAAGTTGAACCGGCTGACCTGAATGCCTTTAAAGAAAGTTTAGACGAAGCCTTGCAAGAGGTGAATTCTGATTATGCCGCCAAACGAAAGGGCAATATTGTACTGAGACAATTAGAATTGGTCCAAGCAGAAAAAGGACTGTTTCATCATTGGCTTAAAAGCAAAGGAAAGCTAGGCGGTCAGAATAAAATTCCACGCCTCAGCAATGAACGCAAACTAATTACAGCGTTTCTTGAGCTAAACGAATTGCTTCGTAGCGCTCAATAACCGAAGTCCAAAGGTTGATTCTTTGACGAAGTGCCGTCTTGGAGCTTTCCAAGGCCGTATCCCATAGCGCTCTGTCTTCGCCACAAAGTTCTGTAACCATGCGCTCGGCTAAGGCGCCATGTACATCGCCATCAACTTCAATGTGACGCTCTAAGTAATACGTGAATAAACCAAGCTCAGTTGGGAATTGCTCCTTCAGATGGCGCACGATCTCAATGAACATGTCTGGAATAAGATCTTCACGGCCGAAGGTGAATACTGCAGCCATTTCTGAAGCATCTGCACGTTCAACCACCTCTAGTGTTGATAGCACAAATTTTTTAGCACCCTCAGGGGCATTGCTTTGACGCAAAGCAAGTTTTGGATCAACGCCGTTTTTCAAATCGTCGATGAATGTCAGGATAGGATCTGTGTTAGCTCCTGCCTCTCCCATGGCTTGAACGTACAATTCAAAGTGGCTAACAGCTTTGTCATTCTGATCAACATCACTTTCTTCACCGAAAACGATTTCATTGATCAAGCGACGCACCTCTGGATTGCCCGTAGGTACCCAATAGGTATCCACACAAGTTAGCTGACGCTGCAGACCTTTGAGCAGAACCATAAAATCCCATACGGCCCAAACATGGCTTTCCATGAAAACACGCGCCTTTTCAAGGTTATCTACCCACGTAAATGCATCGTGATCAATAAGTTCTTGGCGGACGGTTTGGATTTGCGATTTTACGAATTCAATTTTCATCGTTCCTTGCTGCAGTTTTTATTACTTTGCGACTACAAAAATACAACCCATGCACTTAGCAATCGCAGGAAATATTGGTTCAGGAAAAACAACGCTAACTGGCTTGTTGGCAAAGCACTACAATTATGAAGCGCAGTACGAGGATGTGGACGACAACCCGTACCTCGATGACTTCTATGAAGAAATGCAACGTTGGAGTTTCAACCTTCAGATCTATTTCTTGAGATCTCGCTTCGAGCAAGTACAAAAAGTTCGTGAAGAAGGCTTGAACGTAATTCAGGACAGAACCATCTACGAGGATGCACACATCTTTGCGCCGAACTTGCACGCTATGGGATTGATGACTGCCCGTGACTACAACAGCTACAAAGGCTTGTTTGAAATCATGGAGAAGAACCTTCAAGCACCGGATCTTCTGATATACTTGCGTGCTTCAGTTCCTACATTGGTAGATCACATTCAAAAACGTGGCCGCGATTACGAAAACAGCATTCGCATCGATTACCTAAGACGACTGAACGAGCGCTATGAAGCTTGGATCAACACATACGATAAAGGTAAAGTGTTGATCATCAACGTAGATAAGAACAATTTCCCAGAGAATCCTGAAGATCTAGGCGATATTATCCAGCAGATCGATTCAGAGTTGAACGGCCTGTTCTAAAACGTTCAGAACTCTTTCGGAAGCTCCTATTTGACTCAGCAACCATTGCTGCGCTTCACTACCTTTTACAATGAATTCCGTTGTGCCTATGCGCTTTAGGTATTGGCTGTATTCCGCTGTGTTTTCTGCAGGAATTAGATAACCGTGTTGAACCAATTGGTGATTCTCTGCAATCTTTTGCCAGTTTGGTCCGCTCGCGGCAACCTTCCCCTGAATAGTGGCTTCAAGAACATTGTGCGTTGCTTTTCCGTAACCACCACCGATTATTACTCCATCGGCCAGAGCATAGAGTCCGGTGAGTACACCAAATTCCGGCACCATTAATAACGTTGTCTCTTTTGGATTATCGGTTGTTGAATTGGCCGAATGGGAAGTTTCAAACTGTGTCATAGCACTTTTGAGCACATCTGCTTGCTCAACCTCGTGCGGCACAACCCAAGTTGAAAACGATTTCAAATCCACACCATTCAATGCTAGGCAATCGGCGAGATGTGCGCTCCCTATTAGTAGTACAGGTTTGTTTTGAGCTTTCTTCCAAGCTAAAAACTTCTCAGCTGCACTTTTACCCACTAGCGAGGCCGCGTAATCATATTTAGGATTGCCAAGAACTTCTGAATGAACGCCTGCCAAATTCAGAATGGCCGCATCCTGCTCAGAAATCACGCCCCAAATAAAAATTCCTTTCTTATAAACCCTGCGAATTAAAGGCAACTTTCGATTCAAGTACCAAGGCGTCTTTGGCGCGCTCATTGCTATCACTACACTTGGCACCCCTCTTTTTCTAAGAGCACTCAAATGATTCGGCCAGATATCATAGCGGACAAATACTGCTAATGAAGGATTGGCATAATCCAACCATTTATTCACCTCTTTAGGCTTGTCCATTGGAAGGTAATGCACCTTTGCCTTAGAATAGTTTTTTCTAGGCTCGTAACCTGAAGGGCTGAAGAAAGTCACAACGGCTTTCCAATCCGGATGTTTTTCAAGGAAAAGTTCCAAAACGGGACGCCCCATTTCAAATTCGCCCAAGGAAGCCGCATGCATCCAAATTACGTTTCCTTCTAAAGGCGGAGAAGATTTCCAAGAGGAATCGGACCCCACTTTAGAAATCCAGCTGTCCTTGCCCGCCACCAATTGCCAGGTAGAGAAAACGAGATTTGAAATAAGCGGATAAAGTATCATCAGTCGACAAGGTAGAAGCTCTCTTGCTTGGCGTAAACGGGGATGAACCAAGTAAGTGACCCACCAATAAACGCGTCAAATTTAACACTAGTATCGCTTTGGGCCAGGTCAACATTGAAGCCTCGGATGTTCTGACTGGCTCCAAGATTAATATGAATGTTAGCCGACCAATTCACTCGTTCGTTATTATCCAGATGCAGGTAGCGAAGTGATGTAGAGGAATACAGTCCCAAATGCAGACGATCGTAGCCTTCTAAGAATGGACTTTGAAGCTGTGGTAGTGTACCGCGCTGATCGCGTAGGCCAATTTTGTGCTGCCCCAATCCTACACCTTGTATGAGTACCCATCCTGAATTTGGATTGTACTTGCTTTGAAGAAGCTTACCATATTGATACATGAGCTGACCACCGCTCAGTCCTGCCTGAATAGTTGCAAATTCACCGTTTACGCCGAGAAAATTACCGTCGTCATCCGTCAGGTTTGAGAATATTGCCGCAGGGTTTTTCACCACATTACCGTAGAGTGCTTTGAAAGCTACCCCTTGAAAAACTCCCTCTTTATTTTTAACTAAATACTCTACCTCGGCTGAGGCGAAAGCGCTGTAATTCGTAGCCATATCGAATCCTGGCTGATAAACACCTGCGCTGAGACCCCATAATTGTACCGTGCGCGTACTGTCTTTAGTGGTCAGTTGTCCGTATACCTGTGAAAAGCTCAGCAGAGCAAGTAGTAATAAAGTCTTGTTAGAAAAAATGCGCATTGGAATCATTCTGAGTGCAAGTTACAGTATAGACATCATCTTCAATAATGTATTTTAGCCCTACCGAACAATTAGGAGCAACCCTTACATTATGAAAATCACAGTAATTGGCACAGGCTACGTAGGTCTAGTAACAGGCGCATGTCTTTCGGACGTGGGCATCGAGGTAACGTGTGTAGACATTGACCAGAATAAAATAGACGGCCTGAAAAATGGCATCCTCCCGATCTATGAACCAGGTTTGGAAGAGATAGTGAAGCGCAACTACAAGAAAGGACGCTTGAACTTCTCTACAGACCTAGGCGATGCCATTCGTGGCTCGCAGGCAGCTTTTATTGCTGTGGGTACGCCTCCAGGGGAGGACGGCTCTGCAGATTTGAAGTATGTACTGGCTGTGGCCGATCAGATCGGAAAGACCATGACCGATTACCTCGTGGTCATCACAAAATCAACGGTACCTGTAGGTACTGCTGAAAAGGTGCGTCACGCTGTGGCAGATGCGCTGGATCTACGTGATGTAGATTTCGGCTTTGATGTGGCTTCGAATCCTGAGTTCTTGAAAGAAGGTGCTGCTATTGATGATTTCATGAAGCCGGACCGCATTGTGGTTGGGGTAGATAGCGACGACGCTCAGAAAATCATGGACAAGCTCTACCGTCCGTTTACCTTGAACGGTCACCCTGTGATTTTCATGGACATCCCTTCTGCGGAGATGACCAAATATGCAGCGAACGCTATGTTGGCCACGAAGATTTCGTTCATGAACGACATTGCTAATCTGTGTGAAAAGATGGGTGCAGATGTGAACTGGGTGCGCAAGGGCATTGGTTCGGATCCAAGAATTGGCAACAAGTTCATCTACCCGGGTATTGGGTACGGAGGATCTTGTTTTCCTAAAGATGTAAAAGCATTGGCGCGTACGGGCCGTGAAAACGGACACACCATGCGCATCCTCGAAGCTGTTGAGGCAGTGAACGACGATCAGAAGAGTGTGCTGTTCAATAAAATTAATGCCTACTTCGGTGGCGACCTTCAAGGCAAGACAGTGGCCTTCTGGGGACTTTCTTTCAAACCAAATACGGACGATATGCGCGAAGCACCGTCTGTGGTGTTGGCCAACTTGCTGTTGAAAGCTGGGGCGAACGTTAAAGCCTATGATCCAGTTGCTATGGAAGAAGCTAAGCACGATCTAGGCGATACCATCACCTACTGCGAGAGCGATATGGAAGCCATTCAAGGTGCAGATGCATTGGCACTAATCACGGAATGGACTGAATTCCGCGTACCCAACTGGGAGAAAGTAGGTACTGCCATGAAGACGCGTGTGGTCTTTGACGGTCGTAACCTATACCGCAGAGAAATCGTAGGCGAAGCAGGATTTGATTATTACGGAATAGGAATGGGCGAAAAGATCGCTGAAAAAGCATAAGCAATGCCAAGAGTACTCATTACAGGAGCAGCAGGGTTCTTAGGATCACACCTATGTGACCGATTCATCGCTGAAGGCATGGAAGTGCTTGGGATGGACAACCTCATTACCGGAAATATGGAGAATTTGGAGCACCTTATGGGCAATCCAAAGTTCACTTTCTACAACAATGATGTGAGCAACTTCGTGCACGTCCCAGGAGAATTGGACTACATCCTCCACTTTGCTTCTCCGGCCTCTCCTATTGATTACTTGAAGATTCCTATCCAAACCTTAAAGGTGAGTTCTTTGGGAACACACAACTTGCTAGGGTTGGCGTTAAATAAAAAGGCCCGCATTCTCGTTGCATCCACTTCCGAGGTATATGGCGATCCGCTAGTTCATCCACAAACTGAGGAGTACTGGGGAAATGTAAATCCAGTAGGCCCACGCGGGGTGTACGATGAAGCCAAGCGTTTTATGGAAGCCATGACCATGGCCTACCACACCTACCACGGTTTGGAGACGCGCATCATTCGTATTTTCAACACATACGGACCTAGAATGCGATTGAACGACGGCCGTGTTTTGCCAGCCTTTATCGGGCAAGCGCTGCGTGGTGAAGACCTTACCGTCTTTGGTGATGGTTCACAAACCCGCTCGTTCTGTTACGTGGACGATCTAGTTGAAGGGATCTACCGCTTATTGATGAGCGACCACGCTGAACCAGTCAACATCGGCAACCCGCACGAGATTACCATCTCAGATTTTGCTGAGGAGATTATTAAGCTCACGGGCACCACCCAAAAAGTCATCTACAAGCCGCTACCGGTCAATGACCCAATGCAGCGTAAACCAGATATTAGCAAAGCTAAATCCATCCTGAATTGGGAACCGAAGGTGATGCGCGACGAAGGTCTGAAACGCACTTACGAGTGGTTCAAGAGTCTGCCGGACGAAAGGCTTTATAGAAAGGAGCATAGAGACTTTGCTGATTACAGTAGAAAGTAGACCTTTAGGGCACCAAAAAATAAACCTATCATGTCACAGATTCTTGTTACCGGTGGATTAGGCTATATCGGCTCACACACCGTAGTAGAATTAATCAACGCCGGTTACGAACCTATTGTAATTGACAATTTGAGCGAAAGCCCAATTGAGGTCAAAGGCCGTATAGAGAAGATTACCGGAAAGGAATTGATTTTCCGTCAAGTCGAGCTTTGTAATCAAGCAGAAATTGATGCCGTTTTTGAGGAGTTTCCTTCAATTCAGGGAACCATCCACTTCGCAGCATTTTTGCTTGTGAATGAAAGTGTTCATGAGCCCTTGAAGTACTACTACAACAACCTCGTGAGCACCATCAACCTCTTGGAAAGCATGGCTGCCCACGGCAAGCGTTCTATCGTGTTCTCTAGCTCGTGTACGGTTTATGGCACACCGGAGAACCCGCATGTAGATGAAAATGCGCCTGTTCAGCCGGCAGAAAGCCCGTACGGAAATACCAAAAAGATGGGGGAAGAAATCCTAAGAGATTTCGCTGCAACGGGCAAGATGGACGTGATGAGTCTACGCTATTTTAATCCGATTGGTGCGCACCCAACAAGTAATATTGGCGAATTCCAAGATGGAGAGCCGCATCATTTGGTTCCTTACATCACTGAAACAGCCATTGGCAAGCGCAAAGAACTTCGCGTCTTTGGATCTGATTACGATACCCGAGACGGCTCATGTATCCGCGACTACATTCACGTCATTGATATTGCCAAAGCCCATATTTTAGCTGTCCAACACCTGGTCGACGGGAAAACAAAAGGCTTTGATGTAATCAACCTTGGCTCGGGCAATGGATCAACAGTTTTAGAAATGATTAACGCCTTCGAGCGTGCCACTGGAATTGCTATTCCATATAGCCTAGCGCCACGCCGCGAGGGAGATGTTCCTGCGGTTTATGCTAATATTGGCAAGGCGAAAGAGGTGCTTAATTGGACCCCTGAAAAAAGCTTAGAAGATATGCTTCGTGATGCTTGGAATTTTGAGCAATCACTCCCACAAGAATAGTAGTATGAAAAACATCATCATCACCGGCGGTGCCGGATTTATTGGCTCTCACGTCGTTCGCTTGTTTGTAAACAAATACAGCGATTACCGCATCATCAATGTGGATGTACTGACCTATGCCGGGAACCTCGAAAATTTGAGCGATATCGAAAATGCGCCGAACTATGTGTTTGAGCGTGTAGACATTGTAGATGCTGCAGCGGTGGATGCTTTGTTTGATAAATACCAGCCGGAAGGTGTGATTCACTTGGCGGCAGAAAGTCACGTGGACCGTTCGATCAAGGATCCATTGGCTTTTGTGCGCACCAATATTCTAGGTACGGTGAACCTGTTGAACAGCTTTAAGCGTATTCACGAGGATTTCGAAGGCAAGCGTTTCTACCACATCTCTACGGACGAAGTATATGGTACGTTGGGTAAAGAAGGATTGTTTGAAGAAACGACTCCGTACGATCCAAACAGTCCGTACAGCGCCTCAAAAGCATCTTCAGACCACTTTGTGCGCGCCTATGGCGAGACCTACGGTATTCCGTATGTAGTGACCAATTGCTCGAACAACTACGGTCAGAACCAATTCCCGGAGAAACTCATCCCACTCTTCATCAATAATATCGTGGAAGAAAAGCCATTGCCGGTATACGGCGACGGCCAGTACACCAGAGACTGGTTGTACGTCGTGGATCATGCCCGTGCCATTGATCTCGTGTACCACGAAGGTGAGAACGGTGAGACCTACAACATTGGCGGGTTTAATGAATGGACCAACATCGATCTAATCAAGGTGCTTTGCGCGCAGATGGACGAGAAATTGGGCCGTGAAAAAGGTTCAAGTGAAAAGCTCATCACCTACGTGAAGGACCGTCCGGGTCACGACCGCAGGTATGCCATTGATGCGACCAAGATCAACAAAGAATTGGGCTGGGCGCCTAGCGTGACTTTTGAGGAAGGGTTGGCCATTACCATCGATTGGTATTTGAACAATTCTGAATGGTTAAAAAACGTTACTTCTGGCACCTATCAGGATTACTACGAAAACATGTACGCCAAGCGTTAATTCCGTAATTTGCGCCCGGTGAAAGGCGTAGTTCTAAAAAGTACGGGCAGCTGGTACCAAGTCAGAGATTTGGAAAACCGCGAACTCTTTGATTGTAGAATCAAGGGAAAATTTCGTGTGGCCGGTATCAAGAGTACCAACCCCCTTGCGGTAGGTGATTTCGTTGAATTCGAATTGGAAGAAAAAGACGAACGCCAAGGCATCATTCAGGCCATTGAAGACCGCAAGAATTACATTGTTCGCAAGAGTGTCAATCTCAGTAAGCGAGTTCACATCATAGCGTCTAACATGGATCAAGCGCTATTGGTGACCACTCTCGCTCAACCCATGACCTCAACCGGTTTCATGGACAGGTTCTTAGCCACTGCTGAGGCGTATTCCATTCCTACAGTAATCGTCTTTAATAAGATTGACGTGTATGGGGAAGAGGAATTGATGGAGCTCGAGTACCGTGAAGCTGTGTACAGCGCTA
>JAAZVU010000038.1 GCA_018623275.1 Flavobacteriales bacterium
CGCAACCACCTTACCGGATCTCGGGGCAGGCTGAAACTTAAAGTGCATCGCCGAGGTATCCTCTTGGTCCACCTCAATGCGCTCCATCCGCTCTAGCTTCTTAATCAAACTCTGTGCAAATGAAGCCTTAGAAGCTTTCGCGCGGAACCGTTCAATCAACTCTTCGGTCTGCTTAATCTCTCTTTCCTGATTTTTCGCGGTGGCCAATTGCTTCTCGCGCAAATCCGCGCGAAGCTCCACATACCTGGTATACGGGGCATTAAAATCGTAAGCCTTACCCAAGGTAATCTCAATAGTACGCGTAGTCACATTGTCCAAAAATGTTCTATCGTGACTGACCACCATCAAGGTCTGATTACTCTCGCTCAAATGCTTCTCCAGCCACATGATACTTTCAATATCGAGGTGGTTGGTCGGCTCATCCAAAAGAAGTAACTCTGGCTTCTGCAAAAGCAATCGAGCCAATTCCGCTCGCATTCTCCATCCACCCGAAAAGGTGTGCAATGGCTTTTCAAAAGTCTCCGGCGTAAATCCCAATCCCTTTAAAACGAGTTCCACATCAGCATCGATGCTATCTCCTCCTAAAAGCCCGAATCGTTCGCTCAACTCGCTCAATTCATTGATGAGGTTAGCATAACTATCGCTCTCGTAATCTGTGCGAACTTCAAACTCCTTATTGATTTCTTCGATACGTTCATTAATCCGGGTCAATTCATCAAAAGCATTGCGCGCGATCTCAACAATGCTTTTGTCCATATCCATTTTCAAGTCCTGGCGCAAGAATCCAATTCTTACTTCCTTGGCCTTACTCATGGACCCGCCATCAAGCGAGTAATCTCCGGCAATTAACTTGAGCAACGTCGACTTTCCAGCCCCATTCCTCCCGACCAGACCAATGCGGTCTCCCGGGTTAATCTGAAATCCAATCTCATCAAAAATGGCGCGGCCTCCAAAGAATAGCGAGGCCTTGTTCAAGGCTAAAATCATCGTGACAAAAGTAGCAAAACGAATTGCCCGTGCGCCGTAATTTTGACCAAACTAAAGGAACGTTATCATCATGCTAAAGGGAACCAAAGTCTACAGCATTACCAAGAGTAAATGTCCACGTTGTATGGAGGGAAATATCTATCCAGATAAAAACCCGTACCGATTCAAAACCATGACCGACTTTAACCCTCGTTGCAGTGTATGCGACCAAAATTTCGAACCCGAACCAAACTTCTACTACGGCGCTATGTACGTCAGCTACGCCTACACTGTAGCACTATTCGTTGCTGTATACATCATCTTCGGAATATGGATGGGGTGGACGATGTGGCCTACAGTAGGTGCTTTAGCCGTTATGCTCGTACTTCTTGCACCTGTGATATTCAGAATCTCACGAACAACGTGGCTGTCCATGTTCGTGAAATACGATAAGAATTTTAAGAAAAACGGCTAGGCAAACACTCCGCTAATAGATCGGTCCCGTACATAAAATGCTCCACTAGTACCTTGGCGAGGTACGGTGCCATCAGTACGGCGCGCGATCCCATACCGCCAAATACCCATGTATGCTCGAGTGCGTGCGGTCCAACCATAGGTCTACGGTCTTTGGTCGCAGGTCGAACGCCACTAAGGTGATATAATGTATTGTGTGTGCCATTCCAAACTTTATCTACGTGCGCTTCGAGCTCTTCTTTTTTCGCAAGAGTAGGGCCGTCATTAAAGCCATCCCATGCGTAGGTTGCACCCACGGTGACTTCTTGCTTGCCCTCACTGAGCATGAAGTGTTTTTGATGGATACATTCATTCTCTAAGGGCTTATCAAGCTTCACACGGATAACTTCCCCCTTTACTGGAGAAAAGCCATCTTGATCCAAAGCGTGTTCTTTCAAAGCCATCTGTGCACCCTCGCAACTTATCACAGCATGTGCGCGCACATCTTTGTAATCTATTCCTTCAGTATCTCGAAAGACGGCATCCCACTCGAAGCGTTCCTCGCGGAAACCATTTTCCTTCCGCAAGGCTTCATGTACGGCCTCCATGAAAGCAGAGACGTTTAAGCGACCGGTCCCTTTCATTCGACCACTTTCAAACGCACCAATAACACCTTTGGGAAGAGGAGAGATACAACCCTCTAAATAAGGGGAGAAGGCAGGGGAGTCACAAAGCTCCATCCAGGTATTTTGTTCGCCAGCGTTATGGAATACTCGGCGGATAGAGACCGGGTCAAAGAAATTAGAGGAGGTCCACTCTTCCATATCAGGATAAACGGCATGCAGTTCGTCAATCATCTCATCAGCCTTCCAAACCTTCTTCATGCGCTTTAGAACGATTGGATTCCACAATCCGGCTGCAACTGCCGAACTCTTATTCTCCTTGGGCATATCGTACATTATAACGCTAGCTCCATATTTCATGAGTGTGTAGCTCAGTACGCATCCTGAGATGCCACCGCCGACAACGATATAATCGAAATGTTTCTTCATAAAAAAAACTCCTGCTACCAAAGGTAACAGGAGTTCTTCAATATTGTTAGTTCAAAGACTAGTACGTCCACATATCGTGCTCTTTGTTGCGCAAATCTTCTTTGATTGCAGCAGCCTCGAGCAACTGTGACATAGCACTGTTTCTCTTGTAATCAGAAATAGTTCTATCGTATACGTTGTCCTCCTTTGTAATAACAGAGTTGAACTTTCTAAAGTGCATGATTTGATCAAAGGTCAAACGTTGGTTGTTGTTCTTCTCATTGTAAGCAACCGCTGTAGCCATAGCGTAACGAGCATCTGGGAACCAAATCCAAAATGGATTGTAGGTCAACGATGGGTTACGCGGGTCACGTACCTCTGGAGCAATACCAATGATTCTATTCTTCAACTCACCTCGTTGCTTATCAAAGTACCAATCGCTCTTAAGGTGGTAAGCAACCACGTTGTTCGCCTTAATAGTGATGGTATCTATAGCTAGAGGAGGTCCAAACGGATCGTCCGGATCTGGAATTGTATCGTACTGCTCAATCTTTTGGCGAACCTCGTCCACAGTCAATGGCAGTTCAAACTTATCGTCGAGGAAAATCTCAGTAATGGTATTTTCGGTAACGATACCGTCTACCAATACGTCCCACAATGCCTTGCGATCTGGCATAGGCTTGATCGGGTAGTACAATGGAAGGTTGATTTTTTCTCTTAGATCTATACGTTCCCAATGACGCTCAGACCACAACATGTCGTCTTGACGTAAAAACGGGTAAGGAACTACACGATTGTTTCTGTAGTGCTTTGTAGCCTCAGGAACAATACCGTCGTCTGATGGATCTAGAATTTGCGCTTCAGCAGTGCCAAATGACAACGCTACCGTAAAAGCTGCAAATACAAAGGTTCTTAATTTCAACATCTTAGTTCAAGTCAATAGTAATCGGCGCAACTTTAGGCTTAATGCCTTTACCAGTTTTCGCTTTGATATTTCTAATAATTACAGGTGTACCTGGTTTCGCTTTATCCAATGCAGCACGTGCATTAGAGTTCAAAGAACTTCCTTTACAATCAATAGGTGCGAAAGGAGGAACGATGATCTGGAAGCTTGTTACTGTCAAAGGCAGCTCAAAGTCAAAGTTGTTGAACTTCGCTTCTACCTTGGCTTTCTTGATGAGGTTAGCAGACATTAAACCTTCAGATTTACCAAAGATTGAGCCTGAAGCATCTGGAAGATTCTTTACACGGAATAGCTTGCTACCCATGTTGGTAGTCTTATCACCATCTTTAACACTTACCGAAATCTTAAGCTCACCACCTCTGTTACGTGTAACATCTGCGATATATCCTTTGCTCGTTTTCTTTACACCTGTTCCAGATACAATCAAGTTTGATGGATCTACGCCAGGAACAGAAATTTCTAACGGGTTATCTACACCACGGTAGAGTACATTCATTTTGGTTGGTGAGATAACTACACTAGGAGGCGCTACGTTGAATGCTCCTTCTACTGGGAACACTTTTTCCTCACCATTTTGAACGAGTTTGATTTCACCATTCCAGGTAGTTTCACCTACTCGGTTGGCAGGGAAACGTACTTTAGCTACACCGCCTACGATATCTTCTGCAGCTAGCTCTTGACCGTTAATAGTCACAGTAGGGTCCTGTGTATCGTCAAAGGCCGCTAGGAATACATCAGCTTCGTATTCACCACCTTGTGTAACAAAAGTGCTTTTTGGCATAACTACAGTGCGTACGCCGGTAAATTTCAAATCGGAAGCGGTAATATTCTTCTGCAAGTAGTCAATTACGTTAGCTTCAGAAGTACGAATGTCACTTTGCATTTTTGTCAAGAACGTCAAAACAGAGATGAGCGGGAAATGCTCAAATTTGTGTTGTTCCCAGCTAATAGTCGTTCCATCATGGGTGTGATCACTTAAATCAAAAGTGCCGTCGATAGAACTTACCAGGAGGTTATTTCCTTCAGCTTCTGACTTCATAAATTCACGGTAATCAGCGAGTGCAGCTTTAAGTTTAGCACCGTTACCCTGAATAAGGAAGTAGTTTGGTGAGCTTTCCAAATCGTCCATTTTAGACGGCTTGTTAGGATCACCACTTTCTTCATCAGCACCACCTGAAGCTTCAATCACTCCTCTTTTGAGATCTTCAATCTGCTGGTAAAGCGCAGCTGAGCGTGATTTCACTTCATTAGCTTTATCTCTCCACGGTCCAGCTTTTACTGGGTTTTCAGCTGCGGCAGCTTCAAAGGCCGTGTAGATACTTGAGTTCTGTTTTTCTACAGTTTCAATAGAAGCCTCTTGGCTCACCATCACTTCGTAGAATGCGTCCATTACTTCGCGGCTCACGTTAAGAGCGAGAAGCGCAGTCAACACGAGATACATCATGTTGATCATTTTCTGACGCGGTGTTAATTTTCCTCCTGCCATTTGTCTAGGATTTTACGGTTATAGTAAGTTAAATCTATTCGGGTAAGATTACTTGCCCATTGCAGTTAACATACCGCCGTAAACGCTATTTAATGATTCTAGGTTTCCTTTCAATGAAGCCAACTCAGAAGCAAGATCTGTAGCGTTGCCAGAAGCAGCGGCCAATTTCTCCATAACGTCGTTTTGACGCTCTACCTGAGCTGTAGTGTTTTCTAGTTGTACAGAGTAAAGCGCATTCAAGCTTTCCATGTGTGTAGCAGCAGTGTTTAATTGCTCTGAATATGCAGCAGTTGCACCAGCAGCATCAACGGCGCCACCAAGGCTACCCGCAGTTTCACTTAGCGAACGCATTCCTTCTCCTAGTCTTTCGATAAGAGCAGCATCTACGCCACCGTTTTCCAAAGCATTGTCTAGTTGCTCAGTAACAGAAAGTGCACGATCTGCACCATCACCAGAAGCTAGTTCTGGGTATACAAGTGTCCAATCGTAATCTGCGGCTGGCTTTTCGAATGCTGAGAATAAGAAGATTACAGCCTCTGTAGTCAAACCTACAACAAGCATGATGTTAGCGCCTTCCCAGTGCATGATCTTAAACATCGCACCAGTAATTACTACTGCTGCACCAATACCATAAAGCTTCGCCATAAAGTTTTTGAAGCGCTTTCCGTTTACATCAATTAAAGCCATAATCTTAAAGTTGTGTTGTTTGTTATTAGGGTTATGTTGTTGTTAGAAGTCTTTTAGGTCCCTACCTAAGAAACTCTGTACTGTTCTGAATCCAATGTAGCTTTTAGCTGTATCCTGGTATTCGTAATCACGAGCACCAAGCTGTAGGAAGTATGCTACGTCCTTCCATGATCCACCACGAATAACTTTACGCTTCATGGTTTCGCTTTCTTCTTCGTAAGCGTTGTACTGGAATTCTGTAGCGATATCACTACCGAAAGCATACGACTGCACGTCGAAGGCTGTTGAAGTCCACTCGCTAACATTACCAGACATACAATATAGGTTGTAGCCGTTAGGAGAGTATGCTGTAGTTTTAACAGGGTAGAAACCGCCATCTGCAGTTAAGTTACCACGGCGCGGCTTGAAGTTCGCCAAATAACATCCAGCACTGTTCGTTGCATAAGGTCCACCCCATGGGTAGGTAGTAAGCTCTTCACCACCGCGAGCAGCATATTCCCACTCTGCTTCAGTTGGTAGACGGAAGTCATGTTCGATAAGTTCACCTGAACGCTTCAAATAGTCGCGACGGTACTTACTTCTCCAGTTTGCAAAAGCACGAGCTTGTCTCCAGCTAACGCCAACAACAGGGTACTCATCGTACGCTGGGTGCCAAAAGTATTTATCGTGCATTGGCTCGTTGAACGAGTAAGTGAAATCGTGAATCCAAACTAACGTATCAGGGTACACGTTAATCGTTTCTTTCTCGAAGAATGAAGCACGATCACTTTCTGCTTGCGTGTCCTTGATGTAATCGCGGTAACTAAATAGCTCGCCATCACCATCTTCGTCTTTGTAGTCAAACTCTACACGGTTCAACTTAGAGGCAGCCTTCTGTTTGTTGATCCAGTAGTACGTGTAGTTCAGTTGACGTGTGTCTAAATGACGGTAGCCCAACCACTGCTCTTCAGGAGCGAGGTACATGCTTTCAACAACTTCAGTGTATTCAGCAGACGGGTAACGATTTTTGTCCCACTCTAGGTACGGATCCCAATCCAAGCGGCGCATCATACTATCTGGGTAGTTCAATGCCACATATTCTTGGAAGTAGGTAGGATCTTCCATTTCAGCAAGATCGATGTACTCGAAATCTTCAACCAATCCTTCAGCCAAGCGCGTTCTCGCAATTGAGTCGCGAACCCAACCTACGAATTGACGATATTCATTATTAGTAATCTCAGTTTGATCCATGTAGAATGCAGGAATGCTCACTGTTTTAGCAGGAGCAGTGTAAGCATAAGGAACATCTTCATCATGGTTACCCATTGTGAAGCTACCTTGAGGAATGTAAACCATTCCATAAGGCTCACTTGGGTACCAAGTTGGACGGTCTTGAACGCCGACCAACTCGCCGTGATCGTTACTTCCACAAGAAGCCAAGAAGGCCACTGATACAAGTCCAAGGAAGAACTTTTTCATAACTATGTTTGATTTCAACTGTGTTCTCATTTTTACGAAGGGGCTATATTACAAAAATATAGGGTTTCTGTAGCTCCCTTTTTCTTTAGGTGGTATTTCGATGGTGAAGCAGTAACTCATCATGATTTCGTGTGAACCACTGCTTGAATTTCTCAAGCTAGAGGTAGTCAAATCATATGAATATGTTGCTCTCAAATCTTTAGTAATCTGGTAACCAGCCATGATTGATAGCGCATCGTATACTCTGTAGGTAACGCCACCCCAAATCTGATTATTGTACATAGCTGCAGCATTTAGGTCTAACTGCGTAGTAACGAAGTCAGTCTTAACCATCATTGCAGGTTGTAACACAAAGCCGTTTTGCAAATCAATATCGTAACCTCCCATCAAGTAATAGTGGCGCTGTCCGCGGATTTCTGCATTACTTGCTCCACCGTTGGCTGTTAGAATATCTCTAGTTTCCAATAAGCGAGTGCTGCTCAGACCAGCGTACCAATTCTCTTTTTGGTAGAATGCTCCGAAGTTTAAATCGGTAGCCATAGAATTACTTCCCAAAGAAACCAGTGAAGGGTCATTCATAGTTTGAGGTGGTGCCCATACACCCGAAGTAACATTCTTATTTCTAAAATCAACACGTAGACCTAAGCCCAATGTTCCATCAGCTAACGCCATTTGGTATCCATACCCTACACCCGCTGTAACGTCCTGGAAGAAACCAATCATGTCGTTTGTGAAGTTCACAGATAATCCACCACCAATGATATCGAGTGGAATGTTTGCATTGAAGTTTTGCGTAGTAGGCGCATTGTCGAATCCTACCCACTGTGAACGGTGAGCTGCAGACAGACAAATGGCATCTCCAGAGCCAATTACTCCAGGATTATAGAAAATCTTATTATTCGCAAATTGCGTAAACTGCACATCCTGTTGAGCCCAAAGAGCTGATGTACAAAGCATTGCGAATAAAGCAAGGCGGGTTTTTCTCATGTGTTAAAGCGCTAACGTCTTTTGATCGTCGCTAAAGATAGAAAAATTCCCGTGCGAACAACACTTTTTTTCTAGAGTTATCAGGCTTTCTGCTGCGCTTTCCACCAGCGTTTTGGGATTTTTCCCTGCAACGCCTCTTTGTAATCGTCATGACTACAAGGTACTAATGCGAAACGATCCGATTGAAATTCACCCTTGGGTACTTCAATCCACCAGCGGCCACTGTTCGGGCTTTTGTAAAATTGAAGTGTATCCTCCTCATCAACGAGAACACTATATTTCTCGTAGTTCGCGCGAGATCCTACTGGGAAGTCGCCGAATCGTAGAGAGATTCCCTCAAAGAAATACCACAATGCATGGGCGCACAAGTGAGCACTTTGCCCGCGCTGATCGTAACGAGGATTGTATTCGAAAAGCCCCAATTGACTAACGGTATCGCTCATGCCTGCGTAGCGCATCATTGCGCAAAGCTCATTGCCGGAGAATCCGTGTGGCGAGTTGTAAAAAGTACCTGGGTTGTAACTCTGGCGAACGGCGTTGATATCCACGCTCACAACATCAGCTTCGCGCAACAGCGGTTCCGTATTCGGTATACTGGCCTGGGCCTCGCCCAAACGAACCGCTTCGAAAAATAAATTCTCGATGAGGGCGATCTCGTCAGGATTATTGAAATACGTCTGGTAGCCGAGGTTGGTGAAATTGTAAAGATTGTGAGGTTCTTGAAGTACTAAATGACTCACATAGCTTTGGTGGTCAAGGTCTCGGCCTTCACTGCCCACATCTAATCTAGAATCAATGGCCACAACGTTGACCATTTTTTCAAGTTTGTCGTAGGCGCGGTAATTCGCATAGGTCAAATCCTGTGAGCCACCAATGGTAATGGTAATGATACCCTTTCGGAGCATCTTTTCACAAAAATCTTGTAAGTGAAGGATGGTATCTACATGTCTTTCTCCACTGTAGATATTGCCTAAATCTGCTACTTCGAAATTCCAAGTACCTTGATACAACTGATAGAGAAAAGGACGAATGTGGTCTGCGGCCGTATCGCAACCCGTATTGCGATAAGCTCGTCGGTCTTCCTGCACACCTACAATGACTATTTTAACCCCTTCCAAAGAAGGTAGACCGTCTATTTCAGTGTGCCTGCGTATCCTTTGACCTAATTGGCCAGGCTCTAAAACAGGTAGTTTTGAAAGTACACTTTCGGGTACAGGACTTAAATATTCCACGCTAAAGGATTTTTAACGTGGTCAATTTACCCCCTTATTTGCGCTTTGCTCTCCTTTTTGTTGGCCCTGCGGCGATAAGTTCTTCACAAGCAGCGCGATCTAAAGTCTCAGGCTCCTTGTCTTTAGGAATCTTGTAGTTCTTGCCGCCACTTTTGATATATGGGCCATAACGTCCCTTCAAGATTTGAATGACTGGTTCTTCAGTAAACTCAGCGATGATATTACTTGCGGCTTCTTTTTGCTTGGCCTCAATAATTTCAATTGCTTTTTCAATGCTTACCTCTTCAGGAGTGTCTTCGGTCAAGCTGAAGAATTTCTTGTTCCACATCACGTAAGGACCGTAGCGACCCACATTGGCTTTGACCTCCATATCTTGGTAAGAACCTACAGTGCGAGGAAGTACCTCTTTACGTAGAGCCATCTCAAGGGTAGCGTCATAAAAGCCTACACCTTGCGGCAATTTTTTGAATCTTGGCTTCGTTTCTTCGTCACCGTCACCAAATTGGAAAACGAATCCATAACGTGCGAGCTTCACATATACAGGCTCACCCGTTCCAGGTTCTTCGCCAAGTAGACGGCTTGCAGCGCGCGCTCCTTCAGGTGCATTTTCAATCAACGGGTGGAATTCGCTGTAGAAATCGCTAATGCTTTCTTGCCATCCTTTTTGTCCAGCAGCAACAGTATCAAAGTTTTGTTCGGCTTTTGCAGTGAACTGGTAATCCATGATTAAGCCATAATGCTCAAGCAAGAAGTCGGTCACCACGCGGCCGATATCAGTAGGGAACAATTTGTTCTTGTCCGCTCCGTAGTTTTCTTTACCCTCCTTTTGCGCAACACCATCGGCGGTTGCACTGAAGATTTTATAGGATCTAGATTCGCCATCGAGCGACTCTTTGACGACATACTTACGCTTCTGGATGGTCGAAATTGTAGGTGCATAGGTAGATGGACGTCCAATTCCTAGCTCTTCTAATTTCTTTACCAAAGAGGCTTCCGTGTAACGAGGAACATGCTTGGTGAAGCGCTCAGTCGCAGTGATTTCGTCAGAGCGAAGCAAATCGCCGACCGTTACAGCTGGCAGTTGGCCGTCGAGTTGCTCTGTATTTTCATCGTCGGTGCCTTCTTGGTATACGCGAATGAAACCGTCGAACGTGATCACCTGGCCACGAGCAGTGAAGTTCTGCGCATCGGGTGCATTGGTGTTCGAAAGTTTGATGGTCGTGTTTTCAAGTTGAGCCTCCGCCATTTGTGAAGCAATGGTGCGCTTGTAGATGAGATCGTACAATTTTTTCTGACGATCATCAGCACCTGCTATGTTCTTGCTAAAGTTGGTTGGACGAATGGCCTCGTGAGCCTCTTGGGCACCTTTGCTTTTCGTGTTGAATTTACGTGCTTGGTGGTAGTTGTCGCCGTACTGCGCCTGAACATGTGCAGCAATGCCAGCAAGGGCATCGTTACTCAAGTTGAAGCTGTCCGTTCTCATGTAAGTGATGTGTCCAGCTTCGTACAAGCGTTGTGCAAGGGTCATCGTTTGACTTACGCTGTAGCCCAATTTACGGCTCGCCTCTTGTTGCAAGGTTGAGGTGGTAAATGGTGCGGCTGGCGAACGCTTTCCTGGGCGCTTGTCCACAGATTCCACTTTATACTGAGCACCCACACATTTCGACAGGAAGGCCTGTGCTTCTTCTTCCGTAGGTATATTTTTGGCCAATTCAGCTTTGAAGCTAATTTTTCCATCTGTAAAGATGCCGCTCACCTTGTAGCTCGCCACAGGAACGTGCGCTTCAATCTCGCGCTCTTTCTCTACGATTAATCTTACAGCCACACTCTGAACGCGGCCCGCACTTAATCCACGTTGAATACTCTTCCAAAGCACCGGGCTCAATTCATACCCCACCAAACGGTCAAGTACACGGCGTGCCTGCTGTGCATCAACGAGCTCCTTGTTGATTTTTCTTGGATTCTCAACAGCGCGTAGGATGGCTGTTTTGGTAATCTCGTTGAAGACGATTCTTTCCGTCTTGTCGTCGGTCAATCCAAGACTCTCGTACAGGTGCCATGCGATCGCTTCTCCTTCGCGGTCCTCATCCGATGCGAGCCATACTTTTTCAGCGCCTTTTGCAGCTTTTTTCAGCTCTTTTACTAAGGTTGTTTTGTCCTTAGAAACACAGTATTCCGGCGTGAAATTGTTTTCAATGTCAATGGCCATTCCCTTGTCGCATAGGTCGCGGATGTGTCCGTAAGAAGACATTACAGAGAAGTCCTTACCCAAATACTTTTGGATGGTTTTTGCTTTTGCAGGTGACTCAACAATAACGAGATTACTTGCCATATGAATTGATTCAGTTAGAAGATTGAGGGCACAAAGTAAAGGCGAAAAAAGATACACAGACAACAACTTTTCTTCCTGCCTTGTTCTTCTATATATGTATTACTACGTAATAGAGATTTTTAAATCGGACAAATTGTCAGTTAAGGATGTATCTTTGCATTATCGCAAGAGAAAGTAAAGTTTTGAGCGAATTGAAATATGGAAGGAAAAACGAAACGCGCAAGCGGAAGAGGTCTTTACGCCGAGGGCGATAAGAACCCACACGAGCACGACGGAACCGTGCTAGAAACGAAAAACCCTACAGGCACCAAGAAGCTTTACATCGAGTCTTACGGTTGCCAGATGAATTTCTCGGACAGCGAGATCGTTGCCTCAGTATTGGGCAAGGA
>JAAZVU010000151.1 GCA_018623275.1 Flavobacteriales bacterium
AGGCTACACTGCTGTCCGTAATCCGATTGTGAAATCGAATCCATAACATCTTCCAAATCTTCATACTCAACAATCGGAACCACAGGGCCAAATTGCTCTTCATGGAAAATGTCCATATCACTGTTCACAGGGAACAGCACTGTCGGGAAAAAGCTCGTATCACTAACTGCTCCCCCGTTCTTATTCATCACTTTAGCGCCCTTCGAAACGGCATCATCCACATACGCCTGCATCTGCTCCACTTTGTTGCGCTCTGGAAGCGGTGTAAGCATAGCATCCGTTTCTGGGTGGTCCAATTTTAATCCGTCCACCGCACTGCTAAACTTTTTCATGAACTCACCGCTAATGCTCTTGTGCACAAAAATCAGCTTCAACGCGGTACAACGTTGCCCATTGTAGGACAAAGCGCCATTCACACACTGCTTCACCGCGATATCAATGTTGGCGTCGTCAAAAACGATTCCTGGATTCTTTGCCTCCAAACCTAGCACTTGACGCAACCTGTTCGGCTTAGGGTGCTGCGCAACTAATGCATTTGAGCTTTTTGAATTACCAATTAGCGCAAGGACATCAACGTCGCCTGTTTTCATAATTGGTCCCGCCAAAGTTCGACCGCGACCAAAGAGAATATTCACCACTCCCGGAGGAAAAGCTTCTTGGAACGCCTCGAGTAGGGGAGTCAATAAAAGGACGCCATATTTCGCTGGCTTAAATACCACTGTATTTCCCATCAATACAGACGGAATGAGCAAACAGAACGTCTCGTTTAACGGATAATTGTACGGGCCCAAACACAGTACTACACCGAGTGGTCCACGTCTTACTTGAGAAATAATTGCGCCTTTTCGTGCCACCTTCGAACCACGACGGTTGAGCTCTTTAAATTCTTCTATGGTGTCCTCTATGTAATCCACCGTGCGATCAAATTCCTTGTACGCTGAACTCTTGTTTTTGGCAATCTCCCACATCAGAAGCGTGCTCACTTCCTCGCGCTTGGTCTTCATGATCTCTAAAAACTTCTCCATGGCATCTATACGCTCTGAAGCGCTTGCAGTTGGCCAATAACCACGGCCGTTTTTGTATGCCGCCTTGGCAGCTGCTAAAGCTTTGAGCCCAGCGGCTTCATTTAAAGTTGGAGCTTCTCCAAGGTACTGTTTCTCTGTTGTGCCATCGGCTGAAATGGGTCCCATTGGACTGTAGACTTGTTCCATCTCACCATCCCAGGTGTGCATTTCACCACCAATCAAATAGTGCTTCCAAGAAATGGGAGCTGGTGCTTCGAACTGCTGAATGTGCTGTGCCAATTCTTTCGCGCTCATAGAGTATATAGTTTTGTTCGTTATGCTAACATGACTTTTTTCGCCTACTTAGGGCGTGCTAAAAGTCACCTAGTGCTCTGTGTTCTCTTAAAATGTCAGTGGCGCGTTCCGAGTGCATACAATTAACTATCAACCGGTTAAAATGTTTAGCTATGAAGTCTTCGCATTTAACCCTACCGCTTTTGTACCTTCGGGAAAAATCCTATCCAAGATGACCATATACCCTATTCACACAGGAAATTTTAAACTTGATGGTGGCGCCATGTTCGGCGTTGTTCCCAAAGGTTTGTGGGAAAGAACCAACCCTGCAGATGAGAAAAACCTTTGCACTTGGGCCATGCGCTCGCTACTTATTGAAGACGGCAATCGACTCATATTAATCGATACTGGTATTGGTGATAAACAGAGTGAAAAGTTCTTCAGTCATTACTACTTACACGGTGACCACAGTCTAGACACTTCTCTGGCGGCCCTAGGTTTTAACCGCAACGACATTACCGACGTGTTCTTAACCCACCTGCACTTTGACCACGTGGGCGGTGCGGTGCAATGGAACAAGGACCGTACGGGTTATGAACCTGCTTTTAAAAATGCCACGTATTGGACCAACGCTCGCCATTGGAAATGGGCGACCGAGCCCAATGCACGCGAAAAGGCAAGCTTCCTAAAAGAAAACATCCTGCCGCTAGAAGAAAGCGGTCAGCTGAAATTCATCGAAGCTTCAGAAGACGCTCATAGAATAGATACCGGCCTCGGATTTGATGCCTTTGTAGTAAATGGACACACAGACGCTCAGATGTGCCCTATCCTCGAATACAAGGGAAAAACTGTGGTTTTCATGGCGGATCTTCTGCCTTCCACAGGTCATATCCCACTTCCTTATGTAATGGGTTACGACACCCGACCGCTCATCACTCTTGACGAGCGCAAAAGAATCTTTACCGAAGCCGCAGAAAAAGGCTACCACCTGTTCTTAGAACACGATGCTTACAACGAGGTGTGTACCCTTCAAATGACTGAAAAAGGTCCGCGTCTTTTGGACAACGGCCGTTTAGACCACTTTATGTAATCCACAACAAATGAGAAAACTCCTTTCAATTCTTTTCATTTTTGGCGCGATTGGCGCTCATGCTCAATATTGGCAGCAAGCTATCGACTACAAGATGCATGTTGACCTGGATGTAGAATCGCATCAATACGACGGAACAAGCACCATAACCTACACAAACAACAGCCCAGATACTTTACGCAAGGCGTACTTCCACTTGTACTTCAACGCCTTCCAACCGGAAAGTATGATGGATGTTCGTAGCCGTACCATAAAGGATCCAGATCGTCGTGTACAAGACCGCATTTACGGATTGAGTGAAGATGAGATTGGCTACCAAGACATTCAGGTATTGACGCAAAATGGAATGGAAATGTCCTGGTCGGTGAGCGGAACAGTCCTTAAAGCTGAGCTTGCAGAACCTATGCTTCCTGGCAGTACGACCACGTTTGAATTGGCGTGGAAAGCACAAGTTCCAAAGCAAATTCGTCGTTCAGGACGTGATAATAAAGAGGGGATCGATTTTACCATGACCCAATGGTACCCGAAGCTTGCCGAATACGATGAAGACGGATGGCATCCCGATCAATACGTAGGACGTGAATTTTACGGTGTGTGGGGCAATTTCGACGTAACCATCGATGCGCATCGCGATTACCTCATCGGCGGAACTGGTGTATTGCAAAACCCTGATGAAGTAGGCTTTGGCTACGGTGGTGTTGAAAAGGTACGCGTTCGTAAAAACAAAAAACGTCGCTGGCACTTCAGAGCAGAGCGCGTCCACGACTTTGCCTTTGCAGCAGATCCGGATTATGTTCACCAACAGATCGACATTCAAAATGGCCCTGTCGTTCACCTTTTATTTGATCCTGAAACGGCCAATGAAGCCAACTGGGAACT
>JAAZVU010000152.1 GCA_018623275.1 Flavobacteriales bacterium
GCAAAGAAGGACAACTTCGTTTATGGGGTGAAAATTGTCCGCGGAGCATATATGGAAAAGGAAAGAGAACGCGCTCAGAAAATGGGCTACCCTTCTCCTATCCAACCGACCAAGGCAGCTACAGATAAGGATTACAATACGGCACTAACGCTAATTTTGAACAACCTCGACCACATGGCGGTGGTCATCGGAACACACAATGAAGAAAGTGTGCAATTGGCTGCTTCTATCCTAAATGATAAAGGTTTGGAATTAGCACATCCTAGGGTGCACGTTGCTCAGCTTTTCGGCATGAGTGACCATATCAGCTTCAACGCTGCTGCGGCAGGATTGAACACCGCAAAATATTTGCCCTTCGGGCCAGTGCGCGATGTGTTACCTTATCTGTTCAGACGCGCTGAGGAAAACACTTCAGTGGAAGGTCAGACAGGAAGAGAACTGGGGTTGATCCAGAAAGAAATGCAGCGAAGACGCGCTTAATCTATATCCTTTTCAAGACTGAGTACTCGAACTGTATCGCAGTTCTCAAGTACCATTTTGTACGCATAGCTATCGTGAGAAAACTTCAGTAGAAACTCGCCACAGGGCTCTTTTCGCGGCTCACTGCTGCCAAAAGCAACGCGTGCATCAACCACCGCCTTGAAGTAAATACTGTCCCTGCTCATATCTAGTAATGGCTGCACCAAGGAGGTAGAATCAACGGGCTTGGTTCTAAAGTTTTTCTTCACTCGAGCTTGTGGGCCGTAAGCGTAATCGAAATCTCTGTCCCCAAAGAAGGCGAGAACGATTAAGATTCCAAGACCAATTCCGATTGCGTAAAAAAGTAGTCGACGTAAAAATGCCATCTAATTGAGCGGTTAAAGGTTTCCAAACAACAACGCATCACTAGAATAAGGAAGATCGAAATGCTCCCCTAAATGACGCTTTGTCAATAGACCGCGGTAAAGATACAGCCCAGCGCGGATGTTCAAATCATAATGAAGACTGTCTTGTACACCGCCATTGTCCGAAAGCTGCTGCAACAGTGGACCTACAATATTGCTCATGGCAATGCTAGAGGTGTTCCCAACAGCGCTGTTCATATTAGGCACACAGTAATGCAAAACATCATGTTTTACAAACGTAGGCGCATGGTGCGAAGTAATCTCAGAAGTCTCAAAGCAACCGCCACTATCAATACTGATATCGATAATTACTGAACCTACAGGCATGCCTTCAACCATTTCCTCTGTAACAACCATAGGCGTACGCCCTTCCACTGGTGCCAAAGCCCCGATAACTACATCTGCGGAGGCCAATCTGTCTTTTAAAGCAATATCCTGGATAAGCTCGGTGGTAATGGCCTGTCCAAGCTGCTCGGTGGCAAAGCGTAGTTTACTGATGTTCTGATCAAGCACCACGACCGACGCCCCCATACCATAGGCTACGCGTGCAGCAGCTAGTGCAGCTACCCCGGCACCAATGATCACCACTGAAGCTGGTGCTACTCCAGGCACACCGCCCATGAGTTTTCCTTTGCGTTTACCGGTTAAACCGTCTGCCAATAGGTTAGCGCCTAGGCGTGCCGCCTGCTGACCGGCAATCTCACTCATCGCAATACGCAGCGCGCTTTGATCTTGCGCATCGCGTACCTCTTCTAAAGCTATGCCTGTAATTTTTTTATCCGCTAGCGCTTTGAAAAACGCCTTATCTCTTGTTCTTAATTGCAATGCACTAATAAGGGTCTGATTCCCCTTCATCATGCCTATTTCTTCTGTACTAGGAGGAGCCACTTTCGCGATGATATCACACTGAAATACCTCAGCGGCAGAAGATGCTATTTCGGCACCTGCATCAGCG
Source organism: Flavobacteriales bacterium (assembly GCA_018623275.1). Classification (GTDB taxonomy): domain Bacteria; phylum Bacteroidota; class Bacteroidia; order Flavobacteriales; family Schleiferiaceae; genus UBA10364. The sequence goes on from JAAZVU010000152.1 coordinate 1,840, forward strand.
TATTCTTTATCGTCCCAACCTGCCAACAAACCGGCACCTGTTTCAACGAGAATATTGTGACCGTTTTGAACTAAAACGCCTACCGCTGCCGGATTAAGCAAAATTCGATGCTCATCCATATCGTGCTCTTTTGGCACACCGATGACCAACTTTGCTCCTTTTGTTTCAACGGCTAAACGCTCTTCTTGCGTCGCCCAAGCCGTTTCCGACCAGCTTAGATACTCACTCATGGTTCCATTGTATTTGCGAGGTGGTCACTTCAGGGAAGAACTCAATAGTTCGGGTATGTTCGTTCTCCGCAGCGATATACACTACTCCTACTTTGTAAGGTAAGAAAGATTCCACTTTCTCCGCCCATTCAATCCACATAGGGTGCCCACTTTCGATGTACTCTTCGAACCCAAAGTCGTAGGCTTCTTCTTCGTGGTCAATTCGATACGCATCCACATGAAATAGCGTTCCCTTTGGCCCACTATGCTCTTCAATAAGCGAAAAGGTTGGTGAAGATCCGGAACTATCGCTGCCCCACTGCTTGATTAGTTCATTGCACAAAGTCGTCTTCCCACTACCCATGGGCGCTTGCAACAAATTCACTGTTTGCTTTGTGTGCTGTAGGATTTGCGAGGCGACCTTAGGTAAATCGGCCAGGCCTATCCCTTCAAACTTTATCGATTTATTTTCCGTCAAGGACGACATAAGGAATGATTAATTCCTCCAAAGATACCCCACCGTGCTGATACGTGTTGCGGTAGTACTTCACATAATGATTGAAGTTGTTTGGATAAGCATAGAAAAGGTCATTCAATGCGAAGATGTATTCGTCGACAATATGATGCTTAGGCAAGCCAATTTTCTCCGGGGCCTTTACAACAAAGCTGTGCTTACCTTGATAGCTCATGCCATTTCCATTCTTAAATCTAAGGTTGGTCGTGAGGTCGCGCGTTCCAACCACCTTGGTCGCCTTGTTCACATTCACCGTTCCATGATCGGTAGTCAACACCACCTTAAAACCATTTTCAGCCGCCCACTTTAAGGCCTTTCTTAGCGGTGACCCTTCGAACCAAGTAGCGGTGACCCTACGGTACGCATTATCATCCGAAGCCAATTCACGAATGACCTCAACATCTGTTCTCGCATGGCTAAGCGTATCGACAAAATTGTACACCAAAGCCACCACATCCGCTTGCTTGTTCTGATGGATGTTAGAGACAAACTTATTCGCCACTCTCATATTGGTGACCTTGTGATACTTCACTTGCTTGTCTCCCAATCCAAGAGACTTTAATTGCTCAACGAACAACTCGCCTTCAAATTCATTCTTGCTTCCCTCTTCATGCTCCTCCTTCCAATATTGCGGCATTTTCTTCTTGATATCGGCAGGAACCATACCTGCAAAAAGTGCATTGCGCGCATATTGAGTAGCA
>JAAZVU010000039.1 GCA_018623275.1 Flavobacteriales bacterium
CCGGCAAATTCACCGCCGTGCTCGTTCAGTGCTGCGTGTTGATCAAATACATCAATAACCTCTAAGTCGTGCTTCTCGCCCAGCATTTGGTCATTAGTATCGTGTGCTGGAGTTACCTTCAAGGCACCTGTACCGAATTCGATATCTACATATTCATCGAAAATAATTGGCACTGCGCGCCCTACTAAAGGAACAATGGCCTTCTTGCCTTTCAAATGCTGGTAACGCTCATCTTCTGGATTCACACAAACTGCAGTATCCCCGAAGATAGTTTCAGGACGGGTTGTAGCTACTTGCAAGGCCTCATCTGATCCTTCAATCTTATAGGTCATGTAGTACAGACGGCTGTTCTCCTCTTTATGGATAACTTCCTCATCAGAGACAGCTGTAAGCGCCACTGGATCCCAATTCACCATGCGTAGGCCTCTATAGATAAGCCCCTTTTTATGAAGATCAATGAATACATCAATAACCTGCTGACTGCGTGGCTCATCTAATGTAAAAGCAGTTCGGTCCCAATCACATGATGCACCGAGACGGCGGAGTTGTTTTAGGATGATACCACCGTATTCATCCGTCCAATCCCAAGCGTGCTTCAAGAAGTCCTCACGGCTTAGATCAGATTTTTTAATGCCTTGCTCACGAAGGCGCTTCACCACTTTAGCCTCAGTGGCGATCGATGCGTGATCCGTACCAGGCACCCAACAAGCATTCAATCCTAACATTCGCGCGCGACGAATAAGTACATCCTGGACTGTATTATTCAACATGTGCCCCATATGGAGGACACCAGTAACGTTTGGCGGAGGAATGACTATGGTATATGGCTCTTTTTCAGATACTTCCGCATGAAAGTACTTCTTATCCAACCAATGGTTGTACCACTTTGATTCAATCTCTCCAGGAGTGTATTTTCCAATTTCGCGCATTGAACTCTTTCTTAATATAAGCTGCAAAAATAAGCGCCTTCACTCATCCAATGAACCCATAGGCTAAGAGATTGTTAATTTCCTTTGAAAGACTTGGCTTTCGAATTACATTTGAAACTCTCAAACAACGAAATTGACATGAAAAAATTCATCCTAACACTAGCTGTAGCACTTTTTGGATTTGCAGCGCAAGCTCAAGAACAACCAACAGAAGGTGCTAAGATTCAGTTTGCTGAAAAAGTGATCAACTACGGTAAGATTGAAAAAGGCGCTAACGGAACGCGTGTATTTAAATTTAAAAATGAAGGTACTGAGCCGTTAGTATTGAATTCAGTACGTGCTTCTTGTGGTTGTACAACTCCGAAGTGGACACGTCAACCTATCGCCCCAGGAGCGGAAGGTGAGATTACAGTGAAGTACGACACCAATCGTATGGGTAATTTCCACAAAACGGTTACTGTAAACTCAAACGCTGCTAATAAAACAGTCGTTCTAACGATTAAAGGGCAAGTGATGAACCCTGCAGCACAGAAAACAACACCTACGAAACAAGGTGGTAGCGTTATTGCCAAATAAGGCGATAATACCTCTGCATATTTTCTAGAAGCCCCGTATTTTTGCGGGGCTTTTTTAGTACCAAAACAAACAGCAATGCCATCAATTTCGACTAAAGGCACCAACATGCCATCGAGCCCTATCCGCAAGCTAGTACCATTCGCAGAACAAGCAGAACGCAACGGGAACAAGGTGTATTACCTTAACATAGGTCAACCTGATATTCAGACACCGATAGAGGCACAGCAGGCCATTAAGGAGGCTGATGTACCTGTCTTAGCCTACAGTCACAGCGCTGGTTTCGCTTCCTTACGAGAAGGATTATCGAATTATTACCACGGCAAAAATCTTCCCGTGGATACGGACGAGATTATCGTAACCACCGGCGGATCGGAGGCGCTACTTTTCACTTTCGGCTCAGCCATGGACGAAGGCGACGAACTCATTATTCCCGAACCTTTTTACGCAAATTATAACGGGTTTGCTACGGCGAGCGGCGTAAAAGTAGTTCCTGTAGAGGCAAGCATTGAAAATGGCTTTGCACTTCCTCCAGTTGAATTGTTTGAGCAAGCTATTACTGAGAAAACGAAAGGTATCCTCATCTGTAATCCAGGGAATCCAACGGGGTACTTGTACAGCAAGGAAGAGCTTGAGAAACTGAAAGAAATTGTTTTGAAACATGACCTCTTCTTGATCGCAGACGAGGTATACCGCGAATTTACCTACGATGGCGAGGCGCACTACAGCATTCTCGGCATGGAAGGCCTAGAAAACAACGCCATTGTTGTGGACAGCTTTTCAAAGCGCTACAGCATGTGTGGAGCACGCATTGGATGTTTGGTCAGTAAGAACAAAGAATTTATGGCTACTGCCATGAAGTTCGCTCAAGCCCGCCTCTCCCCGCCAACCTACGCTCAGATCGCTAGTGAAGCTGCACTAAAAACTCCACAAAGCTATTTCGATGAAGTAAATGCCGAATATGTAGAACGTCGTAACGTTTTGGTTGATGGCCTCAACAGTATCGATGGCGTTTTTTGTCCAAAACCTAAAGGGGCATTCTACGCAGTGGCTTCATTCCCCGTAGAAAGTGCAGAGCATTTCGCTCAATGGCTCCTCAGCGATTTCAATCACGAAGGAAAAACCTTAATGATGGCTCCAGCGGCAGGCTTTTATGCAAAACCTGAATTAGGGGCGAATCAAGCAAGATTAGCGTATGTCCTTAACACCGATGCATTGAAAGATTGTATTGCTATCTTGAAGGCAGCCTTAGAAGTTTACCCGCATACCACTAGATAAACTAAGCCTGTGATAGTACAGATAAATCAAAGTCTCGCGAAACTCAACACCTTCGGTATCGATCAGAAGGCGAGTCGTCTTATCTGGGCGCATAGTGCTGATGAGATTTCTAATTATGTCAAACACCATGGTACCCCTGCCCTAGTTCTTGGCGGAGGTTCGAACATGCTTCTAACTAAAGACGTAGAAGGTGATGTGCTCAAAGTAGATATTCATGGTCGTCGCGTAGTTTTCGAAGATGAGGATAAGGTACATATCCGATTCGGAGCAGGTGAAAATTGGCACGAGGTTGTTTTATGGACTTTGATGCAAGGCCTAGGAGGCATTGAAAACTTAAGCCTCATTCCAGGCAATTGTGGTACCGCACCCGTACAGAATATTGGCGCATATGGTGTCGAATTGAAAGATGTCTTCGTGAATTGCGAAGGCGTTATGGTCGAAGACGGCTCCTTCTTCAAAATTGACAAGGAAGCTGCACAATTTGGCTATCGCAATAGTGTCTTCAAAAATGAATTGAAGGGAAAGGCTATCATTACTCGTGTAACACTAGAGCTCACTAAGAGAAATCACCGTATTCGAACGGATTATGGTGCAATTTCATCTGAATTAGATAAAATGGGGATCACGGCGCCCACGCCTAAGCAAATCAGCGACGTTGTTGTGGGTATTCGTCAGAGTAAGCTGCCTGATCCTAAAGAGATTGGAAATAGCGGTTCTTTCTTTAAAAACCCTGTCGTTTCCAAAGAAAAAGCTGCAGCGTTGGCCGAAAGATACCCCAATATGCCTGCCTACCCTGCTGAAGGAGGGACAAAACTTGCAGCAGGCTGGATCATCGATCAATGTGGCTGGAAAGGGTATCGCAAGGACGATGCGGGCGTTCACAAAAACCAAGCACTGGTATTGGTAAATTATGGACAGGCAAAAGGTGACGAAATCTATACGCTCGCCAAGGCTATCATGGACGATATATATAATCGATTCGGTATTCAATTAGAACCAGAAGTTAATCTCATTTAATGCCAACTGTTGCTTTTCATACCCTGGGCTGTAAGCTCAACTTTGCAGAAACTTCAACCATTGCTAAAGACTTTAAGAGTAATGGCTTCAATGAAGTTAGATTCAAGGAAAGCGCTGATGTTTATGTCATTAACACTTGCTCAGTTACCGAAAATGCAGATAGAGAATGCCGCAATATTGTTGGTCGTGCCTTGCGTGCAAATCCTGATGGATTTGTCGTAATCGTAGGGTGCTATGCCCAACTCAAGCCTGAGCAAATCATGGAAATGCCAGGAGTGGATCTCGTATTAGGTGCCACGGAAAAATTCAATGTGACCCAATTCTTGGGTGCACTGCAAAAAACTGCTGGACCTGCACAAATGCACAGTTGTGAGATTGGCGAGGCAAATACCTTTGTAAGTTCCTACAGCGCAGGAGATAGAACTCGTGCATTTTTGAAAGTTCAAGACGGTTGCGATTACAAATGCACCTACTGTACCATTCCATTAGCTCGAGGCATTTCACGAAGCGATACATTAGAGAATGTGGTCGCACGAGCTCAAGAAATTGCCGAAAAAGGAATTCCTGAAATTGTACTCACCGGGGTAAACGTTGGAGACTACGGAAAGGGAGAATTTGGCAATAAACGACATGAGAACACCTTTATGGAACTCGTCGAAGCATTGGATGAACGTGTAGATGTTGACCGCATGCGAATTTCTAGCATAGAACCAAACTTGCTTCGAAATGAAATAATCGAATTCACCCAACAGAGTAAAAAGTTCGTTCCGCACTTTCATATCCCGCTTCAAAGTGGAAGTGACACCGTTTTAAAGAAGATGAAACGTCGCTATATGAGCGGACTTTACAAGCAGCGTGTAGAAACCATCAAGGCTGCAAATCCTGATACTTGTATCGGCGTAGATGTTATCGTAGGCTTTCCTGGAGAAACTGAAGAACTGTTTTTAGAAACGTACAACTTTCTTAACTCCCTAGACATAAGCTACCTGCATGTTTTCACCTACTCTGAAAGAGCTAACACCCTTGCTGCTGATATGGAAGGGGCAGTCCCAATCCCCGAGAGGAAAAGGCGTAATAAAATGTTGCGGATTCTCAGCGAAAAGAAAAAAAGGGCATTTTACGAGAGTCAGCTAGGTAAGCGTAGACCAATTCTCTTTGAAGGGGAAAATAGAGAGGGCTATATGTACGGGTACTCAGACAATTACGTACGAGTACGGACCTTCTGGAATCCTGATTTAGCAAATAAGACCAAAACTTTTTGTCTTTCAGGCATTTGCGACGATGGATTTGTTACCTTAGAGGTAGAAAGCCGCACCGCCAATGTCACTAATTTTTCTGGAATATAAACCGCTCTGTAGCGAAAGGGAGTTCTCTAACTTCTGGCAATTTGTCTCCGAAGGACAGGTCAATGACGGTATGGTCACGGAGGCGAGGCTATTCAAGATTAGAGAAGGATTGTACATAGGCATGGTTGGATTTGAACCAGAAAACAGATCCACGGTTATGGAAATCTATGGCGATACAAATACCGACGGCAGCAATCTTAAATCGCTCTGTAAAACCATTCGACTAAAACATACGGCGAAAGAATTACTATGATAGACCTCAGCGTCCTCACTGAAAAAGCTTCCTTCGTTGCGAAAGAAGCTGGTGCTTATCTACGACAACAACAACTCACCTTTGACCGCTCTGTTGTAGAGCTCAAAAGCATGAATGCCTTGGTCAGCGATGTCGACAGATCTACGGAAGAACTCATCGTTAAAAGATTGACAGAAATTTTCCCTGAAGCAGGATTTCTGACTGAAGAAGAGACCACAACACAGACAACCGATTCTCAATACACTTGGGTCATAGACCCTTTGGACGGCACCACGAACTTTGTACATGGACTTCCCATTTTCAGCGTTAGTATTGCGCTATTGAAAGAAGAGTGGCCAGTAATTGGGGTCGTTTATGAAGTAGGCATGGACGAATGCTTTACAGCCTATAAAGGCGGAGGTGCCTACCTGAATGGCAAGCGGATTCAAGTGACTTCAAGCGAGCAATTGGAGGATACTCTTCTAGCCACGGGATTTCCCTACTATAATTTTTCTAAGCTGCAAGGATTCCAAAATACCTTGGCACACATGTATCAGCACACCAGAGGTGTTCGTCGCATAGGAACAGCTGCAGTCGACCTTGCCTACACGGCTTGTGGTCGTTTTGACGGTTATTTTGAATATGGTTTGAGTCCATGGGATGTCGCCGCTGGCGTAGTTCTCGTTCGAGAAGCAGGAGGTACCGTTACCAATTTTGCAAATAAAAACGTCCCTGTAGCTTCAGAAAGCGTAATTGCCGCGAACAAATCTATTCACCCGCTTGTATATACTATTATAGAGCAAAACATAGGCTAATGTCGGATTGTAGAGTTTGGGTTCTTCCGGGTATGGGTGCAGATTCAAGGATTTTTAGATCGTTTAAATTTCCGTGGAATGCTACGTATTTGGAATGGATTGAACCACAAGACGGAGAAACACTCTCAGCCTATGCTGATCGTCTTTTAGACCGTTATCCTATCAAAGAAAATGACTTGCTTTTTGGATACAGTTTTGGAGGTATTATTGCTCAGGATTGGGCATCGAGAAACAAAGTTCAGCGTGTCGTTCTCTTGAATTCACTGCACCATGAAGCTACCTTAAGACCTTTGTATAGAAACTTAGCGTCGACAGGCGTATTGAGCTGGGCTCCAAAGGGAAGCATATTTAAACTAATTAAGTTCATCGCTCGCCTCAATAGTAAACCATCTCGACAGCTCGACCTTTTATTAGAAACGATGGAGCAATTCGAATGCGAGTATTACCGTTGGGTTCTGCGTTCAGTACTTAATTGGGAGCGCCCTACGCCTTTAGCACCTGTAGATGTTATTTTGGGTGAATTGGATCCCGTGTTTACCATTCAAAAACCTTCCAGGGATCGTTTTTGGATTCTTAAAGGTGCCACACATTTGAGTTTCACCTCTCACAGTAATGAAATTTCAAATTTGCTGAAAGAAAAGGTAGACCCAGTCCTCGCATAGCGCATATCCGCTTATTTTTGGGTTTATGAAATTTGTTCCTACACCCATTCCAGATCTTTTCGTCATTGAACCGCGTGTCTTTGGAGACCATAGAGGTTATTTTTTTGAATCATACAGTGCCGAACATTTTAAGAACGCCGGCATTAGTGCAGATTTCGTCCAAGACAATGAAAGTTTTTCAGGAAAAGGCGTGGTTCGCGGGCTTCATTTTCAAGCACCACCAAAAGCGCAAGGCAAGCTAGTTCGTGTTCAAAAAGGCCGTGTTTTAGACGTAGCTGTTGACATTCGTAAAGGCTCGCCAACCTATGGAAAACACTTTAGCACCGAGCTAAGTGGGGAAAACAAAAAAATGTTGTGGATACCACCCGGTTTTGCCCACGGCTTTGCGACTTTGGAAGACGACACCGTTTTCCTTTATAAATGCACCGATACTTATAGTCCTGAGCATGAAGGCAGTATTTTGTGGAATGACCCTTCCCTCGGCATTGATTGGGGAGTGGAAGACCCAAAATTGAGTGCTAAAGACGAAGAAGGACCGTTATTAAAAGACTTTAGTTCCCCTTTTACCTATGAAAAATAACTGGATTGCAGGATTAATTGGCGCAGGATTAACACTTGCGACTGTAGCGCTGGTCTCTTCCTCTACGGATGATGTTCATCCTGTTGAAGCAAGACCAAGCACTGTTAAGCCCTTTGAATTACCAAAAGAGATTTCTATTGCTGGTGAAGCATTGCCATTAGAGCGTTTGGACGTACAAGAAAGTTTAGATCGGGAGATTCTGGTCAATTCGTACTGGCAGAGCAACAACTTGCTCATGCTTAAAAGAAGCGACAAGTGGTTCCCCGTCATTGAGCCTATTCTCAGAGAACAAGGCATTCCGGACGATTTCAAATACCTCGCACTCATCGAGAGCGGATTACAAGATATTGTGAGCCCAGCAGGCGCTGCAGGACCTTGGCAGATCATGAAATCCACTGGGCGTGAGGCTGGACTCATTGTCAATAGTGAGGTAGATGAGCGTTACCACATGGAAAAAGCCACACGTACTGCATGTAAGTACCTTAAGGAGGCTCATGATCGATTTGGTAATTGGACCCTAGCGGCGGCTTCCTACAACATGGGAATGGCAGGTACACAGCGTAGATTGGACGAGCAAAAGGTGAACTCTTACTACGACCTAAGATTGAACAGCGAAACTGCGCGTTATGTATTTAGAATCGCAGCTGTGAAGCATATTCATGAGCACTTAAGCAACTATGGTTATGTGTATCACCGTACTGAGGGCTATCAGCTTCCTGAATTCGACACTGTAGATGTAAACGGACCAGTGAACAGCTGGATCGAGTGGTCATTAGAACACAATATCACCTATAAAGAGTTGAGGATGTACAATCCTTGGATTCGTTCGTCGAAATTGACCAATAGCTCAAACAATACCTACTCTATTCTGGTTGCCAAATAAGCATGAGCGAACAAATTGAAGTATACGGTGCCAAGGCACATAACTTGCGTAATCTTGATGTAAAGATTCCCCGCAACTCCTTAGTGGTTATCACAGGGCTTAGTGGCTCTGGAAAGAGTTCTCTAGCATTCAATACTATATATGCGGAAGGACAGCGTAGGTATATGGAGACCTTCTCTTCCTATGCCCGCCAATTCCTTGGTACCATGGAGCGTCCTGAGGTGGATAAGATCGAGGGGCTTTCACCGGTAATTTCCATTGAGCAGAAGACCACTTCAAGGAACCCTCGCTCAACGGTGGGTACCGTTACTGAATTGAGTGATTTCTTGCGATTACTTTTCGCCCGTGCCTCGACCGCCTTTAGCTACGAGACAGGAGAAAAGATGATCAGCTACACCGATGCCCAGATTGTGGAATTGATCGGTGAACGATTTGTAGGGAAGCGTATTGCAGTTCTAGCTCCTGTCGTGCGTGCACGTAAGGGACATTACCGCGAGCTTTTCGAACAGATAGTGCGCATGGGCTTCGTTCGTGCTCGTGTAGACGGGGTAATTGTCGAGGTCAGCAGTGGATATAGACTTGACCGATACAAAACCCACGATATCGAAATTGTAGTGGATCGCATTCGTGTCGCTGCAACCGCAGAAAATAGAATTGCACAAAGCGTTGAAACTGCGATGGCGCACGGTAAAGGAACCATTGCCGTAATCGATTTAGACAGTCAAGAATTGGCCTATTTCTCTCGCCAGCTGATGTGTCCTACCTCTGGGATAGCTTATCAAGAACCGGAACCAAACACCTTCTCTTTCAACAGCCCAAAAGGCGCATGTGTTAAATGCGACGGATTGGGAACGGTAAAAGAGGTGAACCTTGATAAAGTCATTCCCGATCCCAAGATGACTATTCGCAAGGGTGGATTTGCACCAGTGGGAGAATACAAGAAGAATTGGATCTTCAACCAATTAGAAATTATTGGACTAAAACACGGCTTCAATCTAGATACAGCCATTGAAGACATTCCGAAGCAAGCCTTGGATATCATCCTCTATGGAACCAATGAGGTCATGACTATCGACCACAAAGCCATTGGTGTCACCAAAGAATACAAGGTGAATTTTGAGGGAGTCATCAACTTCATAGGATCACAATCGCGCGATGCCAAGAGCCGCTCCATTCAGCGTTGGGCAGATGACTTCATGGACAACGTAGAGTGTTCGAGCTGTAAAGGAGCAAGACTCAAACGCGAGAGTTTACACTTTAAAATTGCAGGTCAGAGCATCAGCGATGTCAGCACGATGAGTTTAGTGGACTTCTCAAATTGGGTGCACAGCCTTGAGCAAAAGTTAGGCAGTAAGGAGTGGATCATTGCTGAAGAAATCGTCAAAGAGTTAAAGGCGAGAGCCGCTTTCTTACTCGATGTTGGTCTAGGCTACCTCAATTTGAACCGAAGTGCTCGAAGCCTAAGTGGTGGCGAGGCACAACGCATTCGACTAGCCACTCAGATTGGATCTCAACTCGTTAATGTGCTTTACATCTTGGATGAACCTTCTATTGGGTTGCACCAAAGAGACAACGCCCGCCTGATAGAAAGCTTGAAGCAGCTTCGTGATATAGGAAACAGCGTTCTTGTGGTAGAGCACGACAAGGACATGATTGAAACGGCAGATTTTATCTTGGATATTGGTCCTAAAGCCGGAATTCATGGAGGAAACATTGTCGCCCAAGGCGGGATTGAGGAAATCAGAAATGCTGGAAGTATTACAGCCGATTACCTCAAAGGAATTCGCGAAGTACCTGTACCTGCCTCAAGAAGAAAAGAAACAGGCTTCATTTCGTTAAAAGGAGCTACTGGTAACAACCTGAAAAATGTCAGTGTTGATATCCCTCTTGGTATACTGACTTGTGTTACCGGTGTAAGTGGTAGTGGAAAGAGTACCTTAATAAATGGCACCCTCTACCCTATCCTCAATCATTTGATTTTCCGAGCGGTAGCGAAGCCTCAACCCTACAAGAGCATTGAAGGAACCGAGCAGATTGACAAAATCATCGATATTGATCAAAGTCCTATTGGGCGAACTCCTCGGTCGAATCCTGCAACCTATACAGGTGTGTGGTCAGAAATACGTCAACTTTTTGCAAATCTTCCTGAGAGTAAAATCCGTGGCTACAAACCTGGGAGGTTCTCTTTTAACGTAAAAGGCGGTCGTTGTGAAACCTGTGAGGGCGGTGGTCTGCGTGTTATTGAGATGAACTTCCTACCAGATGTTTACGTACACTGTGAAACTTGTCAAGGAAAGCGATTCAACCGCGAAACTCTCGAAGTTCGTTACAAGGGCAAGAGCATCAGCGATGTCTTGGACATGAGCATTGAAGATGCCTTAGAATTCTTCGAACACGTACCTAAAATCAAACAGAAACTTAGCACATTAGTCAACGTTGGGCTAGGCTACATACGCCTAGGACAACCATCAACGACCTTGAGCGGTGGCGAAGCACAGCGCGTGAAATTGGCGACAGAATTAAGTAAGAAGGATACTGGAAATACCATGTACATTCTGGATGAGCCTACCACTGGTCTGCACTTTGAAGATGTGCGCGTTCTAATGGAAGTGATTCAACAATTGGTAGAGCAAGGAAATACGGTGCTCATCATCGAACACAATATGGACGTGATTAAACAAGCCGACCATATAATTGACCTAGGACCAGAAGGCGGTTCTGGAGGTGGAATGATCGTTGCTACAGGTACCCCTGAGGAGGTAGCCAAAAGCGAGAATAGCATCACGGGGCAGTTTCTTGCACCGGAATTAAAGTAGGACGGCAGAAGTCGGTACGATTTGTGTACCTTCTTGGGTAATAAACCTATTACCTATGAACAAACTGAATCGTAAAACATGGACTGAGATCAAGTCCGACGACAGCTGGGCACTATTTAAGATCATGTCCGAATTTGTGGAAGGCTACGAAAGTCTACGACGCATCGGTCCTTGTGTGAGCATCTTTGGCTCAGCAAGAACAAAAGCTACAGAACCTGAATACTTGCAAGCCGCAACAGATATTGCGGAGAAACTCACTAGAAAGGGGTTTGGCATCATCACCGGCGGTGGTCCTGGTATCATGGAAGCGGCCAATAAGGGTGCGCAGCAGGGTGCTGGCCCGAGTGTCGGATTGAACATAGATTTGCCATTTGAGCAGAGTAGCAACCCGTACATCGACCCAGATAAAAACCTGAATTTTGATTACTTCTTCGCTCGCAAGGTGATGTTTGTCAAATACAGCCAGGCTTTTGTGGTAATGCCCGGTGGATTTGGAACACTAGATGAATTGTTCGAGGCAGTAACCCTTGTTCAGACCGGCAAAATTGACCGATTCCCTATAATCCTTTATGGCGCCGATTTTTGGGAAGGCCTGAAAAATTGGGTGGATACAACCTTAAAGGGCACAGGAAAGATTAGCCCCAACGACACAGACCTTATTCGTATTGCAAACGATGCAGATCAGGTCGTGGAAATAATCGAAGAATTCTACCAAGAAAAGGGATATACCACCAACTTCTAAGGCTGTA
>JAAZVU010000153.1 GCA_018623275.1 Flavobacteriales bacterium
CAGAGGGTATTCGTAAGATTGTCAGAGAATGGGCATCTGAATTCGGCGTACTTGTATTGGATGGAGATGATGCTGTGCTCAAGTCCTTGGCAATTGAAATCTGGGAAAAAGAGCTTCGCGGAGAATTAAGCGTTCTGATAAAAAAAAGAACTGCACAGTTAGAAGATTTAGGCCTAAAGGCACAAGTATATCCCAGAGACATAAACCTCTTCGAGCTTGGTGAGAATTCGAGGGATCGAATCCTCTCCTCTAAAGACTTTCCTTCAGAGGTTATTAGTCCAAATGCACTTTTAAGACCAGTTTATCAAGAATTGCTGTTGCCGAACCTTGCCTATGTAGGTGGAGGTGGTGAACTTGCTTATTGGTTACAACTAGGTACCGTTTTTGAAGCCTTAAACATTCCAATGCCAAGACTGTACTTGCGTGACTCTGTGCTAGTTTGTTCTGAAAAAACAGAGCGAATTAGAAAAGATTTAGAGTTCAACTGGTCGCAACTTATTGGCGTGAAGAAAGAGCCATTGATTAAAGAGCGATTAAACTATCTGAGTCTGTTGAATAAAGAAACTCAAGATTATGCTTCGCCTATTTTCGATGCCATAGGGCAATGGGAACAAAAGATGCTTGAAGCCTATCCTGAGATGTCATCCCATACACAGGCCACTAAAGTGAAGATGGAAAAATTGGCCACAAAAACTGTGGAACAACGCTACAGGATTCAAAAGCGAAGAAATCAAGAATTCATTTCCGCCTTAGATCGGGTTTTTGATGCCATAGCCCCTGATGGCGTTTTTTGGGAGCGTCGGGCTTCCTATGCCGATTTGATAGGAATTTTAGGAGAAGACCCTAAAGAGTTTTTGGTGGAAAAAATGTCAACAATAAAGGCAGGTACTCACGTTTTAATTGGTTGAAAATAGGTGTATTTTTGCAGCATGCAAGAAACTATACTCATCCTCGATTTCGGTTCTCAATACACACAATTGATCGCTCGTCGCGTCAGAGAATTGAATGTTTACTGTGAAATTCATCCTTTCAATAACCCGCCAGCCATTACTGATGATGTCAAAGGTGTAATCCTATCAGGATCTCCTTTTAGTACACTACAAGAAGATGCGCCACAATTTGATCTAACTGAGATTAAAGGCAAGTTGCCTTTGCTCGGTGTTTGTTACGGTGCACAATACATGGCCCTAACCGGTGGAGGAGAGGTAGCACCTAGTAAAATCAGAGAGTATGGTCGTGCAAACCTAAGCGAAGTAGCAGAAAATGTCCTCTTCGAAAATGTCCCTGTTGGATCGCAAGTTTGGATGAGCCATGGAGATACAATTACCGCCCTTCCAGAGGGTTTTGAAGTAATTGCATCTACCGAAGATGTTCGCGTAGCAGGATATGCGGTACAAGGAGAACAAACATTTGGTATTCAGTTCCACCCTGAGGTCTACCACAGTACTGATGGAAAGCAGCTATTAGAGAACTTCTTATACAAGGTGGTAGGAGTATCAGGTGATTGGACACCTGCTCATTTTGTAGATGAAACAGTAGCCAACCTAAAGGAACAATTAGGCAACGATAAAGTTGTATTGGGTCTTTCTGGAGGAGTTGACAGTTCAGTTGCAGCGATGTTGCTTCACCGAGCTATTGGAGAAAACCTCTACTGTATTTTCGTGAACAACGGTTTGTTGCGTAAAAACGAATTCACCGATGTATTGAAACAATACGAAGGTATGGGGCTTAATGTAAAAGGCGTTGATGCTACTGATCAATTCATGGATGCTCTCTCTGGTGTTGAAGAGCCTGAAGCGAAACGTAAGACCATTGGTCGCGTATTTATTGAGGTATTTGACCAAGAAGCTACATTAATTGAAGATGTGAAGTGGTTGGCACAAGGGACTATTTACCCGGATATCATTGAAAGTGTAAGTGTTAAAGGGCCTTCTGCGACTATCAAATCGCACCACAATGTTGGTGGACTTCCAGATTTTATGAAGTTAAAAGTAGTTGAGCCTTTAAAGACGTTGTTTAAAGATGAGGTTCGTCGAGTAGGTGCTTCTATGGATATGTCAGCGGATCTTTTAGGACGTCATCCTTTCCCTGGGCCAGGACTTGCAATCAGAATCCTTGGAGATATTACACGCGAAAAAGTTCAAATTTTACAAGAAGTAGATGCTATATTTATCAATGGGCTCAAAAATGAGGGGCTTTATGATAAAGTTTGGCAAGCCGGCAGTATTTTGTTACCAGTAAACTCGGTTGGAGTTATGGGTGATGAACGTACTTATGAGAAAGTTGTTGCGTTGAGAGCTGTAGAAAGTACAGACGGAATGACAGCAGATTGGGTACACTTACCGTATGATTTCCTTGCCAAGGTGAGTAACCAAATCATAAATAAAGTAAAAGGTGTCAATAGAGTTGTTTATGACATAAGCTCTAAACCGCCTGCCACAATTGAATGGGAATAAAACGTCCGCTTCTTACTGCCTTATTTTTTCTAGCCTCTTGGGCTACAGCTTTCGGGCAATCTTCTGTAGAGCATGAGATTGTTTCAGGTAACACCATCTATGGTTTAGCCAAAGAATATGGCAGTACTGTAGAAGCCATTTATGAAGCTAATCCTAACATTGGTGTTAGAAATCTAGTTATCGGGGATATTCTCGTTATACCTATCCCAGAAAAAGAGAAGATAGACTCTTCACTATATATCTTCCACAAGGTACGCAGCTTTGAAAGCGTGTACAGTGTAGCTAATAAGTACGAGCTCAAGGATAGTACTATTTTTTGGCACAATCCCGTCTTAGAAGGGTCCGCAATTCTTCAGAAGGATCAGATCCTCAAAATACCGAAGGATCCTGATGGCTGGAAAAAGAAGAGTGGTGAATTTGACTCACTAATACCGATTGAGAAGCCGAAATACGAGGTCTATATTGTTAAAAAGAAGGATACGCCAGAAGAACTTCAGCAGGCATGGGGGATTCGCTCTATTGATGAGTTTTATAGTCTGAACCCAGATGCACGGAACAACTGGTATAAAGGCATGGCTTTGGTAAAGCCCGTTAATAAGGCTGCAGCGCAATATGACTTCAATATTCGAGATGTGTTGGAAGAAGACACTACAGCTGTTCTACAGGACAGTCTGAGTATTGCTTGTGTGTTGCCTTTCTTTTTGGATCAATACATCAATGAGGGACCTGGTAAGCGTCGATCTCAGTTAGCCTTTAGTTACAGACAAGGCATCGAATTAGC
>JAAZVU010000154.1 GCA_018623275.1 Flavobacteriales bacterium
AGAACGCACTTTTCGCAGAGGAAATACCACGTTTTATCAGCAGGTTTGTATTGCACCCTGAACATGACCGAATGGTCTTCCTTGCAGTTGGGGCAGTTTTTAGTCCGGCTCATAGTGCTGCCAATACAGATTTTACTTCTTTAATGTGTTCTGGCGTGATATCTAGGTGGAAGACCATGCGGCATTTTCCTGGGCCCATTTGACTGATGCCAATTCCCTTCTCCGCCAAGGCGGCTATGAATGCTTCTTGGTCCATATCCTCGTTCAATCCAAAGATCAAGATGTTGGTTTCTGGGGCCACCACATTTTTCACCCAAGATTGCTGGCCTAAAAATTCCGCCATGTCTTTGGCAGCGGCGTGGTCTTCGGCCAATCGGTCCACGTTATTTTCTAATGCATAGATGGCAGCACCGGCCAAAAGGCCTGCCTGTCGCCAGCCACCGCCAATTCTTTTGCGTATTCTGCGGCTGTGGTGAATGAATTCCTCGCTGCCTAAAAGTACAGAGCCTACTGGCGCGCCAAGTCCTTTGGAGAGACAGATTGAAATGGAATCGAATGCAGTGCCGTAATCGCTTTCACTTTGATTTTTGGCGACAAGGGCGTTGTAAAGACGTGCACCATCGAGGTGGAAGGTCAGCCCATGTTTTGAAGCCACTGCTCTAAGCGCCTCAATTTCTTCCCATTCGTAGCACGTTCCACCTGCTTTGTTGACGGTGTTCTCCAGTGCTAAGACTCGCGACTTTGGAAAGTGGATGTCATCTGCTTTAATTGTGTTTAGTACGCCTTCTGGATGCATGATGCCGCGCTCGTCGCCTGTGAAAGAGACAGAGGCGTGGGAATTGGCAGCTATACCACCGCCTTCATAGTTGTAGATGTGGGCATAGGGGTGACAGATCACTTCGTCGCCTGGACTTAGATGAGACATCAGTGCGATCTGATTCGCTTGTGTACCACTCACACAAAAGAGCGCCTTTTCTGTTCCAAAGCGTTCTGCAACCATAGTTTCCAATCTTTCAACGGTAGGGTCGTCCCCAAGTACATCATCGCCCACAGGGCTGTTGAACATGGCATCTTTCATTGCTAGAGTTGGGCGGGTGACGGTATCGCTTCGCAGATCGATCTTGAACATGAATACTGAGCTTTATAATCTTCGTGAAGATAGCAAGTGATGCTTAACTTTGCTCGTCTATGGTAACAGCTGAACAAATTAAATCTTTGGGTGAGCGCCTCGAGCGATTGAAGAGTTATTTAAACCTCGAACAGAAGCGCATTCACATCATCAATGAAGAGGAGAAAACTGCCTCTCCTGAATTTTGGAACGATCCCAAGGAGGCTGAGAAGACCATGAAAGCCCTGCGCGGTGTGAAGTACTGGGTAGAAGGTTACGAGAAGGCAGAAACCCTTTTTGGCGAGGCTGAGCTAAGCCTAGAATTCTACAAGGAAGGCGAACTTGAGGAGAGCGATGTTCAAACAGCTTACAGTGAATGTGAGGATTGGATTGAGGAGCTTGAGTTCAAGAACATGCTGAGCGGAGAGGAAGATAAGCTGAGCGCGGTGTTGCAGATTACAGCGGGTGCCGGTGGTACTGAGAGCTGTGATTGGGCAAGCATGTTGATGCGTATGTATTTGATGTATGCCGAGAAGCAGGGGTTCAAGACGAAAGAATTGGTCCTGCAAGAAGGTGATGTTGCCGGTATCAAAACAGTGACCATTGAGATCGAAGGCGATTATGCCTTTGGCTTCTTGAAAGGTGAAAATGGGGTACACCGATTAGTACGTATTTCCCCGTTCGATTCGAATGCAAAACGACATACTTCCTTTGTCTCTGTGTATGTATTCCCGTTAGTGGACGATACCATTGACATTCAGATCAATATGAGTGATATCGAATGGGATACCTTCCGTAGTTCGGGTGCCGGTGGTCAGAACGTAAACAAGGTAGAAACTGGGGTGCGTCTGCGCCACAAGCCTACGGGAATTATCATCGAGAATACGGAAACCCGTTCTCAGTTGGGTAACAAGGAGAAGGCCATTCAACTATTGAAATCTCAATTGTACGAGATGGAGATTGAGGCGCGCAATGCCAAGCGTGCTGAGATTGAAGCGGGTAAGAAAAAGATCGAATGGGGCTCGCAGATTCGCAATTATGTAATGCACCCATATAAGCTCGTCAAGGACGTTCGTACTGCCGAAGAGACCTCTGATGTGGACGGGGTGATGAATGGAAATATTGATAGATTCCTTAAAGCATTCCTTATGCAGCAGGGCGAAAGTGCCAATGCTGATGAATATTAATTAGCAAACGCGCTGACTCAGTGCACAAAATGAGCCTACAGGGGTTAATTTGGTGTTATATTGAGTTATGCGCAAAATCCTTCTTTTCGTATCGATTTTATGGAGCCTCGGGCTAAGTGCCCAGCAGGGTTTCGTGCGCAACGACGGCCAGTGGGAGGACCCTTCAAAATTTGTGTATCGCTTTGGTGCGAATGCTGTTTTTCTAACTGGCGACTCTATCGTTTTTAGTATCCTCGATCCAAAGGATCAGCACAACCATAGTGCTCCTGAAAAGCACCATTATTCAGATACGCTTCATTACGCGAATTTCTCGTTGAAGTTTGCTGGGGCGAACAAGTTGAATTGGAAAGGTGGTGAGGCCTTCGATCATAAGAACCATTTCTACCTCGGTCATCGCTCAAGGTGGAGAACCGATGTGCCTTCTTTCCATGGTATTGTTGCAGAGGGAGTGTATCCTGGAATCGATTTAAAAGTATACTCCGCAACTGGTGGAATCAAGTACGATTGGATCGTTCATCCTGGCGCAGATCCTTCAATGATTGTTCAAGAATATGGCGGTATTGAAGGGCTGGACGTCTTACCGAAGAAGGTAAAGATTCAAACCGCTATCGGGACCTTAGAGGAAGAGATGCCTTATGCTTATCAAGGAAGTAAGGAAGTTCGTGCGCGCTACCAAAAAGGAAAAGACGAGGTTCGAATCAACCTTGGAGCCTACGACCAGAGTCAAACGCTTACTATTGACCCTATCTATATCTTCAGTACGTATTCTGGTTCTCAGGCGGATAATTTTGGATATACAGCCACCTTTGACGACAACGGGAATGCCTTTGGCGGCGGGATTGTTTTTGGTACTGGGTATCCTGTAGTTTTAGGGAGCTATGATATCAGTTATAACGGTGGCTTCTTCGACGGTGCTATTTCA
>JAAZVU010000155.1 GCA_018623275.1 Flavobacteriales bacterium
CCTTGCAATGGTCGAACGATAGTGGCATTGAGATGTTCTATTTTTCGTCATTCGATGAAAGTTGGAAAGTTGAAAAAGAAGGTGATGTTGGAGCTGCGTGGGGTCTTTGGGACAAGAATGAGAAACTTAAGTTTTAGTCTATTTGCGCTCTTCGCGCTATTTACCTCATGTCAAAAGGAGGTTGAAACTCCAAAGGACCAGCAGATACTCGTCATTAGCAGAACCTCTGGACAACCTCTACCAAGTATCGAAGTAGCTTTAAATGGCCAATTTCAAGGATACACTGACGAGCAGGGCTACGTAAGCGCTGCTCAGCTTACCGCTTCGGACACTTTAGTTCCTGTAGAGCCTGGCTTTGAGTATACTTTGGTTACTCAGTTCGAAACGGAAACACAGCTGAATACTACGTATTGGGCCACTAAGAAGGCTAGTGAGAAGGACAGCCTTGCAGTTACACTTTTGTTGGACCTTCAGAACGTTTTTGGACTACTGCCTACAGTTCCCTACGGAACACTGGTAAGTACATACGATCAGGCCTTAGCGGCTATTGCTTTAACACTCGCTGGTGAAACTCAAAGCGCTGAACGCATTTTTGATTTCTTCGATTCAAAGAGAACTTCAGAGCTTGAAAATGGTCCCGGTGGCTTTTATCAATTCCGCTCAGTGGACGGTGTGCCCACCGGGCGTCGTTGGATGGGCGATAATGCGTGGCTCTTGATAGCTCTAAAGAACTACGAGGAAGCCACAGGAACAGACAAATATTCGACGCTTATCGCCTCTCTTGAGAATTGGCTTATCAGTCTAAATGATCCTATTGATAATGGCCTTTGGGGCGGTTTTGAAGCAAATGGGGATACTATTCATAAAATCACTGAAGGAAATATTGATGCTTTTGCAGCCCTTGATGGCTACACGAATATTCATCGAAGTATTCTAAGCCATCTTGAAGCAGAAAAATGGGACGATATCGATGGGAACTTTGTCGCTTGGCCTACAAATCCTCCCTACAAGTTTGCCTTGGATTGCAATACTTGGGGCTATTGTGCTTTTCCAAATTTTGACGATGCTGCGCGCCCAGCCATTAGTAAATACGCTTTAACGGTTACAAGTACGGAGACTGCGGAGCAAATTTCTGGCTATTGTTTCGATGAGGATAAAGATGCACTTTGGTTCGAAGGAACTGGACAAGTGGCCGTGATGCATTGGGTAGCCGGCGATCGCCAAGCTGCAAATAGTGTTCTTGCAGAACTGAACAAAGGTTGGATTGCAGGACCAAGTGGAGAAGGGCTTCCTTATACTGCAAATCAAGGAACAGCCTATGGCGCAGATCCACTTTGGACTGTAGCTGATACAGAACCTTGTGTGAGCTCAACTGCCTGGTATTTGATGGCGTCTTTCCGTCATAACCCGCTGTTTCAAGGGAGAAAGAAGAATGTCCCTGCAATGGATCAGTTTTGGGCTGAATAACTCTTGCGGTTGTAAGGAATATTAGCCGCATCTTTGCCGAATGGAACACAAGAGTGGCTTTGTTAACATTATCGGTAATCCCAATGTAGGGAAAAGTACACTAATGAATGCCCTGGTGGGTGAGCGATTGAGCATTATAACGCCTAAGGCACAAACTACCAGACATCGCATTTTTGGCATTCTTAACGAGCCAGACTATCAAATCGTTTTTTCAGATACTCCCGGAGTCATCCAACCTGCATACAAGATGCAGGAGCATATGATGAAGTTTGTTTCGGACGCCTTCGACGATGCAGATGTGTTTCTCTATTTAGTGGAGCCTGGTGATAGAGCACTAAAGGACCAAGGTTTTTTTGAGAAGCTTCTCAATACTAAAGTTCCTGTATTGTTGATCATCAATAAGATAGATACAACAGATCAAGAGAAGCTCGAGCAGGAAGTAGAGTATTGGGGAGAGGCATTGCCAAATGCTGAGATAATTCCTATTTCCGCCTTAAAAGAAGCGAATACTTCCTACCTCTTAGACCGCCTCATTGAATTGATTCCGGTGAGTCCTCCGTATTTTGAGAAGGATGCCTTGACCGATAAAACGGAGCGCTTCTTTGTAAGTGAGATCATTCGCGAGCAGATCCTTTTGAACTATAAAAAGGAGATTCCATACTCGGTTGAGATTGATGTTGAGGACTTCAAGGAAACCGAGGATATTATTAGAATGCGTGCAGTCATTTATGTGGCGCGAGACTCCCAAAAGGGAATCATCATTGGGCACCGCGGTTCTATGCTCAAGAGGGTAGGAATAGGTGCAAGAAAACAACTCGAGAAGTTCTTTGCTAAGAAAGTGCATCTTGAGACCTTTGTAAAAGTTAAAAAGAACTGGCGCGATAGTGATTTACATCTCAAGCGTTTCGGTTATAAACAGTAAGTATGAGCAATATCGTTGCCATCGTGGGACGCCCAAATGTGGGTAAAAGCACGTTATTTAATAGGTTAATTCAGCGCAGAGATGCTATTGTAGATTCTGTGGCTGGTGTCACTCGTGACCGTCACTACGGGAAAAGCGATTGGAACGGTAAAGAGTTTTCAGTAATCGATACCGGTGGGTACATCGAAGGATCTGAGGATGTTTTCGAAGGAGAGATCCGCCAGCAGGTGGAATTGGCCCTTGATGAGGCTTCAGTCATCCTTTTTGTTTTGGATCTACAAGCGGGTCTTACAGAATTTGACAAGATCATTGCAGATCTACTTCGTAAGACCGAGAAGCCAGTCGTTTATGCTGTAAACAAGGTGGACAACAGCATGCTTGAGTTGGAGGCTACTGAATTTTACGGCCTTGGGATTGAAAAGTACCATACCATCTCTGCGGTGAATGGCGGAGGGACAGGAGATCTTTTGGATGAACTCACCGAGCACATGGACGAGAACCCTGTGGACGATTTTGAGGATCTTCCAAAGATGGCTATCGTAGGTCGTCCAAATGCTGGAAAATCTTCCATTGTAAATGCGCTTTTTGATGAGGAACGTAACATTGTTACGGACATCGCAGGTACTACACGTGATACAGTAAATACACGCTTCAATAAATTTGGGTTCGACTTTATGTTGCTCGATACTGCCGGACTTCGTAAGAAGGGCAAGGTGCACGAGAACTTAGAGTTCTATTCCAACATGCGTTCTATCCGCGCTATTGAACATGCTGATGTATGTATGATGGTCGTAGATGCAACACGTGGTTTTGAAGCTCAAGAC
>JAAZVU010000156.1 GCA_018623275.1 Flavobacteriales bacterium
TTATCTCCTTTTTTGTAAACAATTGCTACTGGGCCATTGTAATCAGGAGTATAGGTAGTGATGTTCATAGTAGAAACAAGATTATCTGTCAAATGTACTATTTTAACCAACCATAAAGAAGTCCTCCATGTTTACCGGAATAATTGAAAATTTAGGCACTGTAGCTAAGGTTGAAAAGAGCCAAACAAACCTAGAATTGTATGTGGAATCTACTTTGGCTTCAGAGCTTAAGATTGATCAAAGTGTAGCACATAATGGTATCTGTTTGACCGTAGTGGAAATTTTTGGTGACCGAACATACCGCGTGACTGCTATCGACGAAACCATTGCTAAAACCAACATTGGAGATTTAAAAGAAGGCGATAAAGTCAATATAGAGCGTTGCATGACTATGGGCGCACGCCTTGACGGACACATCGTTCAGGGACACGTAGACCAGATTGGTATTTGTGAAGGTGTAGAAGAACAAGACGGGTCATGGATCTATTCATTTTCCTACGATCCTTCCCTAGGCAATGTAACAGTTGAGAAGGGCTCGATCACCGTAAATGGAACTTCGCTTACCGTGGTGAATTCCGTTGAAGGCGGCTTCAGCGTAGCCATAATTCCTTATACCTACGAAAACACAGTATTCCATACCCTTCGTAAAGGAGATAGAGTTAACTTAGAGTTCGATGTCATCGGGAAATATGTAGCCCGAATGATGGAAGGCTATAAGAAATGAGAAAACTCGATAAGATTGGTGTATTAGACGATGAACGCATTGCTGTTGACGGCTTGGTTTCTCAGCTAAAGAAGTTGGTCGACGGAGTAGACGTTCAAGGTTTTATGTACGCGCAACCCTTCGTTGAATGGTGTAAAGAATGCAAGCCTGGATTGGTCTTTTTGGATATGGAAATGCCTGGGGCACTTGGCCTAGATCTTGCCAAAGAAATAAAGCCCTTTGTTGGAAATATCGTTTTTGTTACTGCCCATAGTCACTACAGCTTAGACGCTTTTGAAACGGCTGTAGACTACATTCTAAAGCCTGTAATAAAGAGTAGACTTCAGCAATGTCTTGAGAAAGTTTCAGCACTAGATCCGGTTCCAGTTTTTGAGGATTTAGGGGTGAAATTACCTGTGAAAGGTTCTTACGAGTGGGTGAAAGAGAGCGCTATTATTATGTTGGTGGGTCAGCGAAATTACACCAATGTCGTTTTAGAAAATGGCGAAAATCATCTTGTGGCTAGAACATTAAAGAGTTTCTCGGAGGGATTAAGTGAGCGCTTCTGGCGTGTTCATAAGAGCATCATTGTTAGAAGTGATGCGGTACTTAATATCGAGTGGGGTACTAAGCCTAAATTGACCTTGTCGAATAAGCAGATAGTAGATGCTTCAAAAGCTAGATTAGATGAATTGGGGGTTAAGCCTTAAGTCTTTTGTAATCGCATTAGTATCAATTGCGCTTTTTGCTTGTCAGCAAGAGGAGGTTAGTGAGCCGTCATGGTTAAGACAGGTAGATTTCAGAAAAGAGATTGGTGACTCTGAATTTCTAGAAGAGAAATTAAATAGTCCTAGGGCCATAGATCGCGCATTTGCAGGATTAAAATTGGTTAGTTCTAAAGTAAAGGACGATACCGAGTATGGTGAAGGACTGCGCTATTTAGGGTCGATAGAAAGAGATTTGGAGTCGCTAGGCATTGATTCCCTGATTGCTGAGGCCAATTATCTCAAAGCTCAGATTTATTGGTCCTTGGGTCTGGATAAGAGAAGTGTGTTGGAGTTTTCTCAGATAGCTGTAGATAAAGCGGTCAATGGGCGAAAATTCGTCTATCTCGGGAATCATAGTACCTATTTGTTGGATTTAGGAAAGTATCAAGAGGTCATTGATTTACAAGGTCAGTTACAGGAGGTCTATCTCGCTAACGGCAATAATATTAGTGAGGCTCAAGCGGTGGAGGCCTTTGCATATTTCGGTCTAGCACAAGAAATGGAGCGAAATGCGGAGGATCTGGAGTTAGAGCTAGATGCTGAGGGGCTAGATGCAGAACTGGATGACTTAATAAAAACTGAAGAAACATACGCAGACCGTATTCAAAATAGGATGGACATAGGTTTGAGCTTAATGCGTAGTTCATTGGACAGCATTGATGGCATTCCGAATGTTATCGACAAAGAACACGTCTATCTTAAAGCGGTTGCCTTAGATGTGCTTTCAAGAGAAGAACGCTATCAATGTTTACAGTTTGCAAAAGAGAACGATCTCTACAATTTAGAGGTAGCATTGCGTGCGGGTAAAGCGGATTTTTCAGAATTCGGGGAATCCAAAGAAGAAGGGCTGCGGCGCTTTAATGAAGCCCTTGTCAAAGGATTGGAGCGGGAACGAGAGTTGAAGCAACAGATTGCTAATTATGAAGCAAGAAGAGCGCAAATAGACAGGGAACTAGCAGCCGAAAGAGTGGCCCTAAGACAAAACTCGTATTTGACTTTACTTTTTGCGGCACTGCTTATTTTACTCATCTCGGTGATTTTCTTTCGAGCACAAAATTCTGCGAATCAAGCCAAGCTAGAGAAGCAAGACTCCAGCATTCTATTGGCGAATTACAAGAACAGGATTAGGCCGCATTTTCTGTTCAATCAGTTGAACAATGTGAATGGCTTTATCAGCCAAGAGAAATGGGACGAGGCGCAAGAATATATTGGTCTTCTGAGTGTGCATTTGAGAAGTATTCTAGAAAATTCCGAGGAGGATGAAACTGTTGTTCAGCTGGAATTTGATAGGATTAAGAATTACGTTGCACTGCAGCAGAAAAGCAGCTTTGCGCATGTTGACTTCAAGTGTGAGTTGGATATAAAATCGGCCAATATTAAGATTCCAAGTGGCTTGCTTCAACCGCTCATTGAGAATAGCTATAAGTATGCTGGAAATGCTTCAGAGAAGAATTCTTGGATAAAACTCACTGGGAAGACCTTGGGGGATGCGTTGTCCATTACTGTTGAGGATTCTGGTTACGGTTTCCTTGAAAGAGTCCCGGGAACAGGTAGTGGACTGTCCTTGGTGAAAGAACGAATAGAGTTTAACCAGTCTAAGAGTAGACGACCAGATTTGTGGGGAATTGAAACAGATTTTGGCAAAAGAAAAAGCACCGTGAAACTCACGATGCCTTCAAAATTGGTCTGATTAAACCCTTCGGTTTTATTGTTTGGTTGGTCAAA
>JAAZVU010000157.1 GCA_018623275.1 Flavobacteriales bacterium
TGAGTGTAAGGCTCGTTGGTTACATCGCAAGGTGCTGTGATAGATCCATTAAAAGTGAAGTCTAAATCAAAGACTGTTTCACTTTTCAACATCTTCATCGACGCTACTCCTTGTAGATCGCTGTAATCTGAGAATTCAAAAAGTTCAAAGAACGTATCATTCAAATCGTATTCAAACTCGTGAGAACCAAGCTTTAAGCCACTGAATGATATGGTAAAGTCTTTGGTCTTCATTAGTTCCCCATCTGAATGAGCGTGCAAAGATATTCAAATTGTTGAAAACTTCTAACGCTTGTCCTTTTGTTTTTTAAGTGGATTGGCGGTTATCTCATCATACACCTTACGGCTATTGACTATATCTATGGCTGCAAATAATGAAGTCCTGAATGAGCTTTCATCTGCTTTATTCTTTCCAGCCAAGTGCATCGCCGTCCCATGATCTGGTGAAGTACGAACCACAGTAAGGCCAGCAGTGTAGTTTGTTCCACTTCCCATGGCTAAGGCTTTGAACGGAACAAGTACCTGATCGTGGTACATTCCTAGCACTGCATCAAATTTTTGATCGTAGCCTTGACCAAAGAACCCATCCGCTGGATATGGACCGCGAACAATAGCGCCTTTGACATTTGCCTTTTCAATTGCAGGTTTAATAATCTCTGCTTCCTCGCTGCCAATGGTTCCCATTTCACCAGCGTGTGGATTGAGACCAAGAACAGCGATGGTTGGTTTTACACAACCGTAATCGCGCTTCAGACTTTTAGCAAGGAGTTCAATGGATTTGGTGATTTTCTCCTCAGTCAAGCTTTCGGCAATCTTACTCACTGGAACATGGCCAGTAACGGTTGCTACTTTAAGCTGCTGAGAGGCCAGAATCATTAATACCTCGTCACCGAATGCATTAGCTAGATAATCTGTATGTCCAGAGAACCCTTCTGCTGAGGCTGCAATATTGTGTTTGTTTATCGGAGCTGTGATAATCGCATCAATCTTACCAGCTTTAGCTGCTTCAATGGCAGCGTCAATACTTTTAAGAGCGTAAGCACCACTTACATCTGTTGGACTGCCTAGGTTTAGCTCAACATTGTCGTCCCAAACATTGACCAAATTCGCCTTCTTGTCTTTGATGCTGTCAATATCATCGCAAATGAAGAAGTTGAATTCTTTATTGTTTAGAGCGTTTTTATGGTAAGAGGCCACCTTACTAGAGGCAAAAACTACCGGGGTACATAGATCAAGTAATTCCTTGTTCTCTAGGGTCTTTATAATGACTTCAAAGCCAATTCCGTTTAGGTCACCACAAGTAATGCCAACAGTAGGCTTTTCAAAAACTGGTAGCTGCGCATCTTGAGCTTCACTGCGATTGATCTCGTCAGTAAACAAGTCTGCCTGTTCTTTCAACAAATTCGCTTCTTCCTCAGAAACAGGAGCTGCCTTTACATCTTTAGCAGGAGCTTTCTGCTTGTTTCTATTTCTGTTGCGGTTGCGGTTTTTGTTGCGGCCCTTTCCTTCAGGAGCGCCTTCACCTTCTTTTTTGGCAGCTACCTCCTTGTCCTTAGGATTTTTCGAGTCTTGACCGCCGTCTTCTTTAGTCTTGCGGTTTCTATTCCTGCTTTTATTGCGGTTTCTGTTGCGATTGCGGTTGTTGCCTTCGCGACCTTCGCTTTTATTATCGCTCTTTGGAGCGTTTTCTTTGTTGTCGCTCATTAGTAGTTGCTTAGGAAGTCAAAGAGTAGACGCACGCCGATACCGGTTCCACCTTCTACTTGGTATCCCACACGCTTGCCCAGATGTGCCGGGCCAGCAATGTCGAGGTGGATATATGGATAGTCTGTAAAATGCTCGAGGAATTTACCTGCTGTGATCGCGCCGGCCTCTGCGCCGCCGATGTTTTTAAGATCCGCAATTGGACTTTTCAGAAGGTCTTTGTATTCGTCCCAGAAGGGGAATTCAACCACGCGTTCGCGAGTTTTAAATCCGCTCGCCTGAAGCGCTTCCATTTTTTCTTTAGGAGCATTTCCCATACCTACAATCGCGTAACGACCAATGGCACGTGCTGCAGCACCAGTTAATGTAGCAAGATCAATGACCAATTCTGGATTATATCGCTTGGCATATACCAAAGCATCCGAAAGGATCAGACGTCCTTCAGCATCTGTGTTAAGGACCTCTACCGTTGTTCCGTCTGAAATGGTAATTACATCACCCGGAGTGACAGCATTCTTGCCTGGGCGATTATCTGTGGCAGGAACTAGGCCAATGACATGAACTGGAAGTTTTGCTTCGGCAATAGCACTCATAGTACCAATAACGGCCGCTGCACCCCCCATATCACTCTTCATGGTATCCATAAAGTTGCTCGGTTTCAGGCTAAGACCTCCTGTGTCGTAGACGACACCTTTACCTACAAGGACAATTGGCTTTTCGTTCGAGGCTCCTTCGCCTTTGTATTCCATAATGGTGAATGTTGGCGGCTCAACTGAACCGTAATTCACACCAAGCAGACCGCCCATCTTTAGGCTTTCTATTTGCTTTTTCTCAAGAACTTCAACGTTGAAACCGTGACGCTTGCCGGCTTCCTTAGCTTCTTCAGCTAATCTAGTTGCAGTAAGATCAATTACTGGGCGGTTCACTAGGTCACGAGCGAGCAGTGTTCCTAGGGTTGCATTTTTGATACGTTGGATATCTTCTGAATTCTCATCTTCAACCAAAAGTTGTACTAGGCTGTTGCGGCGCTTATGTGCGTCGCTGAAGAATTTTAGGAATTGGTAATTACCTAAAACGGCACCTTCAGCTACCTCAGCTTGGTAAGGACCTTCGAGTTTTACGCGGTCTAAACCGAGCCCGTTTACTTTTCCTGCAAGGGCGTTTCCTGCGAGGCGCATTTTTTCAGCACGCTCCTCCGCGGCTAGTTCTTTGCTGATCTGGAATGCCCAGATAGTAGTTGAGCCATCCTGGAGCTCCATCCAGCTTTCTTCGAACTTCGAACCGAAGGCTTCGATACGGGCTTGAAGCGCTTCTGAAATGCTTAGGTTATCTCCTTTTTTGTAAACAATTGCTACTGGGCCATTGTAATCAGGAGTATAGGTAGTGATGTTCATAGTAGAAACAAGATTATCTGTCAAATGTACTATTTTAACCAACCATAAAGAAGTCCTCCATGTTTACCGGAATAATTGAAA
>JAAZVU010000158.1 GCA_018623275.1 Flavobacteriales bacterium
AGAAAGGCCATTTCTGAAAGTTGCAATAACTATTTCTGTTCCGTGTACCAGCGTTCCATAGACAAGGGAGGCGATTCTCGAAAAGGACTAGAAGTTTGGTCTAACCATGTGAAGAGCTTTGGGCTTGGGAAATACCTAGGAAATGACCTACCAACAGGTAGAAAAGGGTTGGTTCCAGATGTCGCTTTTTACGATAGATTCTTAGGGTATAAAGGCTGGAAAGGTGCGACCTCTGTGAGTAACGGAATTGGCCAAGGAGAATTATTAGCAACTCCTATACAGCTCGCAAATATGACCGCAGCCATTGCAAACAGGGGCTACTACTACACTCCACATATAGTCAAGGGCATCGATGGAGGAGAGATAGACAGTTCATTTACAGTTCCTAAGTACACGACCATAGACAGCGTTCATTTCGAGACGATCATTGAGGGCATGTACGATGTATTCGAAAACGGTACCGCAAAAGCCGTGCGATTGGACCATATTTCTCAATGTGGAAAGACGGGGACCGCACAGAATCCACACGGTCAAGACCACAGTATCTTCGTGAGCTTTGCGCCGAAAAAGGATCCGAAAATTGCCATTGCTGTAGTTATAGAGAACGGTTATTGGGGCTCGCGCTGGGCCGCACCTATCTCTAGTTTAATGACAGAACGCTACCTTACAGATACCATCACTAGACCACAATTGGAGCAGCGAATGGTCGAAGGTGATCTGCACGAAGAATACAGGGCACAACATTTGGCTATTTATGGCGAGGACACCACCTATGAAGCGAATTTCTGATGGCCTACGGAAGAAGTAAAAATAGAAACCGTGTAGGTTTTGACTGGATGTTGGTCACCCTCTACTTCCTACTTTGTATCTGGGGTTGGATTAGTATTTATGCAGCTGTCTACAACGAAGAATCGGCAAGTATATTCTCTTTGAATGAAGAATACGGAAAGCAAGGACTCTTCATCATTGGCGGCCTACTGATCATCTTCTTTACGATGATTACGAATTATCGAATCTGGACCAACCTCGCCCCTCTTTGGTATGCATTGAGCATTATACTTCTAATACTCGTCCTATTTATCGGTAAAAAGATTGGCGGTGCACGCAGTTGGTTCGGCCTAGGCGGCTTCTCCTTACAACCCTCGGAGGTGGGGAAATTTGCTACTGCACTTATGCTCGCATTTTATGCAGGGTTACCTAGAAAAAACATGAAGCATTGGCGTGATCGAATCATTGGCCTTGCCATCTTAGGTTTGCCTGGTCTACTGATCGCATTGCAACCGGATATGGGCTCAACCCTCGTGTACTTAAGCCTTGTATTTGTGGTTTACCGCGCGGGCATGCCGGGTTACTATTTAGGTATCGTTTTAGGTGCAGGTGCACTGGCCGTGGCTGGCTTGGTATTGCCATTAAAATATTCGCTTCCAGGCCTAGGCATCCTTGCAATTCTCGCATTTCTATTCCTTCCAAAACAACGACGCTACTTCTTCTATAACGCATTTTTCACTGCCATATCCGCTGCCATAGTCTATGGTGTGGGGTTCGTTATGGAAAAGGTATTAGCACCGCACCAGCAAGTAAGGATTAAAGTATTGCTTGGATTAGAGGACGACCCCTCAGGCGCGGGATACAACACCCTTCAGTCGTTGATTGCTATCGGTTCTGGAGGTTGGACCGGTAAAGGATTTCTGAACGGTACTCAGACGAAGTTGGACTTTGTTCCTGCCCAAAGCACAGATTACATTTTCTGTACCGTCGGCGAAGAATGGGGCTTCTTGGGTACCTTCTTATTGATGTTGCTCTTTGCGCTATTGATCGGCCGTATCATTTGGCTATCTGAGCGTCAGAAGGATAATTTCAGCCGATTCTACGGCTATGGAGTAGCTAGTATTTTCTTCACCCACTGGGTGATCAACATTGGCATGACCATCGGCTTATTCCCAACAGTGGGCATTCCCCTGCCATTTTTCAGCTACGGCGGCTCTTCATTGTGGGGCTTTACGTTGCTCTTGTTCATATTCATCAAGCTAGACGGAGAACGTCAGAACAGGCTTTCTTAAAACAAGCTAAAACGACACTTCAAGGCATAAAAAAACCACCCCGTAGGGTGGTTTTTCTTATATCCAAAAGACGCTGCTTAGAACATCAAGTGACGCTTGTCCTCGATATCAGCCTTGTCTTGCAATGCTTTGTAAGCTTGTACACTAACCAAGTTTCTCAAGCTCTGTTGTGTAGAGCGTGCTTGGTTCGAGAAGTCTACAGTTGGAGCCGGTTGAGCCGGTTGAGTGATGGCAACGAAAGCACCGCTTTCACCTGCAATCACACCGCTCAAAGTGCCTGCTTCCAAACCACAAACAGCACCCACTACCTTCGCTTCATTACCGATACCAGCGATGTTCGCTTGACTAACTTTGAAGTTCAATGTACGTACTTGCTTACCAGCAGCAACGGCTACATCTTCAATGCTAGCTGCACCGCTCAATGCCGCCTCTAGGCGCTCAGTAATGATTGCTTTCTTCGCTTCTTTCTTAGCTGCCTCAAGACACTGAGAAGCTACTGCCTCGTATGGCGTTGTACCTTCTTCTAATTTGTCAGTCAATACAACTACAACATATCCTTTACCGTCATTCTCTAGTAGACCAATGTTACCGATCTCACGATCTTCATCCCATGCCCAACGAACAACGCGACGAGAAGTACCTAAACCAGGAACTACCTCTTCAAACTGTGCCAGATTTCTAGCTGGACGTAAAGACAAGCCCTGCTCTAGTGCCAATGCACGGTAATCCTCTGCGCTTTGTGCAGCCGCTGCATAAGACGATGCCTGGCTGTAAAGTGCTTGGATAGTTTCGTCAGATGGAAGGACCTCGCGAATTACTTGGCCAATCTTGTATGCCTCATTGGCACCCTTCTGGTCAGTAATTTCGATGATGTGGAAACCGAATTGGGTGGGTACCATTCCAAGATCGCCCTCTTCACCGAAGTAACAGAAGTTCTCGAAAGGCTTAGCCATCATACCACGTACGAAGTAACCTAGATCTCCACCTTTTTCTTTAGCTACTACATCCGAAGAGAACTCTTCAGATACAGACTCAAATGCAGATGGGTTGTCTTTCAAATATGCAAACAAGCTGTCCGCCAAAGTTTTCGCTTCCATTGGTGTGCGTGTAAC
>JAAZVU010000040.1 GCA_018623275.1 Flavobacteriales bacterium
CAAAGATAACGCATATTCTGCGGTCATGTTTAGTATTAACGGGCTTTAGAGGGGGTATGTGTTCAAATTGAGCATTTTCAACCGCTCAATTCTCATTTTGACTGTCTCAAATGAGACTATTCTCATTTTTACTCATAATTGAAAAAGCAGTAGGGCTGTTTTTCACCTCGGTAACCTTTTTTGGATCGCCCGTGAAAAGCAATTGTCCACCTTCTTCACCGCCTTTTGGACCAATTTCAATCAAATGATCGGCACGTTCGATGACATCTAAATCGTGTTCAATGACCAGAACGGTGTGACCCATATCTACCAAAGCATTCAGTGCAACCAATAATTTTTTGACGTCGTCGAAATGAAGGCCCGTAGTTGGTTCGTCAAATAAGAACAGCGTCTTGCCCGCTTTATCTCCTTTCGAGAGGAAATAGGCCAGTTTTACGCGCTGTGCCTCGCCGCCACTCAATGTAGAGCTGCTTTGACCGACTGCCGCATAACCTAAACCGACATCCTGCAAAGGCTGTAGCTTATTCGCAATTTTTATTTGCTTGATGCTTCTGAAGAAATCGATAGCCTCGTCTATGGTGCACTCCAAGATATCTGATATGCTCTTGTCCTGAATCTTGACTTCCAGGATTTCGGCCTTGAATCGGTGTCCATTACAATCTTCACATGGCAAGTGAACATCCGCCATAAACTGCATCTCTATGGTTACCTCACCCTCGCCCTTACAAGTGTCGCAGCGACCGCCGTCTGTATTGAAGCTGAAGTGTTTGGCCTTGTAGCCGCGTACTTTCGAAAGCTCGTTTGAAGCATATAGGTTACGAATGTCGTCGTATGCCTTTAAATAGGTCACCGGGTTTGAACGGGACGATTTTCCAATTGGGTTCTGATCCACCATTTCAACATGGGCGATTTTATCTAAATCGCCTCCCAATGCCTTGTGCAATCCTGGACGCTCGCCTACATGTTCTAAATGCTTCTTTAGTGCAGGGTAGAGGATTTTCTTAATCAAAGTACTCTTTCCTGAACCGCTGACTCCAGCCACTACTGAGAATACACCTAGCGGTATGTCCACATCAAAGCCCTTTAGGTTGTGTTGACGCACGCCTTCCAGAGTAATATGGCCTGTGGGTTTACGAAGGGTATCCGGCTGAGGGATCTCCATTCTTCCCGAGAGGTAACCAGCAGTTAGGCTGGTCTCATGTGCTAAAACGCTATCTGGCAAACCAGCTGCAATGATTTCTCCACCTAAGTTTCCTGCCGCAGGACCTATGTCAATGAGGTAATCAGCAGCGTGCATAAATGCCTCCTCGTGTTCTACCACTACTACTGTATTCCCTTTGTCCCTTAGTGCTTGAATCACCTTGATAAGTTGCTCGGCATCATAGGGATGCAACCCGATGGAGGGCTCATCTAAGATGTAGAGCGAACCAACTAAAGCAGACCCTAAGGAAGTAGCCAATTGAATGCGTTGGCTTTCACCACCACTAAGGGTGTTACTCGTTCTATTCAAGGTGAGGTAGGAGAGACCCACGTTCATCAAGAAGTCGATACGTGTTGTAATCTCCGTAAGTAGTCGTTTTGCAATCTCAGCTTCGCGCTCATCCAATGACAGGTTTGCAAAGAAATCGGCGAGCTTGTTAAGCGGTAGTTCTACCAATTCGTGCAAGGCTACGCCGCCAATCTTCACATAAGCTGCCTCTGGCTTTAAGCGCTTTCCTTTACAAGTAGTACACTTGGTGCGACCGCGGTAGCGGCTCAGCATCACTCGGAATTGTATCTTGTATTTCTTGCTTTCGAGATGTTTGAAGAAGGCATTGATTCCCTTGAAACCTTTTCCTCCTTCCCAAAGAATTTCGCGCTCCTGGTCACTGAGGTCCATGTACGGACGGTGTACTGGAAAGCCAGCTTCGCTAGCGCCTAGGATAAATTTGGTTTTCCATTTGCCCATGGTCTCGCCCTTCCAAGGCGCTACAGCACCTTCGTAAACGCTTAGCGTTTGGTTGGGAATGACCAAATCTTCATCGACCCCCATGATGCTACCAAATCCTTCACAAGTTGGACAGGCGCCCACCGGGTTGTTGAAACTGAACAGGTGGATGGAAGGCTCAGTGAAGGCCATGCCGTCCAATTCAAATAGATTGTTGAATTCTACGGGTTGTTCACCATTCATGAAATCGATCAAACAACTTCCACGTCCTTCGTAGAAAGCAGTTTGTATGGAGTCTTGCAGGCGGTGAATATTCTCTTGATCGTCTTTGCGAACTACAGCGCGATCCACGACCAGCATGATCGTTTTCTCTTCAAAGGTTCCAGCTTTGATAACGTCTTCAATGCGCTCAATGGCACCATCGACCATCATTCTTGCGAAACCTTGAGAGGCCAATATGGTCAAATGCTGGATAGCCGTTCTATCGCTGTAAGTGACTGGGGCAACAATAAGAAAGCGCGTGCCTTCTTCCTTGCTATCTATATAGTCAATGACATCTTCTACCTGATGGCGCTTGACTTCTTCCCCGGAAACCGGGCTATAGGTGCGTCCAACACGGGCATAGAGCAATTTCAGGTAATCGTAAATCTCTGTGGTAGTGCCCACTGTTGATCTCGGGTTCTTGCTGCTGACTTTCTGTTGGATGGCCACAGCTGGTGGAATGCCCTTTATGTATTCCACTTTAGGCTTGTCCAATTTTCCTAAGAATTGACGCGCATACGAACTAAGACTCTCGACATAACGGCGTTGACCTTCGGCGAATAGCGTATCAAAAGCGAGGGAACTTTTTCCAGAACCACTCACTCCGGTGATGACCACAAGTTGGTTTCTCGGAATATTTACGCTAACTTCTTTAAGGTTGTGTACAGCGGCGCGCTTAATTTCAATGAAATCGGTCATGTGTCGTTAGAGTCAAAACACAAATGTAACCTATAAATGGACCTAGGGTTCCCGAGATGAACATGATTTTGGAATAGTATTTGATTCTTTCCCGTATATTCACAGCAAATAAATGACTTGCCTATAGAGAGACTGCTACGCTAAATCCTTGATGTATGAAACTAGGACAACTGGAAGACCACGCTTTGGTGGCACAGTACCGTAGCGGAAATGAGCAAGCCTTTGAGGTGTTGATTCGAAGACACCAAAAACGCATTTTCCTGCAGATTTATTCGAAAGTTCAAGACGCAGATATCGCAGATGATCTGTTTCAAGAAACGTTCATTAAGATTATTCGCTCCTTGCGTAAATCGAATTATGAAGAGAAGGGGAAATTTTTGCCTTGGGCCATCCGTGTAGCAAATAACACGACGTTAGATTATTTCAGAAGAGAATCGCGCAAGAAGGAATTTCGTCCAAACGGTGAATTCACAGTGTTCGATACCTATGGAGAATCTGATCAGAGCTACGAGCAGGAGATCATTGAAGCGCAGATTAATGAAGATTTGTACAAACTCATCAAATACCTTCCTGAAGACCAGCGCAAGGTTCTAGAGTTGCGTGTTTTCTGTAACTATAGCTTTAAAGAGATTGCCGAAGAAACTGATGTCAGCATCAATACGGCCCTCGGTCGCATGCGTTATGCGGTGAGTAACATTCAGAAATTGATGGTAAAGCATAACATTAGTTTAGAATTTTAAAGGTCCTTGATACTAAGAACCCAAGAGGCTGCGTTATATGGGAAATCACAAACGAAGCCCATGGGAAAAACTTTACCTTATGAACATCTGGAGGTAGGAGCCTCTGAAAAAAGCATCCAAAACATTCTGGCCTTCTCAAAAGCGACTAAGCAATTGAAGCTGGAGTCTTCGCCGAAGGAATTAGGCGAAATTTTCAAGAACTAAAAAAGCCCGCAACAGCGGGCTTTTTCTTGTTATTTAGATTCGTTAGTTGGCTACGTCGGAGAAGAATTTCAATCGAGCCAATCTCAATTCTTCCTCGTCATATTCATCAGAGAACTCTTCGATAAGTTCTTCCATAGAGCCTTCTTCACAATCGTCAGTTAAGAACTCGAAGATTTCCTCTATGCTATCTTCATCTAGGATGTCTTCGAGGTAGTAGTCGATATTTAGCTTGGTACCGCTGGTTACGATGCGTTCCATCTCTTCAAGAAGCTGGTCCATCTTTAGTCCTTTGGCACTAGCGATATCGTCAAACGGCAATTTGCGATCCGTACTTTGAATGATATACACCTTCAGTGCACTCTTGTTGGCAACGGTTTTGAAGACCATGTCCTGTGGACGATCGATATCATTTTCTTCTACATACTTCTCAATGGCTTCAACCATCTTCGCGCCAAACTTGCGTGCCTTGCCATCACCAACCCCTTGAATGTTCTTCAACTCATCAATGGAACATGGATATACAGTAGCCATTTCACTCAGAGAGTTTTCACTGAACACGGCATAAGGCGGTACACCTTTCGCATTTCCTATCTTCTTTCTAAGGTCCTTGAGAATAGTATACAACTGCTTGTCAACAGCCACCACCTTAGTTGGCGCACTGGCTGCACTGTTCAATTGATCGTAATCCAATTCCTTTCTAACACGGAAAGCTTTTGGCAATTTACCCGAGGCAGCTTTCTCTGTGATTTGAATGGTGCCGTAGGCGTCGATGTTTTTATACAGATAGTGACGAATGATCCCTTGGCGAATCACAGCGCGCAGATGGACTTCGCTCTTGTCCTTTTGTTTGCCCCAGCTCGGCAAATTCATTGCGTCGTTTTTAACAAGAACGGCGGTGCTTTGTCCACGTAGGATATTGACAATCTCCGTGGTTTTGAATTTGCCGTGCGTTTCTTTCACCGCAGCGATAACATCCAATAATTCTTCGGACGCTTCCACCTTTTCTTTCGGATGACGGCAATTGTCGCACATCTTTTCACAGTCGTCTTCATGGAACTCTTCACCGAAATAGTGGAGAATGGCTCTACGACGACAGGTGGCAGCCTCTGCATAGCCAGTGGCTTCTTCCAAGAGCTGACGACCAATCTCTTGCTCACTCACACTCTTCTTGTTCAAGAATTTCTGCAAGCGTTCGATATCCTTGATATCAAAGTAGGTGATACAAGATCCTTCACCACCATCACGTCCAGCTCTTCCAGTTTCTTGGTAATAGCTTTCCAGAGATTTAGGCATATCATAGTGCAATACAAATCGCACGTCGGGCTTGTCTATACCCATACCAAAGGCGATAGTAGCGACAATGACATCACATTCCTCGTTGAGGAAGGCGTCTTGGTGCTTCACTCGTTTGCTCGCTTCAAGCCCGGCATGGTAAGGAAGGGCATTGATGCCGTTCACCTGAAGTTGCTCAGCTAGGTCTTCTACCTTCTGGCGAGATAAACAATAGACGATGGCACTCTTTCCTTTATTTGCAGAAAGGAGTTTGGTAATGTCTCTATCAATATCGCGTTTAGGGCGTACCTCGTAATATAGGTTGGGACGGTTGAAGCTTGATAAGAAAACCTCAGGGTCTTGCATGCCAAGAGTCTTCATGATATCCGCTTGCACTTTAGGTGTGGCCGTTGCCGTTAGAGCAATGATCGGTTTGCGGCCCAAGGCCTTCACGCTTTCTTTAATGGTGCGGTAATCCGGACGAAAATCGTGCCCCCATTCAGAAATACAGTGTGCTTCATCAATGGCAAAGAAGCTAATCTCTATACTGCTTAAGAGCTCAATGTTGGAAGCCTTATTCAAACTCTCCGGAGCTACAAAAAGTAATTTGGTCAAACCAGATTTTAGGTCGGTATGCACCTGCTCTAATTGGCCCTTCGTTAAAGAGCTATTTAGAACATGAGCAATGCCGTCTTGTTCGCTATATCCGCGAATGGCATCGACCTGGTTTTTCATCAAGGCAATAAGTGGGCTAACGATAATAGCAGTTCCCCCACTTGCTAGGGCTGGAAGCTGGTAGCACAAACTTTTACCACCGCCTGTTGGCATGATGACAAAGGTGTCTTTTCCCGAGGCAATGCTCTCT
Source organism: Flavobacteriales bacterium (assembly GCA_018623275.1). Classification (GTDB taxonomy): domain Bacteria; phylum Bacteroidota; class Bacteroidia; order Flavobacteriales; family Schleiferiaceae; genus UBA10364. The sequence goes on from JAAZVU010000040.1 coordinate 5,969, forward strand.
ATAATGGCTTTCTGATTTCCTTTGAAATCGCTAAAGCCAAAAAACTGCTTTAGATGATGTTCCCAATGATTAGAGGACATATGATCTATGGTGTTGTTGTTATTCCTAAAAGATAAGGGATTTTATCAAGGATTGTGAAGGTACATCAGAATGTTTTTCGGATTTTTGGCCACAATTCTGGGTTATCAACATGAGTAAAGACAAGAATAACATGAGCTTTTTGGACCACCTCGGTGAGTTGCGTTGGCATTTGATGCGCGCCTCTGTGGCTATTGTCATTTTCGCCGTGGTTGCCTTCCTCTCGAAGGAGATCATCTTTGATACGATCATCTTCGGGCCCAAGCAAATGGATTTTCCAACGTACACCTTCTTTTGCTGGCTTTCTAGCTACGTAGGAGGCGATGTATTCTGCTTCGATGAGATGCCCTTTGAGCTATTAAATATGCGAATGAGTGGCCAATTCCAGATGCACCTCTGGGTCTCTTTGGTCGCTGGGATGATCATTGCCTTCCCTTATGTGTTTTGGGAAATTTGGCGATTTATCCAACCGGGCCTTCACGAGAACGAGCGCAAAAATTCTCGCGGGGTGATTCTCTTCACCACCGTTCTTTTCATCCTCGGTGTACTCTTTGGTTATTACATTATTGTGCCTTTAAGTGTCCAATTCCTGGGCACCTACACCGTCTCTTCAGAAATCTTTAACCGCATTGATCTAACTTCGTACATCAGTATGGTGAGCTCGGTGACGTTGGCTACCGGCATTTTGTTCCAACTTCCGATAGTGGTATACTTCCTGAGTAAAATTGGCGTTGTAACTCCAGAATTACTAAAAACCTACCGCAGGCACGCCATCGTGGGAATTTTGTTGCTCAGCGCAATTATTACCCCACCGGACATTGCCTCACAGATTCTGGTCACTCTGCCAGTGCTCATCTTGTACCAGATCAGCATCATGGTGAGTCGAAGAATCATTAGGAATAAAGCCAAAGCGAAAACCGCTTAAGTGAAGTTAGAAGCACAACATATCGTCAAAAAGTACCGTTCACGCACCGTAGTGAACGATGTGAGTTTTGAGGTGAATCAGGGCGAGATTGTTGGCTTGCTTGGTCCAAATGGTGCAGGAAAAACAACAAGTTTTTACACCGTAGTTGGGCTCATCCGACCATTTAGTGGGCAAATTTTGCTCGATGGCACACCTATCCAAAAACTTCCAATGTACAAGCGTGCGCAGATGGGTATTGGCTATCTAGCTCAAGAAGCATCAGTATTCCGCAAGCTTAGCATTGAAGACAACATTCTCGGCGTGTTGGAAATGACCAAGCTTAGCAAAGAAGAGCGTCATCAGCGCCTTGAAGAGCTGCTCGACGAATTCGGGTTGCAGCACATCCGTACCACTCGTGGAGATTTGCTCAGTGGAGGGGAACGCCGCCGCACGGAGATTGCACGTGCCTTAGCCACCAAGCCAAAATTCATCTTGTTGGATGAGCCGTTTGCTGGGGTAGACCCCATCGCGGTTGAAGACATTCAAATGATCGTAGCCAACCTGAAGAAGAAAAATATCGGTATTCTCATCACTGACCACAATGTTCAAGAAACCTTGGCCATCACGGATCGTACGTATTTGATGTTCGAGGGCCGAATTCTAAAAAGTGGAACTGCAGAAGAATTGGCTGCGGATGAGCAGGTAAGGCGCGTTTACCTTGGTCAGAATTTCGAGCTCAGAGCGCGCAAGTAACCCTTCACTCTTTTTAATAGTGGCGGCTTCGGGATACGAGGTGAGCGCCCTTCATACTCTTTTAAGATTCCAGCAAAACGTTTTACAGCATGATCATAAAGGGGAAGGTCGTATTTGTTCATGCCTTCCCAAACGGCCTTAGCGCCAATTTCCTTTTTCTTGCCCCCACTGTTGTGGTGCTCCACTAGGGTGTTCTTCCACCCAAATTGCTCGCCGAAGTAGGCGATGGAGGCGGCATAGTGTTCAGTGAAGCCAACGGCGTCCAATCGGTCAAAATTGGCCAATGCTTTTTCCAACACTTCTGTATCCTGCAAAAACGCCTTTTGGTTCAAATAACCACTCATGAAAGCAGTCTGGCGATTGTTGCTCTGCACCAACTTCGTGAAATCTTCAGGACTCTCAATCCCTTCCATCAGCTGTGCATGCTTTTCATTCATGCGCTTGCTGTAGTGGTTGTAGTGAGAGATGGAACGCGCTATGGGTTCGCGGAAAAGCGTCACCACGGTAGCATCAGATTCAGCAATAACTGGACGTAAAGGAAAGTGACCGTAGATGCATTTAACCTTTGGATCTTCTAGTGCCAATTCAAGCTGCTTATCCAGTTCCTTGTGGCTGTAAATAGCCCTGCGCTCGCTCTCCTTGTAATTGCTTTCCAACAATAATCGCAAGGATGTCCCGGCAGTTTTTGGGATGTGAATAAAAACGAGTTTCTTTGGGTTACGCATCGGAGCCGAAAATACATGTTTCTACCCAAAATAAAGCAACCCGTCTTCATACTTGGTATGCACCGTAGTGGGACCACTATGGTCACGCGTGCTTTGGGCGAGGCTGGCGTTCATGTGGGAACTATTCTCGACCACAATTCCGAAGCACTATATGGCATAGATATTAACGACCGTATCCTGGAAACAGCTGGTGGAAGCTGGTGGTCGCCACCTGGTCTTGAATCGGTTTTAGATACTGCTTCAAATTTTCAGTCTGAACTTACCGACCTGGATATTTATGGCACGCATCTGAAACATCCTTCAGGCCGTCGTCTTTCTTTAGCCCTTGCACACAGCGGGCCATGGGCCGTAAAAGATCCTCGTCTGTGCTTCACTTTGCCTTGGTGGCTTGCCCGCTTTCCAAAGGCAAAGGTGATCTGGGTCCTCCGCGATGAAGATGAGATCGTCCAAAGTTTACTTCGACGCCAGCGTGTGGAAGGAGAGGCCTTTAGTGACCTCACCGTAGAAAGTGCTCGCGAGCTTGTGCGTGCGTATAACGAAGCGGCAACCACGAACATTAAGAACAGTGGGGTAGAGGTACGCATGGTTCAGTACAAAGATTTAGTCTCCACAGATATCGATACGCAACGTAAAAGTTGGTTCTCTCTGTACCAATTCTGCAAAGTCCGTCCAGGGAAGATGGAAGGCTTCGCAAGGCGCAGTCCAAAATCGGCCAGAGCAAACAAACCTTCTTCAAGCCAGGACTTGCCAACTGACGGGCCTTTGGTGAGCGTGATTGTTCCGAATTATAACCACTCGAAATTCCTTGATGTACGGTTGCAAAGCATTGCTGACCAGTCATTTCGCAACATAGAAGTTCTTTTGATGGACGATTGTTCTCCGGACGATAGCCGCACGGTCCTTGAAAAATGGGCCGCAAAAGATTCGAGGATGACCACGTTGTTCAATGAAGAAAACTCGGGCAGTCCCTTTGCACAATGGGCCAAAGGAGCCGCTTGGGCCAAGGGCAAATACCTGTGGATTGCCGAAAGCGACGATTATTGCGATACAGATATGCTCGCCCTTCACGTTCACAGCATGGAGGCCAATGAAAATGCTGTCATCGCCTACAGCCATAGCCATCTCGTGGATGAGAACGGCCAATTCCTTCGCGATTTTAAAGACGATTATGCCTTCATCTTTGGTGATACGGCCAAATGGGCTCAAGATTTCACCATTGATGGGAAAACCGAAGTGGCCAAACATATGGTCTTTTCCAACACCATTCCTAACGCCAGTGGCATCTTAATGCGCAAAGAAGCCTTCGATAAGGTTGGGGCTCCAGCGACGCATTGGCGCCTTAACGGAGACTGGCTCTTTTACGCCAAGCTTCTTCAGCAAGGAGATCTCGTCTTTCATGCGCGGCCGCGAAACAAATTCCGCTTTCACACCCAAACACAACGCAGCCGCGCCATCAGCTCCTACAGTGCTTTTGACGAACTTTTAGAGATGTACACCATCTTCGAGAAGGAGGACTTCGCACCGCTCGAAACCATCAATGCCGCCCGTGGCCAAGTGGCAATGTGGTGGGCGGCCAATGTGTTCTCGATGGACCGCACCGCTGAGGTTTGGCGGAATAACCGCAGGTTATACCGAACCTTCAAGCAGTATAGATCTGGATTGGGCACCTACCTATTGAAAAGTGGTATCATAAAACTCACGGGCCAATTCTTCATTGCGCTGGGGCTCAAGAAACCCGTGAAAAAATTGGCAGCTCGACTGTTCCCTAAAACCTTCTTTGCGCACTAATGAGAATTTCTGTCATCATACCTGCATACAACGCTGCGTCCACGCTCGAGGAATGTCTCGAAAGTGTAGTGCGCCAAAGTGTTCGACCTTTTGAAGTGATTTTGGTGGATGACGGAAGTACTGACAATACTAGAAGGGTTGCAGCAAAATTTGAAGCCAACCTCGCTTTAAGAATCGTAAGTCAGGCAAATTCAGGCTTGGGAAAAGCTAGGAATGCAGGTATGGCTGCCTCGACGGGCGATGCCTATGCATTTTTAGATGCGGACGATGTGTGGTTGCCAGGCAAACTAGAGCAAGGGGTGAAGGGACTTTTAAAGTATCCAAAGACCCAGTGGTTTTACACACCAATATTGGAGTGGACACCCGATAATGAACAAAGTACGCGCAAGAGAGCCTGTAGCCAGGTCAGTTCGCTGCGGTCCTTTTTGAGTTACAACCCGATTGTTCCTTCAACGATCATTATGCGCAGTGGTTTTGACTATGCTTGGGAAAACGATAGGAACCTCCAGGAAGATGTTGGCGCGCATTTAAGAGTGCTTAGTCGCGGAGATTTTCCGAAGATGCTGCCCGAGGCGACGCTGAAGTACCGATTGGATTTCGGCATGACCGCAGATGCAGAAGGGCACGTAAATAAGGTGATGCGTGCAGTGGCTAAGGCTAAAGAGCTCGGTCACATCAGTGAGAGGGAATTTAAGCTCTACGAGGTTCGTAAGGCCTATGAATTGGCCCGTACGTATAAGAAGCGTGGCGATACTGAGGCGCAGAAGAAGTGGAAAGCTGAAGCTTTAAACAAGGCGAAAACTACGAGAGTACCGCTAGGACTTTGGTTGCGATTACATGTGAACGTCTAACCAATAGGTCATTCCAACGGTCATAAAAGAGAACGGGTAGTCGTTCAATCCTCGTGTCCAGCCTACATGTGTACGTCCAATACGGTTCTGACCAAAAGTGAAGGATTGGCTCCACTGCAGCTCCAACAGCCTTGGCCAATCTCCATCTAGAAAATAGCCGGTAAAGGTGCGTAATTGAGCACTCAGGAAAGTTTTGTCTTTATTGAGTTCAAGCTTAATGTTTCCGAGGAATCCGTCGTTTTGTGGGTAATCCACCCAATGGGTCTGGTATACTTGAAATCCAGCATCAGTGGTGAGATAGGGTTCCCAATTTCCCCACGAATCAAAGCTCTTCTGGTGCGAAAAGAAAAAGGCATAACCGGGTGCATCGGTAAATCTTGCTTGAGGAAGTGGTCCAGCGGCCGTCTTGGTGTGAAAAGTGAACCACAGGCTTTGCTCATGTTTTGTCCAAAGTCGGGTACTGATATCGATCAA
>JAAZVU010000159.1 GCA_018623275.1 Flavobacteriales bacterium
AAGTATTACGGTACTCCGGATAAGTTTAAGGAGTTCGTGGACAGCTGTCACTCTAGAGGCATTGCAGTTATTACAGATCAGGTATATAACCATGCCTATGGTCAGAATCCTATTGCTCAGATGTGGTGGGACGGTGCAAACAATAGACCTGCTGCTGATAACCCATATATGAACCAAAATTGTCCTCATCCACCAAACTGTTGGGGTAACGATTTTGATCACTATGTGCAGCCGACGCGCGATTACATGGATCGTATCAATACCTACTGGATTGAGGAGTTTAAGATTGACGGAATCCGCTTTGACTTTACAAAGGGCTTCACGAACAATTCGAATGCAGATAACTATTCTGCACCGCGTATCGCCGCACTGAAGCGCCTAGCAGATACCCTCTGGGGAGTTGATCAAGATTTCTATGTGATCCTAGAGCATTGGGGCCCAAATAACGAAGAAAAAGAACTCAGCGATTATGGTATGATGCTATGGGGTAACGTAGCTCATGCGTACTATGAAGCTGCTATGGGATATACCGCAAATAGTGATTTCAAATGGGGCATTTACAAAGAGCGTGGCTGGAACGATAAACACTTGATTTCGTACACTGAAAGTCACGATGAGGAAAGAGCATCGTATAAGATCAAGACCTATGGAAATGCTTCGGGCGGCTATGATACAAGAACGCTTGCGACCATGGCCGATCGTAAGATTTTGACTCATGCCTTTTTGTACACTATTCCGGGTCCGAAGATGATGTACATGTTCGAGGAATTGGCTTATGATATTTCGATCGACAATCCTTGTCGTATTTGTGAGAAGCCTATTCTTTGGAGCTACTATGAAAACTTCCACCGTCAAAAGGTGTATTTCCATACCGCAGCGCTCATTGACATGCGCAAGAAGTATGGCGTATTTAACACGGACAACTTCACTTATGCGCTCAATGGCGGAGCGAAGCGCATCAATCTTTCGACTACGGATACCAATGCAACTGTTGTAGGAAATTTCCGTGTGACCGCGGGTGATGTCTATCCAAACTTCCAGCATACTGGGACTTGGTACGATTACTTCACTGGAGATAGTATAGTGGTCACAAATGCAACGGCTCCTATGACCTACCAGCCAGGGGAATGGCACGTGTACACGGATGTTAAGCTGAACAAGGCGCCATTTATTGGTGAAGAGGAATTGGAATTGGCAGCTACTAATGTTGCTGTATATCCAAATCCAAGTAGTGGAAATGTCGAGCTATTAGTAGATGTAGCTGAAGGAACAGAGGTTCGTTACCAAGTTTATGACATCACTGGTAAAGCAGTTCACGTAGGCAATTTCAATGCTGCGCTCTACACTGTGGAGTACATGGATTTGAACCACCTTCCATCAGGAGCGTACTTGTTGAAAATTCAAGCAGGGTCTGCTATTTACAACGAGCGCCTGTTGATAGAATAATCTAGCCCAGAAGGTGCACGCCTTCTTTGTCTTGGGTGAGCACACCTTTATTTTCTAGGTTTTTGAGGAGTCGGCTGACGACTTCTCGAGAAGTTCCTAGTTCAGAGGCCATTTTAACTTTAGACAGAGAAACGCCTCGGCGGTTGTTGAGTAGACAGCGCTTTTCAATGTAGGCAAGCAACCTAGCTTCAAGTTGATTGAAAATAGCGTTATCAACTAGGCTCAAGAGCTCTTCAAATCTGCGACGGAAGTTTCCTAATTCATAAATGCGCCATTCACTAAAGGCTTCGGTCATCGGCGTTAATTCCTCTAATGGGACGTGAAGAACTTTTGATGGTGACTCTGCTTCAACGGTGATTGGCATATTCCCGTTCGGGAGTTGAGAGAAAGCAGCACAAGGACAGATCTCTCCTGGGGTCAAAAAGTACAGTAGCAGCTCTTTCGAAGGGTCGTCATCTGCAATACGCATCACTCTTGCGCTCCCTTCAAGAATAATGGGCATAAAGTCTGCATGAAGGCCGTAATCTAAGATAAGATCACCTTTCTCATATTCCACTACTTCTCCAATAGTTGTGAGGTGTTCCTTGAGTTCGTGGGAAAGGATATCGAATCCTTCGTGATTTAGGTAAGCTAATGACATGTTCTCTGAGTGTTATTGGACTCTCAAATTAAGAACATTTCTTAAAGTCTTAATTAAGAAGTTTGACTAATTCGTCAATTTTATAAGGCTTGTTCAACCAAAGGACTTGATCTAGCCCTTTTAATTGCTCTTCGAATTGTTCTCTTTCATAACCGCTAGAGATGATAAGTAAGGCCTCTGAATTTTCTGAAATAGCGTGGTTCATTACATCTACTCCGGTGCCAACACCCAAGGAAAAGTCGCTCAAAATAACATCCCAGTGCTGTTGTGTAATCGCAGTTTTAGCATCTGATAGCGTATTACATACAGTGGGATTATGCTCTAGAAGGGTGAGCATGGTATGGAGTGTTTCCCCGAGTAATGTATCGTCTTCGACGATGAGAATAGATTTAGGCATTGACTAGTAGTTTCTTGTAAAGCGCATTCGCGTCGGATAGCAATGCTTCATTTACAAGAGCTACAGAAACGGGGACTTTATCAAAATTCTTAGTATTTGCCAAATTAAGATTAATACCTAAGGTTGAGCTGATAAAGGTCAATGTTGATTTCGGCTCAGCCAAGAAGTCCTCATACGTTAAAACAAAGGTGTTGTTTCCAATAGAAACCTGGCTGTAATAGTTGATCCAACGCTCTAGCCAATAATTGATGTCGTTAGGATCTCCACCCTGTGCGCCCACATCATTTAATACAAATGGACGCTGCCCTTGGCCAAACTCATGGTGACCTAGCCAATCCATGTAATCCTTGATAAACGGATCTTCCTCTTGCTGAGCACTGAATTTTTTGTGCTGTTGCATCAAACTATAAGCATGCTGTAAGGGATCACGTACTAGAAGGAATACCGCTAAATCCGGGTTGTGTGTTGTTAACGATTCAAGTCGAAGAACGGCATTGTTGTTCTTTGCGAGATAGATGTCGCTATTTGCAATGCTGTTTTGATACCTTCTATACAGTTCATTTTCTTCAGCGGACAACTCGTGTTGGTAGAGCCCATCTTCCTTAATGTAATTGTCGTTTTTAATGACCTTGAAGAAATATTCTTCTAAAGCTTCAACACTAGCAAGCCCAACTTTCACGCC
>JAAZVU010000041.1 GCA_018623275.1 Flavobacteriales bacterium
GGAACGTTGTTTGAACCCGAGCCTACGTACATGGCATTGGCTCTAAATTCTAGTCTATTGTTGAAAAGCTTTTTGCCTACAGATGTTTGAAGCGTATTACGATTCAAATCTGTATTTGGTACAATACCTCTTCTGTTCAATTGGGTTGCAGAGAAGCGGAAATCACCGTTTTCATCAGCGTGAGAGATGCTCACGTTGTTGTTCGTGCTCACTCCTGTTTGGAAGAAGTTGCGCATATTATTTGGAGCAGCTTCAAAAGGAACAGCTTCACCGTTAGAATCCCATTGCTTGATAAGCTGACCGTTGGTGCGAGGGCCCCAGTTTTCACCGAAGGCATCGTAGTAATCACCGGTATAGGCAGTACCTGCGTTATAGCTGTATTTTCCGTATCCACCATTACCAAATTGGTCTTGGAAGTTAGGAAGCTTCAAAGGCGTTTCAAGAACGGTGTTCGAATTCACGCTCACACCCCAGCCTTCAGCGTTCTTTCCGGTTTTTGTGGTCACATAGATGACACCGTTTGCTGCACGCGATCCGTAAAGAGCTGCTGCTGCAGGTCCTTTAAGCACTGAGATGTTTTCAATGTCGTAGGAGTTGATGATCTGTGCACCATTACCGAAATCGATAGTAGAAGAGCCGTTAAGACCGTCACCTGGTGAGAATAGTCCGTTGGTAATCGGAACCCCGTTTACGATGAAAAGCGCTTGGCTATTCCCGTTCAATGAAGTTTGACCTCTAATGGTCACATTGGAGGATGCTGTTGGACCTGAAGAACCACCCGTTACATAAACACCGGCTAGTTTACCACTAAGGTTATCTACCGCGTTAGGTGCAGGTACTGAAGCAATATCCTTGCTTTTTAGTCCTTGAACGGCATAACCTAGTGCACGCTCCTCGCGAGACACCCCAAGTGCGGTAATGACTACCTCTTCTAGTTGGATTTCAGAAGCCTTAAGTGTTACGTTAACAGCGCTTTTACCCGCTACATCAACTGTTTGGCTATCAAATCCGAAGTAACTAAATACAAGTTTCGTTTTCCCATCGTACAACTCAATACTGTACTTTCCCATAGGGTCGGTTAACGTTGCTTGATCTCCGTTGAGTACACTTACAGAGGCACCAATTACGGGTTCGCCGTATTGATCCGAGACAGTACCCGAAACTTTCTGTTGTGCCAAAGCATTTTGACTAAAGCCAAAACACAATAGCATTAAAAAGAATACATGTGAAATACGATTTTGTCGTTTTCGCATAATTAATTGTTTTAGGAATAAATACAGAAACTACGAGCTCTTCCTAAGACTCGCGTTGTCAGCAGATTTTCTGCTTAAGTTGGGAAGGGGTGGCGTGAGAAAATATCTTAGAAAACGCAGTAGGTTCTCGGTGTAGATATTTGTGCGCCAAAGGGAAATGCGTGCTTGGATTTGGACTGTGCTTGAGGCTTTGAACTGCTGTCCATGGCAGTTACCACGTCCGAAGGATCAATCTCGCAAACAAAATCGTTAACGGGAAACTCCTCAGCAGTGCTGATTACCCCTTGATTTTGTATGTCCTGCGTTTGCGAGTTATCCATAAAGATGCCGCGAATATATACAAATTCTGCGACATCTAGGGTTGCGGGTGTGTAGGCTGTTGAAATACAGTGGTTTATATCTTGATCACCTTCTGCTCAGAATAGATGCCTTTATCGGTATTCAGTACTCTACAGGTATAGGTGCCGTTTGATAAACTTGCCATGTCTATCTGCGAATTTCCAAACTCTATGGTTTGTTCTTTAACTAAAGTTCCAGTCACATCGAACAATTGAACTTTAGCCGCATTCCAAGGCTGACGAATGTTAAGAAGGCCTTCGGTAGGATTCGGGTATACTTCGATACTTCCTTGCTCTAATTCCTCGTCAGACAGCGTACTACTTTGGTACACTCTAATATAATCCACAATCATTGGGCTCTCGGTGAAGGCCGTATCTATGCTCGACTGAATGGCGATATTCATAAGGATGTATTGAGGGTTGTCAAAAGGCCATGTGTTTGCGTCTTGAGTAGCCGGCTCATAGGTGTAATGAACGATGCTGTCCACGCTGAAAACCATCTTCGTTGGTGTCCATTCCAGCGCATAGGTATGCATGTTATTGCTAACTCCTGGAATAAGTCTTCCTCCCTTGTTCTGCGTATTTCCGAAACTTGATGGGGTGTGCATAGCACTTTGGATCCAATTCTGGTTTGTCCCCCAGTGCTCCATAATATCGATCTCGCCACATGCCGGCCAACCGGTCGTAGCGTATCCCTGAAGGTTCCACCATGCGCCTATCTCATAAATGTTTTGACCAAGCATCCAAATGGCAGGCCAGGTACCTGAACCAGTAGGCATTTGAGCACGCACTTCAACTCTTCCGTAGGTGAAGGCAAACTTTGAATTGAGTCGCGCTGAGGTGTAGTCTTTAGTGACATTTTGATCGGTGAAAGTTTCTTTACGTGCCACCAAATACATGAAGCCGCTGTCGCAATAGGAGTTCGTGTCTCTATTGGTGTAGTGTTGGATCTCTCCATTCCACCAGCTTTGACCGTTATTAGGTAAGATGGTTTGGTGCCACCATTTTGCCGTATCTAATGGACCGTCCACGTTGAATTCGTCAGCCCAAACTAACGTGTCAAATACCTGTGCATTTGCAGAAAAAGATAGGGTTAGTAGTAGAAGGGGTACAATTCGTTTCATGTGATGTGTCTTTGTCGCAATATAAACTGCGATTGTGAGATTTTTTACGGACAAACTCTGGACGACACTATAATTGGTATCTAGGGTGAATTTTATCGGGCTTCTCGCTGTAAGTTAAGGTCAGTTTGAAGGGTGTCTTCATCGGTATCATCCAATGATTCGCGCCGGGAGGTATGTGGCACCAATTCCCCGCAGTAACCTCGATCCTTTCATTATCTATTACAATAATCCCGCTGCCTTCAATGATTAAACAGTTTTCCCATAGGTCGTGAGTATGTCCTCGGCCTTCACGTTTAAAAACAAGGTCTTCATAGAGAACCTCTCCTTGATCATTGTAGCAGGTGTACATGCTGCCAAAAGAAGTAGGTCTATGCCCCAATTTAATGCCCTTCCGGTCCCTTGATTCCCGCATTTACTTCAATGTCGATGTAGTTTTCTTTCGGGGTAATGGGACATGAGTACCCGTCGGTATAGGCGCAATATGGGTTGTAGGCATAGTTAAAATCCAAGACCATGGTGCTTCCTTCGGGTTTGGCGATGTCCATGAATCGGCCCGTGCCGTAGGTGCTGACTCCGGTAGTTTTATCCATGAAAGGAAGAAATAGGTGGTCCTGATATTCTTCCATGGCCATCAATCTTTTGCTTTGGTAGAGGAACAATTCCAAAGTTTGTCCGCGCACCTCGAAGGTGGCCTTGGCATAGCGGCGGTACTCTTTACTCACGCCGGAGCTAGTGGCCATGTTGAACCACGGTTCATTTTCTAGCACTTCAATGTTCGCCTCAACGGCCATCTCCGGATTGTAGCTGAAGAATTCATGTCCGTGGAAAGCGGCCCGTTCTTCAGGAGTTAAAGGACTGGTTGTTGAATCGGTATAAAAATCGTCCAATTCTTGTTGGTACTTCAATACCTCTATGCGCTGTGGTGTAGCCAATGGAACTAATTCTCCTACCACTTCATTTGGTACCTCAAAGCTCAAGCTGTAGTGGTCTATTTTTAGGCCATCACTTGTGGCGCGTACAACGCCAACACCGCGGCATTTACCCATGTGCGGTGAATCTAACCGTTCATTGAACCATAGGGTATTACCTTTTCTGTACCAATGGCGTTCGAAGGCCTCGAAGGTCCAAGCGCTTTCTCTTCGGAAATACGGTGCAGCCCACGCTCGGAACTCTCCAGCGGTCCAATACTCACCGCCGTCGGTGCCTTGGAAGATGCTTTCGTCATTGTGAAAGGCACCGAAATAAGCAGCCGAATCTGCAGTGGCGGCTGCTAGGTGCCATTGGTCTACGAATGCATCAAGTGTTTTTTCTTCAGGGTTAGCGTTGCGAATTATTTCCGAAATATGATGGCCTAGTCGTCCATTCCCTTTGGCGTTTAGGTGAAGCATGTCAGAAATAAAAAGTTTGGAATCGACCTGCCCATTGTTGTCGGTGAGCCAAGGCCAACAATCCATGAAGTAGTAGTTATATGCCTGGGTTAATTCTTCCAGACGGCTGTTTACTGCCTTGTACCTTGCTAGGTTTTCCCATCGCGCAGGCGAAGGTTTTGGTGAAAGAAGAAATACGGGAAGGTCAGGGTGGGTATACTGGATCCAATTCATCAGTTTCCAAGCGTCAGAATGAATAGTAAATACTTCTCTTTGGCTGCCGTCTTTCTCTACATGAACTATATCATTATCCCCTTCGTAGATAACGAGAATATCTGGTTCGGTGTTTGAGATGAGCTCGTCTTTATATCGATAGAGATCATCGAAACACGAGCCTCCTATGCCGGCGTTGACCACTTCGTATTCCGGGAAACTTTCAGCCATGTTGTTCCAGAGTCGAAAGGTGGAGCTTCCGGCGAAAACAATCCTTGTTTTTTCGTGCGGCAACTTCTGTGCAGACTTCACTATCCGTCTTACCTCGCGATCGTAGTTTTGACCGCATTGTGCGCTAAGATGAATGGGTACTAGATGTGTGAAAGAAAGCAGGAGAGATATAGATAAGACTCTGTTCATGGTCCAATTTGTTGATATTCGTGAAGATACATCAGTCTTGTTCGTATTAAAGGGCGGCCTGGGGCGTAAAATCAGGAAAATTAGTTTGTCCTGCAATTGTCCGGTGAACAGGTTAATTCTAGTTTTTATACTTGTTAAACTAAATTTTAAAGGAAAATTGTGCCTTGATGTGCCGGAAACACTGGCTTTTTGAGGTGGTGAAAGGCTGCGAAAATGGCTTTGACCTAATTGAACCTAAAAAATGCAAAACCTAAGCCCGATAAAGTGTATCACTAACCCGTTAAAACAAAAACATGTCCTGATAAGGGGGTGCAACTAACACTATGAAAGAGCAGAAAATTATTTTTCTAGGCGACCAACTAATGCAAGGCCACGACGTTGTGGTGAAGGGAGAGGAAGTCAAAATTGACAACGAATCCTACTATAAAATTTCAAACTACGATGCCATGCGTCCGTTCTTCATGAGCATCGTTAGCGATTCTAATCACTGGATGTTCTTATCGAGCACAGGCGGATTGTCTGCCGGTAGAAAGAACAGTGAGTTTGCCTTGTTCCCGTATTACACTGACGACAAGATTACCGAGAGCGCAGAGTTCACCGGTTCAAAAACCATTTGTTTGGTAGAACGCGGTGAAAAGGTAAGCTTGTGGGAGCCGTTTTCATCAAAGTATGATGGCGTATACAAGGTGAGCAGAAACTTGTACAAGAATGCCTATGGAAACAAAATCCGTTTCGAAGAGGTGAATCATGATTTACAAGTCACTTTTACCTACGATTGGAACTCAAGCGATAAATACGGCTATGTCCGTAAGTCGGCATTGACCAACAACGGATCTGATAATGTCACTGTACGCTTTGCCGATGGGTTGCAAAACTTGATGCCATACGGCGTTGAGACTGCTTTGCAACAGGCTTCTTCTAATCTTGTGGATGCTTACAAGAAGTGTGAGCTTGAAAAGGAGAGTGGACTTGGACTGTTCTCTTTGAGTGCAGTGATCGTAGATAAGGCAGAGCCGAGCGAGGCTTTACGTGTAAATGTTGCGTGGTCACTGGACCGTCCAAATTCAACAAAACTGTTGTGTTCGAAGCAACTGGACGCCTTCCGTAAAGGAGCAGTTCCTACCGAGGAGATTGATATCAAAGCAGAGCGCGGTGCGTACTTCGTTTGTGACGAGGTAGTTCTAGGAGCCGGCGCTTCTGAAGCTTGGAGCATCGTTGCTGATGTAAATAAAGGACCTGTCGAAGTAGCAGATTTGATGGCTGCTCTAAGCGATCCTGCTGCATTGAAAGCTGAGCTACTAGCAGATGTGGAAGCGGGTTCTAAGCACTTGGTAGAATTGGTTGCAGCTTCTGACGGTTTGCAGCTATCGAACGATAGATTGCTCAATATTCGTCACTTCGCTAACACCATGTTTAACATCATGCGTGGAGGTATTTTCGACGACAACTACAATATTGAAAAGGCCGATTTTGATAAGTACATGGCGAAGGCCAACAAGGAGGTGTATGCACGTACAGCAGATTTGATTGATGGTCTTGAAGATGTATTCGACCTTCAAACATTGAAGGCATTGGCTGAAGCTACTCCAGATGAAGACTTCAAGCGCCTTGCCTTAGAATATTTACCGTTGAAGTTTAGCCGTCGTCACGGGGATCCTTCACGTCCTTGGAACAAGTTCTCGATCAATACACGTGATGAGGTGACGGGAGAAAAAATCCTCGATTACCAAGGAAACTGGCGTGATATCTTCCAGAATTGGGAGGCATTGGCACATTCATACCCTGAATTTATGGAAGGTATGATCCATAAATTCTTGAACGCAACGACGTTTGACGGATATAACCCATACCGTGTGGTAAAAGACGGTTTCGATTGGGAAACTATTGAGCCGGACAACCCATGGTCCTATATCGGGTATTGGGGTGATCACCAGATTATTTACCTGCTGAAATTCTTGGAGTTCATTGAGGCCTATTATCCAGGTACTCTGAAGGAGTATTTTGCACAAGAACACTTCGTTTATGCGAACGTTCCTTACCGCATCAAGGAATACAAAGACCTTCTCAAGGATCCTAAGAACACGATCGATTTCGACCATAAGGAAGAAGAGGCGATCCAAGAACGTCGCGCTACTGTAGGGGTAGACGGTGCCTTGCTATTGAACGGTAACGCAGAGATTCATAAGGTGAATTTCATTGAGAAGATTCTTGCTACAGTCCTTGCTAAGGTGAGCAACTTCATCCCAGAAGGCGGTATTTGGATGAACACACAACGTCCAGAATGGAACGATGCCAACAATGCACTTGTAGGTAACGGGGTGAGTATGGTTACACTATATTACCTACGCAGATTCTTGGATTTCTTCGAGGGAATGCTTGAAGGAGAGAACGGTGATGTGAAGCTAAGTGCTGAGCTAGCTACCTTCTTCCGTGGCGTATTAGCTGCATTGAAGGCCAATGAAGGTTTGATCGAATCGGGCTTTGATGATGTTCAGCGCAAGGCGGTATTGGATGCATTGGGCGAACCGGCAAGCGCTTACCGTTTGGCTATTTATGAAAGTGGCTTCTCAGGTGGTTTTGAAACTGTAGGCGCGGAAGAGATTCGCAGCTTTGCAGCATTGGCCAAAGCTTATATGGAGCAAAGTATTCGTGCGAACAAGCGTGAAGACGGGTTGTACCACGCGTACAATTTGATGACTGTTGACGGCGATGCAGTAAAGGTGAGCTACCTATCAGAAATGCTAGAAGGTCAGGTTGCGGTATTAAGTTCGAAGTACTTATCGGCGGCGCAAAGCGCGGATGTATTGGATGCTTTGAAAGCGAGCGCATTGTTCCGTGAGGACCAGTACAGCTACATTCTATACCCAAACAAAGACCTACCTCGATTCACGGCGAAAAACTGCATTCCGGCAGCGCGTGCTGAAGCTTCAAAATTAGTGGCAGCACTTCTTGAGGCAGGTGATAAAACAGTCGTGCTAAGAGACAGAAACGGCGTGTACCACTTCAATGGTATGTTCAATAACGTGAACAGTTTGCACGCTGCATTGGATGCATTGCCTGCGCAATATGCAGAGCTTGTTGAAGCTGATCGAGGTCTTCTAGCAGCAATTTTTGAAGAGGTGTTCGACCACAAATCGTTTACAGGTCGCTCAGGTACCTTCTTCGGTTACGAAGGATTGGGATCTATCTACTGGCACATGGTGAGTAAGCTTCTATTGGCGGCATATGAGAACACTAATGCGGCTTTACAAACCGAGGACGGAGCATTGATCGGACGCATGTACGATCACTATTTCGAAATCTTGGCGGGTATTGGTGCTCATAAGAGTCCAGAGTTATATGGCGCCTTCCCGACAGATCCGTATTCGCACACGCCAGGTGGTAAAGGTGCACAGCAGCCAGGTATGACAGGTCAGGTTAAAGAAGATTTGATTAGCCGATTCGGCGAGCTTGGTGTTTCGGTTAAAAACGGCCAATTAAGCTTTGAGCCTAAGATTCTTCGCGATGAAGAATTCTTGGATAACCACAGCGTCTTCGAGTACGTGAATTTGAACAATGATGTAGCCAAGATAACAGTGCCTTCAGACGGCTTGGCCTTCACGTATTGTCAGGTCCCTGTAATCTACGAAAGAGCTTCAGAATCGAAAATGGTTGTTGAAATGCAAAAGGGTACCGAGCAAATTGATGGGGTAACCTTGACGAAGGAATTGACCACGGAATTGTTCCGTAGAACAGGAAATATCAAGCAGATCACCGTATCTGTTGTGAAATAAGATTGAATGAAAGGAGTAGGTAGAAGAATTCTGAGCTTTTGCGCATTGGCAGCTGTGCTAATGTTGAGTTCTTGTGCCTCAAGTAGCGAGCCTATGGCAAAGAGTAAGAGTGCAAAAGAAATACTTGGCAACCCTGAGTACCGAGCTATTTCTTACGGAGGGTATAGAGGAAAAACGAGGGATGAGCAACCAACTATCCAAGAGCTGAAGGAAGATTTAAAGATCATGTCAGCCATGGGCGTTCGGTTGCTCCGAACCTACAACCTGCAACTTCCGCACGCACCCAATGTGCTCAAAGCCATTCGTGAACTAAAGGAGGAAGATCCTGCTTTCGAGATGTACGTGATGCTCGGTGCGTGGATCGATTGCCACAATGCATGGACAACAGAAGCTCCTGATCATGGCAGAGAGAGTGAAGAGAACAATACGAGCGAAATTCAAAAGGCAGTGCGCTATGCCAACGAATACCCCGATATCGTGAAAATCATTGCCGTAGGTAACGAAGCAATGGTGCATTGGGCAGCGAGCTATTTCGTACATCCTTCAGTCATTTTGAAGTATGTGAATTACCTCCAAGAGCTCAAACGCATAGGCAAACTGCCAGCGGATCTTTGGGTAACCTCTTCAGATAATTTTGCCTCATGGGGCGGTGGTGAAGAAGCCTACCACCTTCGCGAATTAGAAGAGCTCATCATGGCAGTAGACTATGTGAGTATGCACACTTATCCTTTCCATGATACGCATTACAACAGTGCTTTTTGGGAAAGCCCAGCAGATGAGTCCAACGGATTTTCTGATCACGACCGTGTGCTCATGGCGATGCAACGTGCGGCATTCTATGCCCAGGGTCAATACGAGAGTGTGAAGGCCTATGTACACGGAATTGCGCCTGGAAAGCCCATTCATATCGGCGAAACGGGCTGGTCAAGCATTAGTGTAGGTTTCTACGGCAACAACGGTTCTTTTGCAGCGGACGAGTATAAGCAAGCAATCTACCATAATGCGATGCGCGAATGGACAGATGCAGAAGGTATCAGCTGTTTCTATTTCGAGGCCTTTGATGAACAGTGGAAGGACCCGAATCACCCGGAAGGATCCGAAAATCATTTTGGGTTAATCACCTTGGATGGCCAAGCGAAATACGGTCTCTGGGATTTAGTCGACGAAGGTGCTTTTGAAGGATTGACACGAGGAGGAAACGAGATAACAAAAACTTTCGAGGGAGACACTACTACTCTTTTACAAACGGTTAGTGCTCCAAAAAGAAGACGTTAATTATGAAGAAATTACTAGCTCTTTTTGCCCTTGTTTTTATCGCTTCTTGCGTTACTGAACCTGCTGCAGCACCTACAGAAGAAGTGGTTCAGGGAGATTATTTCAAGGCTATTTGCTACCACCCTGTGAATGTAGGGGAGACAGAACGAAGCTGGGAATTTTTGGATCAGGATTTAGATTTGATGCAAGAGGCAGGTATAAACGTTGTTCGCGTATATGTGCCCATCGCTGAAGAAGAAGTTCTAGACAAATTTGCAGCGCGCGGCATGAAGGTCATTACGAGTTTTGGTTACAACCAGGACAGCGTTTACGACTTGTATTCGGGCACTTACCTAGATTATGTTAAGAAATACAAGGATCATCCGGCCATCTACTTGTGGGAGTTGGGGAATGAATACAACTATCATCCAGAATGGTTTGGGGGCGATTTAACGGTTTGGTACAAAACATTAGAAGCGGCTACAGATGCTATCCATGCCGTTGATACAAATCACTTTGTGACTACCGCCCATGGCGAGGTGCCAGATTCAAAGGCTCTTCACTATGGTAGAAATCTTGATATGTGGGGCTTTAATGTCTACCGTTGGGACCTGCCTGCTTCATTTGTGGCCGATTGGAGAGCTAAAAGCGACAAGCCATTTTACTTCTCTGAATTGGGAGCAGATAGTTACATGACCATTGAAAAAGACAGTTTACAGAAGGGCGTGAATGAGCGTGCCCAGGCATTAGCGGTCGGACATATTATTGATGAGCTTACGCCATTGGCAAATGAGTTTGAAGGAATGACCCTTTTCTCATTTACCGACGGGTGGTGGAAAGCAGGAAATCCGGAAATTCAAGATATTGGCGGCTGGGCTCCAAACAGCAGCGGTGTGCCTTACGACGGTTCTCCAAATGAAGAATTTTGGGGGATTGTGAATATTGACAGAACTAAAAAAGAGGTCTTCTCTACCGTGAAGGACCGATTCCTAAACGAATGATGAAAAGCAAAGTCTTACCAGCTCTTTTAATTGGCTTAATAACACAAGCCTGTAGCCAAGAACCAACTATGGATGTGAACGTATACGAAACCTCTGCAAGTGGGAAGAATTTAGAGCAAGTAAACGACTTTGAAGTAACCGAAAACCACTCCACAATCAAGGTCGACCTCAATGCTAAGAAGCAGCAGATAGTCGGCTTCGGAGGTGCATTTACTGAGGCTTCGGCTTACAACCTTAATCGGCTTAGTCCTGAGCATAGAATGGAGGTATTGGAAGCATACTTTTCTAAAGAGGGCTCTAATTATAGTCTGACGCGCACCCACATGAATTCGTGCGATTTCTCGGTAAGCAACTATTCGTACACCCCAGTAGAGGGCGATGTAAACTTGGAGCACTTTAGCGTGGATGAGGACAAGGACGACCTTATTCCAATGATTAAAGATGCGCAAGACATTAGTGAAGACGGATTCAAATTATTCGCTTCCCCGTGGTCTGCTGCGCCGTGGATGAAGGATAACAACGAGTGGCGTGCAGGGAAACTCAAAGAAGAATACTACCCAACTTGGGCTTTGTTCTTCAGCAAATATGTAGACGCTTACAAGGCAGAAGGTATCGACCTTTGGGGTTTCACCGTTGAAAATGAGCCGCACGGAAACGGCGGTAACTGGGAGAGTATGCACTACTCGCCAGAAGAAATGAC
>JAAZVU010000160.1 GCA_018623275.1 Flavobacteriales bacterium
CCCTTGCAGGTCATCAACAATGTAAAAAAGAAGATAAAAGAAATAGCACCTGGGCTTCCAAAGAAAACTTTAGCAGATGGCAGAGAATCTCAATTAACCATTGTGCCCTTTTATGATCGTTCGGAATTGATTTACGAAACCTTAGGCACACTGGAAGAAGCCATTTCACTGCAAGTTCTCATCACTATTCTGGTGGTGATTGTAATGGTGTATAATCTTAGGGCTTCTTTTCTCATTTCGAGCATCCTGCCCATTGCTGTGCTCATGGTATTTATCGCCATGCGTTACTTTGGAGTGGATGCCAACATCGTTGCGCTATCGGGTATTGCCATTGCCATCGGAACGATGGTTGATTTAGGCGTGATTCTCTCAGAAAATATCATCAAACACATTGATGAAGCCCCACCTAAGCAGAAACTGATTACTACCGTTTACAATGGCGCTTCTGAAGTGGCTACAGCAATACTCACAGCCGTTTCTACCACCATTGTGAGTTTCATTCCTGTATTCACCATGCAAGCTGCCGAAGGAAAGCTATTTGGGCCTTTGGCCTTTACCAAGACCTTTGCCCTGATTGCTGCATTGCTGGTGAGTCTGCTAATCATGCCTACCCTGGCACATTGGTTTTTCGGCTTCAAAATCAAGAACAATCTACTCAAAAAGTACGGTAGCTACGTACTTGTCATCATTGGGGTAGTCGCACTGGCTTTTGGTCAGGTTTGGGGTGGAGTAATGCTATTTCTCTTTGGTGTAATAGGCATTCTCAAACAATTCTTAAATGCTAACAGCAAGAATTTTCCGAAACCCGTTCTCTTTTTATACCAATACGCAGAGTTAATCATCGTATTAATAGGCGTTACTTGGCTCTTGGCAAAATACTGGTTACCACTAGGGGCATCACAGTCTCTCCTCGTCAATTTCGTATTTGTGGCAATACTAGTGGCTGTAATCTTGGGCAGCTTCACCCTACTAGAATATCAATACAAAAGGTTTTTGCATTGGTGCCTTGATAATAAAACAAAGTTTCTTGTCATTCCTTCTTTGCTTATTCTGTTGGCTGCCAACATTTGGTTAGGCTTCAACACCGTTTTCGGTTTTGTTTCTAAAGGATTTGAATCCGTAGGCTGGAACATCAACAAGACTAAAGTTTGGTCTGAATTGGCGCATACTTTTCCAGGAATTGGTAAGGAGTTCATGCCTTCGCTCGATGAAGGCAGTTTTCTACTTATGCCCACCTCCATGCCACACTCAGGTATGGAGTATAACCGAAGAGTGGTTGGGCAATTGGATATGTTGCTAACCAATATACCTGAAGTGGAATTGACGGTAGGTAAATTAGGACGGGTAGAATCTGCTCTTGACCCTGCACCCATTTCGATGTATGAAAACATCATCAATTACAAGTCCGAATACATTCTCAACAAAAAAGGTCATCGACAAAGGTTTAAGGTAGATGACAACAATCACTTCATTACCATTTCGGGCGATACCTTGAGTAATCAAGAAGGACTAGACCAAGGAATTAATGCGAGCGATTTAATTGTTGATGATAATGGTAAATACTATCGTAATTGGCGTAAAGTGATTAAGTCTCCAGATGACATCTGGAATGAAATTGTCAAAGTCACTAAGATTCCAGGGGTTACTTCAGCCCCTAATCTTCAGCCTATAGAAACGCGGTTGATAATGCTTCAAACAGGGATGCGAGCTCCTATGGGCATAAAAGTTTATGGCCCAGACCTGAGAACTATAGAAGACTTTGGCTTGCAGCTCGAAAGCATATTGAAAGAAGTTCCATCGGTAAAAAAAGAAGCGGTCTTTGCCGACAGGATAGTGGGTAAACCTTACCTACATCTAAATATCAATCGCGATGAAATTTCACGCTATGGGCTAAACATAGAAGATGTCCAACAGACCATCGAAACCGCTATTGGTGGTATGAAGATTACCTCAACGGTAGAAGGACGTGAGCGTTTCCCTGTCAGGGTTCGCTATCCAAGAGAACTTAGGGATGACCCTTCAGTTCTAGGTAAAATATTAATGGCAACACCTACAGGCGCCCAAATCCCGCTATCACAAATTATAGATTTTGAATACGTAAGGGGGCCTCAAGCCATCAAGAGTGAAGAAACCTTTTTGGTTGGTTATGTTCTGTTCGATAAAATGGATGGTTTCTCTGAAGTAACTGTAGTAAATGATGCGCAACAAGCTATTCAGAAAAAAATAGATTCAGGAGAATTGACAGTTCCCTCAGGAGTGAGCTACAAATTTTCAGGAAGCTACGAAAATCAGGTTAGAGCAGAAAAACGGCTGTCCATAATCGTGCCGTTGGTTCTTGGAATCGTTTTCTTAATTCTCTATTTTCAGTTCAAATCTGTATCCACATCCTTAATGGTGTTTACAGGTATTGCCATGGCCTTTAGTGGTGGTTTCATTATCCTTTGGTTGTACGGTCAAACATGGTTTGCCGACTTTTCCATATTCGGCACCAATTTCAGAGACCTATTCCAAATTCACACCATCAATCTCAGTGTAGCAGTTTGGGTCGGTTTTATAGCCCTATTTGGTATCGCAACTGATGATGGCGTTTTGATGGCCACTTATTTAGATCAGAGTTTTAAGCGAAACAAAACAGACCACCTTAAAGGTATTAGAGCAGCCACTGTAGAAGCAGGTCAGCGAAGAATAAAACCTGCTGTGATGACTTCTGCCACTACCATTATTGCCTTGCTCCCTATCCTCACTTCAACAGGCCGTGGGTCCGATATAATGATACCCATGGCAATACCCGCCTTTGGCGGGATGCTATTTGCGGCTATCACATATTTCATTGTTCCAGTGCTTTACTGTTGGAGAGAAGAACGCAAAATCAAAAAAGCTCAATCATGAAGAAATTTATCTTAATCATATGCATTGCCATGGGCTTTCACTTTTCAGGAAATGCTCAAACGCTAGAAGACTATTTCCAAATAGCCGCAGAAAATAACCCTGGGCTTTTGGCTAAATACAAAAACTTTGAAGCAGCAATACAAAGGGTCACACAGGTGAGTACCTTACCTGATCCAAATTTGTCTTTTGGTTACTTCATCTCTCCTGTTGAAACCAGAGTTGGCCCTCAACAAGCCAGATTCTCTTTAAC
>JAAZVU010000161.1 GCA_018623275.1 Flavobacteriales bacterium
CTTGAGTCAAACGACGGTTGCGCGTAAAGTCCATCTGGATGGTGTAGAACGCGTTTCTAATTAACGAGTTGGCAGTATCTGATGGATTGCCGAAGCGTTGTTGGAAACGAACATAAGTAGACCAGTCCTCTGCAAACGATTCAGCGTTGTTGCCGTAGTTCATCAACTCATTAAAGCGGCTGCCGTTACGTCCTTGGTTCATGTTGTAACGACCACCCACAGTTAAGGTGGTTTTTTCAGAGGTTACAAATTTCAAGTTACCAGAAACACGAACGGCTGTGCGTGCTACGTTCTCGCGGTAGTTTTGAGGTGATAAATCACTCTGCGTTAAGAAATCTGCTGCATTAAGTACACCGAAACCTGATGAAGCAGGCACTAGTGGGTTTGCTTGAAGCTCAGCTAGCTTGTCATCGTTCACTTTCCAAGTGGTCAAAGAACGAGGAGAGCCGTCACGGTTGTACTGAAATTCAGATGCTAGAAGGAAACCTACAATGGGTTGACCTGTCTTCTTGTTTCTGATGATCGGGCCACCTAGAGTAAGTGCACCTAGATTGTAGTGGTAAGGATCAAAAACCGAACTAGTCAAGATCTCAGACGAACCGAAGTAATACGGAGCTGGCCCTTTTGTAGTGGTAGAAATTACACCACCGGTAACATCACCATACTGTGCTGGAACACCACCAGTAATTACCTCCGTCTGCAAGATCGCATCACGTGGAAGGTTGACATCACCACGAACTTTTACCCCATCGATGAAGATTACGTTTGTTGAAGAACGCGAACCACGAACGTTGAAGGATCCGCTACCGTCTTGCTGGAATACACCAGCGGTAGTACCTACGATCTGGCTCAGGTTACGGTAAGGGAGGTTTTTGATTTCCTCGGAACTAACGATATCCGAGGTTTTTCCCGTTTCAATCAGCTCCTCTTGGGCGGTTACGGTTACCTCTTGGATCATTGTACTCTCGATCGTCATGTCGAAGTTTACCACCTTCGGTTTTCCTGAATAGACAGTAACACCATTCAGGTTGAAATCTGCGTAACCGATGAAATTACATGTAAGATTGTACACCCCCGCATTAACAGGGTTGATGTTATACTTTCCATCGAAATCTGTCGTTCCTGTTGCAATAACAACGTCCTTGTCTTTTACGATTACCGTAGCAAATGGAATGACCTCGCCGGTGCGCTTATCTTTTACAGTCCCCTTGATTGAACCGGGACGTGTTTGACCATAGCTAAAAGCTACAGCAAAGACCATGATAAGCGTGAGTATTCTTTTGACCATAAATACTGGCTTTACTTTTGGGTTATAAGTCCGTAAATATAAGCATCAGAATCGGAGAATTGACAAGGAAATCGAGCTATCTTGCAGCCAATGAGTGAACGACTTTACAGACTGATAAACAAATGCTTACAGGCCCTGCCACTACTGGCATTGGGATTAATCGCCTGTAATAACACTAATGTGATTTACGATATTCCGGAACCTTTGGTCGACGAAACGGTCTACGTTAGCGATCCTTCGAGCTTCAATCTGACCGTAGTTGGAGGCCAATTATTTCTTCCTAATGCAGGTCATGCAGGGGTCTTGGTGTATCGCCGATATTTCGACGGTCAATTCTACGATTTCGCCGCTTACGAAGCCGCTTGTCCGGAACACTGGGCCGACGGTTGTGGCATGCTAGAAAGCACCAATGGGGATTTCTATTTTACCTGTGGGTGTGATGCACACCAATACCAACTTCTGGATGGCCAGAGCGTAGATACCAGCTACACCCTGCCTATCAAAGAATACAGCTGTACTTTCGACGGCGTAAATGTGATTCGAATTACGAATTAATCTAAACGAAAGCGTTTTCTCCGGTAATATCTAAACCAGTGATTAACAGATGAATATCGTGTGTACCTTCGTAGGTAACCACACTCTCTAAATTCATCATGTGTCGCATGATTGAGAAGTCTCCAGTAATACCCATTCCACCCAACATTTGACGTGCCTCGCGAGCAATTTTCAATGCGATTTCGACATTGTTTCGCTTTGCCATTGAGATTTGTGCAGAAGTAGCACGACCCTCATTTTTAAGGTGGCCTAAACGCCAGGTCAGCAATTGTGCTTTTGTGATTTCGGTGATCATCTCTGCCAATTTCTTCTGTTGCAATTGGAATGCTGCAATAGGCTTACCGAACTGGATACGTTCCTTCGAATATCTCAATGCGGTATCGTAACAATCCATGGCTGCACCTAAGGCACCCCATGCAATTCCGAAGCGGGCACTGTCCAAACAAGATAGCGGTGCACCGAGGCCATCACGACCCGGTAAAATGTTTGTTTTAGGGACGCGTACGTTATCGAACACGAGCTCGCCTGTTGCCGAAGCACGAAGCGACCATTTGTTGTGTGTTTCTGGTGTGGTAAATCCTTCCATACCACGCTCGACAATCACACCTTTAATACGTCCGGCTTCATTTTTCGCCCAAACAACAGCGATGTCACAAAACGGCGAATTTGAGATCCACATCTTTGCCCCGTTTAGAATGATATCATCGCCATCTTCAACGAAATTGGTCGTCATTCCGCCAGGGTTGGAGCCGAAGTTTGGCTCTGTTAATCCAAATGAGCCGAGGTATTCACCCGTGGCCAATTTTGGCAAGAATTTTTGCTTTTGCTCCTCGCTACCGTAAGCGTAAATAGGGAACATAACTAGAGAGCTCTGCACAGAACAGGTAGATCGAATGCCTGAATCGCCACGCTCTACTTCCTGCATCATGAGTCCATAGCTGATGTGATCTAGACCGGCACCTCCATACTCTTCAGGTACATAAGGACCAAAAAGCCCTACCTCACCCATTTCTTTTACTAAGTGCTGTGGAAAGGCAGCACGCTGCGCGAAATCTTCAATGATTGGACTCACACTACGCTTCACCCATTCGCGGGTAGCATCACGAATCATTTTGTGCTCGTCGCTCAATAATTCGTCTAATAAGTAGTAATCTGGATGTTGGAATTGGTCCGTCATTATCTGTGTAGTTTTCTTGAGTGGTTGTGAAATTAAACACAAAAGGTGGAAAATTGTTATAAATTGAACCGAGAGTTTTTCCCTAACTAAAAATCCCAATATCCATGAAGAAA
>JAAZVU010000162.1 GCA_018623275.1 Flavobacteriales bacterium
GGATCATAAGGCACTGGGTTGGCAAGGAAGGTCTTTTTAAGATTGATCTCCTCCAACAACCCTTCTACCTCTGTATCGAAGGCATATTCACGGTCGTCTCTTAAAAGCCACTGCTCAAAGTAGCCCGCAGCCTCGTCGTTTCTGCCTGAAGCCATGCAAAGTGAACCTACAGCATAGAGTAAATCTGGCTTATAGCCCGGGCATCGTTTTACCAACTGCTTCCAATGTGCCTCAGCCAAATGGAACTTTTTGGTACGCATGCTGAGCTCGCCCTTCAAATACAGGGCATGCTGGTCCTCATCATTCTGACGCAGCGCCGCCCCAATGTACACGCTAGCATTTGGATAGTCGCGCTGATTCAGGGCGCGAAGGCCTTTCTGGATTTGCTTCGACGGGCTGCGGTGATCGTCACCACAATACGTGCCCAATCCTACTGGTCCCATTTGAGCTTGTGCCAGGGACCCGCATAAAACGGCGAGTACGAATAAGAGTTTACGCATTAAAGTTCGTCTTGATTGACTACGGTAAGTTTGTCTTCAGATAACGCTATAATGGTGCTGACAGATGCATCCCCGGTCAAATTCAATACCGTGCGGACCATGTCAATGATGCGGTCTACCGGGAAAATAATGGCAATCCAAGCCGGGTTTAGTCCCACACTTTCTAGGATAGGAATGAGCATAATCATTCCTGCCGAAGGAACCGATGCCGCACCAATAGACGCCAATGTTGCAGTAAAGATGATAGTCGCCTGCTGCGCGAGGGTGAGGTCAATCATGTGGAACTGCGCCATGAAAATAACGGCAACCGTTTGGTACAATGCGGTACCGTCCATGTTAATAGTGGCACCTACCGGCAATACAAATGAACCGATCTCCTCGTCCACACCAAGGTTATCGCGCACACAGTCCATGGTCACTGGCAACGTGGCAGCTGTGGAGGACGTTGAGAAAGCCAACAATTGCGCTGGACGAATGCCACGCATGAAGTAGCCCCAACTTTTCCAGTACCCCATCTTTGTCTTGCGATTGATTAGGTACGCTAGAATGGCCGGGTAGAAAATGAGAATCATGATCAGCAGACCTAAGATGGTTGCTCCTGTGTAGGCGCCTAAGGCCTTGAAAATTTCTACTAATCGGCCCGGCTCATCGCCTGCCATTGCGGCAAGTTTACCGGCTAACAGGGCGAATACGAAAAATGGCGCGCCCTTCATCACCACATCAACCATCTTAATGAAGATGTCTGAGAAGCCATTCATAAGGTTGGCCACAGGCTCCATCTGAGCATTCGGCAGCATCACCATTACAATACCAAAGAAGATGGCAAAGAAGATGACCTGTAGCATGAGACTGTCGTTAAAGGAGAGGAAGATGTTGGACGGTACCATGTCCACGAAGAACTGCAATGGACCGTCTTTTTTAGCACTCTGAACCGCATTTGCCTTCGCCACCTTAGCATTGAGTTCTTCGTTCGCCAATTGTTCAGCCAAAGCGGCTTCAGCATCTGATAGGTAGACTTGCATATCTGGATCAGAGAGCAAACGAATGTCGTCGAAGAATTCTACACCTTCCGTATCGTTCACCCACAATTCATACGCCACACGATTGATCTGCAGCTGCTCTTCAGCCGTCTGCTTGCCAGGATTGAACGTATTGGCGATAAGCATACCCATAGAAGCTGCTAGAACCGTTGAGCCGATGTATAGTGCTAATGTCTTTACCCCCATACGGCCTAAGGTTGCAGTATCACTCAGGTTACCGATACCCGAAATGATCGAAAAGAGAACCAAAGGAATGGCGATGAGCTTCAGAAGGTTGATAAATATGGTTCCAAAAGGAGCGATCCAATCCAAGGTGAATTGGCTCCAACCCATGGAAGAGCTTAACAGCGCCCATGCAATACCGAGAATTAATCCAATAATGATCTGAACAGGTAAAGACGGTTTTTTCATCGAGTGTACTTCAAGTTTCGTAAATAATGGTCGGCCAACACCAATTGAATCATGGCCTCTACGATAGGCACGGCACGTGGCACTACACAAGGATCGTGGCGTCCTTTGGCGGCCAATACTGTGGCTTTACCGTCCTTATCGACTGTGTTTTGTTCTTTTCCAATGGTAGCCACCGGCTTGAAGGCCACGCGTACCTCGATAGGTGCACCGTTGCTCAATCCACCGACTACCCCGCCGGCATGGTTGGTTGCAGTTCTAAAGTCTTCTGTAATGGCATCATTGTGGGCACTGCCACGCATTTCAGCTGCTGCAAACCCAGATCCAATCTCAAAGCCCTTCACAGCATTGATGCTCATTAGCGCCTTTGCAAGATCTGCCTGTAGCTTGTCGAATACAGGTTCGCCTAAGCCTACCGGTACCCCCAATGCAACTGCAGTAATCACACCGCCCGTGCTGTCTTTTTCGCTGCGGCATTGCTCAATATAGGCTTCCATCTTACCAGCTGTCTCCGGATGCGGACATCGGGTTGGGTGGGCGTCTATTCCGTCAAGATCTAAATCTGCTGTCGGAACTTTCAGGGCAATGGGACCTACTGCGCTCACCCAGGCTTTCACGCTTATCTGCGGCAAAATTTGAGCGGCTAATGCACCCGCTACAACTCGGCAAGCCGTTTCACGTGCGCTAGACCTACCGCCACCTCTATAATCGCGGTGGCCGTATTTAGTATCGTACGTGTAATCTGCATGTGAAGGGCGGTACACATCCTTTAATTGACCGTAATCTTTACTTCGCTGGTCCTTGTTCGGAATGGAAAATGCTATGGGCGTTCCCGTAGTTTTGCCTTCAAACAAACCGCTGTGGAAGGTGACTTTATCCTCTTCGTTGCGCTCTGTAGTCAAATGACTCTGTCCAGGACGGCGACGGTCTAAGGCAAGCTGCACAAGGTCTAGATTGATATCAATACCTGCAGGCATGCCATCTAAAATTCCACCAATCTGAGTGCCGTGGCTCTCCCCATAGGTGGTCAGTACTAAAGATTGTCCTATTGTATTTCCGGGCATGGCACTAAAGTAGGAAACTATAGCGCATTCTCCGTAATATTGAAGCATGAACCTGAAGCTGATTAACATAAAATCCTTGGGCGGTATTCATCCGGAAGGAACAA
>JAAZVU010000163.1 GCA_018623275.1 Flavobacteriales bacterium
AGATCAATGTTCCTGTATTGGGGATTCTAGAAAATATGAGCTATTTCACGCCGCCAGAATTGCCCGAGAATAAATACTACTTGTTTGGTAAGGAAGGTGCTAGGAACATGGCTAAATCTTTGGACGTGCCTTTCCTAGGAGAATTGCCATTGATACAAAGCATTCGCGAAGCAGGTGATGTAGGTCGCCCAGCTGCACTTCAAGAGGGAACGAATATACCGTTGGCTTTTGAGGAAATCGCTCGTAATATTGTAAGCGAAGTTGCCAAGCGCAATGAGAATTTACCGCCAACTGAGATTGTCCGCATCACAACGATGGCTGGATGCTCAACTAAATAGCATAGAGAGTGAGTACGCTAACAGAAAAGATTGAAAAAGCCTTAGACGAGGTTCGTCCATTCTTAGCCAATGACGGCGGGGATGTAAGCCTTGTGAACGTAGATGGAAGCACCGTAGAGGTGAAGTTCCACGGTGCTTGTGTAGGCTGTAAAGTGAGCGACTTCACCCTAAAAGGCGGTATTGAAACAACGATTAAAAAATATGCGCCTGAGATAGAGCGCGTCATAGCCGTAGAGGCCTAAACCCAGAGATTATGCTGCAGATTCAGCGCATTAGACAAGAGCCAGAGGCGATCATTGAAGGATTAAAAAAGAGAGGTATTGATGCCACTCAGACCGTAAATGATCTCATAGATATGGATGCGCAGCGCCGCGCCATCCGTCATCAAATGGAAGAAAAGCAGGCGATGAGCAATTCGTTGGCTAAAGAAATTGGCCAATTATTCAAATCTGGTAAAGGTGCAGAGGCCAATGATCTCAAGGCTCAAACTGGCGCCTTGAAGCAGGAAATCAAATCTTTGAGCGAAGAGCTTCAGGGCTTGGAAGACAAAGAGCACGAACTCATCCTCACTCTACCAAACGTACCGCACGAGAGTGTGCCAGCTGGGAAGGATGAAAACGACAACGTAGAGGTAAGCCGTAAGGGCGAAATTCCAACCTTGCACGAAGGCGCGAAGCCGCACTGGGATTTGGCTTCTGAATATAACCTCATCGACTTTGAATTAGGCGTGAAAATCAGCGGCGCTGGCTTCCCGGTTTATGTGAATCACGGCGCACGTCTTCAGCGTGCCATGATCAATTTCTTCTTGGACGAGAACAGAGCTGCAGGATACACAGAATACCAGCCGCCGCATTTTGTGAATGCTGCCTCAGGTTACGGAACGGGTCAGCTTCCAGATAAGGAAGGTCAGATGTATGAGATGCCTTTGGACGGACTATACGCTATTCCAACTGCCGAGGTTCCAATCACTAACATCTTCCGTGACGAGATTGTAAAATCTGCAGATTTCCCTATTAAGAGCACGGGCTACACGCCTTGTTTCCGCCGTGAAGCGGGTTCTTACGGTAAGGATGTACGCGGTCTAAACAGATTGCACCAATTCGATAAAGTAGAAATCGTGAGCATCACCGATCCTCAAAGTTCTTATGCGCTGCTGGATGAGATGGTTGCACACGTTGCGAGCCTTTTGGACAAGTTAGAATTGCCCTACCGTATCCTTCGCCTTTGTGGTGGCGATGCTGGCTTTACCTCAGCATTGACTTACGACTTTGAAGTCTACAGTGCCGCACAAGAACGTTGGTTAGAAGTAAGTTCTGTGTCCAATTTCGAAACCTTCCAAGCGAATCGCCTAAAGCTTCGTTACAAGGACGAAAACGGAAAAACACAGCTTTGCCATACACTTAACGGATCTGCCATGGCACTTCCGAGAGTTTTGGCAGCGTTATTGGAGAATCATCAAACGCCGGAGGGAATTAAGATTCCTGAGGCATTAGTTTCATACACAGGATTTGATATAATAAAGTAATGCGCAACCTACTCTTACTAGCTCTTCTTTCTCTTGGAATAACTTCTTGCTCGCAGCAGGAACCTTGGCAAGTTGAGATGGTCAGTAGGTTAGATTCAATGGTTGTCCTTAGTGAGAGCCATGAAGCCGTTATTTCTAGTGTAGATAGCGCTCGCGTTGCGGATGCCTATCTTGAAATGGGAGATTTTCAAGTTTTTTTTCTGGCCCAAGTCGATGAGATGATGGAGCTCGGTGTTCCCAAAAAAATGTTTACCGGTCCCCTCTTTCAGATGGATGAATGTGTAAAATATTACGGACGCGTGGTAGGCAGCTACACCAGTGAATTGGACCCAAAGTACAATAGCACTCAACTCTCTACCCTGAGAGCAACTGTTGACAACGGAAATATTGATAGCGTGACTGCTGTGAAGTATTTCAATGATGAGGCATTTGCTTTGAGAGATGCCGACCGCCGCGTGAACAAGAGCTATGGTGCCTGCTTTGAATGTCTGCGCAAGCACGAGGAACTTGTAGCAGAATTAGACTCGCTGAAGAACTATATCTTAGCGACTAATGCGCCTAAATAAACTCTTACTTCTCTTACTTCTACCGCTCTTTGGTTGGGCACAAAGGTCTCAGCCAAAGATGAATATCCGCAATTGCGATACTTTGGTCATGCAGGGAAAGTACGGCGAAGCTATCCTTTGTTTAGAACCTATTTACACTGCCAATCCACAGGGACCCGCTTACGAGAAATTGCTCGATGCGCATTTGCTCAAGAATGATACTACAGGTGCCTTGAAGGTCGTTCGAAAACAGAGCAAACGCTTTGGTGATGCACGTCCACAATACACGGTCGATTACTGGGTCCTGAGTCAAAAGCTCGGAAAACGCGGACCGGACTGGGAAGATATAGAGCTTCAAGTGATCAAAAATCCCTACTCTTCGCGCGCCGTGGCGAGAGTGCTTGAGAAGTATGGCTTGCTAAGAGAAGCCGTGGGTATTTATGAATTGGCCGAGCAGCGTCAGCCTAAACTAAATGTATCCTTCGAGCGTGCACAGCTCTACGCCCAACTAGGAGATATTGATGCCCAGTATGCAGCGTATCTAGAGGCTATTGATGAGAATAGAGGTTATCTGAACAACATCAAATTACGCATCACTCAAAACATTGGGGATGATGAAGCCGGCAGACATGCTGCAGCTGCAAAAACTGCGCTGGTTTCCCGCATACAAGCTG
>JAAZVU010000164.1 GCA_018623275.1 Flavobacteriales bacterium
AACGTGGCGATGTAGAACCAAACGGCGACGTACAAATGGCGTTCTCGACGTTTCAAAATGGTCCAGAACATGTTGATCCCAAACACTACCCAGACCAATGCTATCGCAATATCAATAGGCCATTCAAGCTCGGCATATTCCTTTGAAGAAGTGATCCCTAAGGGTAAAGTCACCACTGCGCTGATAATAATGAGCTGCCAACCGATAAAGTGAATGCGAGAAAGCAAGTCCGAGGCCATCCTTGTCTTTAGTAGGCGCTGCATGGAGTGGTATACCCCTGCAAAAATGGCATTACCTACAAAAGCAAAAATGGCCCCGTTGGTGTGTAGGGCACGGAGACGACCAAAGGTGAGCCAAGGGAGGTCTAGGTTGAGGTCTGGATAGAACAGCTGAGTTGCAGCAATAAGTCCTACCAAAAAGGCGATCACGCCCCAGGTTACTGTTGCCAGTAAAAAGTTTCGGGTAGTGACATTGTCGTAATGGAAGATTTGTTTTTCCATGGCGGGCTAAGAATTGGTTGTGTGATTCGTAGTTTCCTCTCGAAGCATGCGCATCGCAGGACCCTCTACGTCGTCGAACTGACCGTCTTTCGTGCTCCAGAAAAAAGCAGCTAAAAACAATACGGCAATAAGAACTGAAAAGAAGAGCAAAAGGAAAATGATGTTCATACTTGTCGTTTTACCTTTCAAAGGTCCACCACAAGATTTCGCCACCCATTGACAATGCTCAGCTTAGAGTGTGATAATTGTCAGTTTTTTGGTTGAAGGATTTGCGCTAGAAGTACAACAAACAACACTACGGTAATGGAACTCAAAGGCATCAAAACCGCTGCAATCACAGGGCTTAGCAGCCCTGAAACCGCAATAACAACACCCAGCAAATTGTACAATAACGATAGTAAATAAGCCGAGCGGACTACCAGTACCATCCTTCTAGAATAGCGTAAAATGGCGGGGAGTTTCGAGAGTCCATCAGACATAAGGATTCCGTCACTTTGAGGAAAATAGCCAAGGTCCTCTTCTACCACAGAAAGTCCAATCTGTGCCTCGTGCATTGCCTGAATATCATTGAGTCCATCGCCGATAAAAGCCGTTTGGGGGAGTGTGCGGAGCAGGGCAGCTTTTTGGGCAGGATTTTGGTTAAAATGGCTTTTATCGGAAAAATAAGATGTCCATGAAGTTGGCAATTCTTTAGGCTGATCACCTGAAATTAAGTGATGGTCAATCTGAGCTGCAGATAATGCTTCAAAAACTTCAGCCATACCATCTCGATATGCAGCACTGACACTTATAGTGGCCACTAGGATGTCGTCGACAAAGAAATAGGTTGGGCCTTCAAGTAATCCCAGCCATTTTCCTGATCCCAATTTCAAAACCGTTCCGTATTCTGTGGTTGCACGAATCCCCTCTCCTACACTTTCCTGCCAATTTCCTAATACCACAGAGTACGAAGGAGTTAAAGCCTTTGAAATTGCCTGAGATATCGGATGCGTTGATCGTGAAGCTAGGGCAAAGAGTAATTCTGGATGTTGCCCTTTCTCCCAATGTATTGAGGCCTTTGGATGCTTCTGAGTAAGCGTTCCAGTTTTGTCCCAAGCTATGTTCCTCAAGGTGCTTAAGTCGATGATTCCTTTACCCTCTTTGAGGTAGAGTCCCAATTTTGCTAGGTTCGAACGTGCTGTACCATAGGCAAAAGGCGCTGCTAGGGATAACGCACAGGGGCATGCTATAATGAGCACTGATACTGCGATCTCAACGAATCGATCAGGGTTGATATAATACCAAGCTATCCCAGAGAAAAATGCAATGGACAACACGGAAATGGTAAAAATTGCAGTCAATCGCGCGCTGACCCACCCTGTGGTTTGGTCTTTGGCCTTCCAAACTTGTTCTAAACTACTTACTGATGGTGTTGCGTGAACACTAGCATGAATATCATCCAAGCTCTTACCGCCTACTTTGGCTACCTCATTGACTCCTAATGAAACGGGGTCCGATTCACCTGTGATAAAACTGTAATCTACTACCGCAGGTGCTTTCAAAAACAAATCTACAGGGATTATCCCGCCCTCAGGCAGGTGGACGTTTTCGCCTAATTTCAAATCCTCTAATCGAACGAAGGCCCGTTGGTCTTCACTGTAAATACTTAGGGGCAAAAAGTCCTTAATCGTACGTTCGAAACTAAATGCAGAATAGGTCCTGGTTTGTAGGAATCGGCCCAAGAGCAGAAAGAACACAAGACCAGCGAGTGAGTCAAAATAACCCCCGCTTATCCCGTTGAATAAGAGGTAACTACTCCACCCCCAAAGCATAAGCATACCAATAGCTATTGGGACGTCTAGAGACCAAGTCTTTGCAGATAATGATTTCAGCGCACTTACTAGATAAAATCGTCCCGCTGTAAAGAGGCTCAAGGTGGCAAATAAAGCTGTCGAATAGCGAAAAAAATGGAGCAGATTGGCATCGGAACTTTCACTTAAACCAAAATACTCTGGGAATGCCCCCATCATTGCATTACCCATGGCAAAGCCTGCAATACCGAGGTTGATAATGAGACTTCTATCTCTTTTGGTTTTGCCGACCAATTTTGGAGGATATCCCACATAATCCAACCATGCCGCTAATACAGCGGGGTTAACTATAGAGGTGTCAAAATAGATATGAGCTCTTTTTGCACTAAATGACACGCGTAGCTCGTGCACTCCATCTAACCACTCTGGCATGCGTTCGAGTAAGATTAGGCAAGAGGTACAATGGATATGTGGTAATTCTAATTCCCATGAGTACCAATGCTCGTCGTATTTGCGAAGCCCTTCTGCATCTGAGGCTACCGATAAATGCTCATATTTACTCAACGTAGCCCTATCTGGTCCTGTAGTTCCCTCTCCATGAATAAGCGCATCAGCTGTTTGACATCCAGAACAACAATACTGATCATCTACAGCTAGTGAACTCTCTAGATCCATGGGCTGTGCACAAAACCCGCAATGCGCTATTTTTTGATTTGTCATCATACTGAAAACGTATCAAAGGTCTCGCTCGAGCGGGTGGAAAGAATTGATATTTGTCATA
>JAAZVU010000165.1 GCA_018623275.1 Flavobacteriales bacterium
CCTACGATGAGGGCATCCACCCACTTGAGCTCTTTGTTGGTGTCTTTGGCACGATCTGCCATAAATAGCAGCAAACCAGTGATGGTCAATGTGGCACCGATTAACAGCAATTGGCCCTCAAATAGTGCACTTATTTCATCTTCAAAAGCAAGACCTATGATGCCCGCAGGCACCATGGAAATAAGGATAAATAGCGCAAATTTTGTCTCCGCGTTCCACTTGAACTTCAAAAGGCCACTAATGATTTGGCCGATGTCTTTGCGGAAAACTACGATGGTACTAAGCGCAGTACCTGCGTGCACTACCACATCAAATGTGAGGCTTTCTTTGCCCGATAAATCGAGCCCAAATAGCGCTTTTCCAATCTCCAGGTGACCGGAAGAGCTGACAGGTAAAAATTCAGTGAGACCTTGGATAAGGCCGAGTAGCATGGCTTGGATGGGTGTCATTTAGAGTGCTTTTGGCCTTAGGCTTCTTTTTTAGGCAACATGATCGCCACGATAGGAAGTAGCAAACCGATAAACAAGAACCACGGCGCAATACCTACGCGCTGGGTGCCAAAAATTTCTGGGTTGAACTCTGCCGGGTTTTCAGAACCGCCACCGAGCATTAGGCCAAAACCTACGGCCAACATGATTAATCCTGCGATCAATACCGTGTATTTACGGCGGTCAAAAAGGAATGTTTCTTTGTTATTCATCTTAAAAGTATAATTCGTTTGTTCTCAATTTCAAGTATCTGCGAATGGCAATCGCTGTGCTTACTCCCGGTACTATTAGTCCAATTCCCAGCAGCGCAGCTCCCACAGTCAAAAGGACCTCAGGAGTAAATAATTCCACTAATCCTGGGAAGTAGGCAGCACCTCCATATCCTGCAAGCGCTAACAAACCGGTGGCCAAAATAGTGGAAATAATGCCGAGCAATAAGGAATTGACCAAATACGGACGGCGAATGAATGCACTTGTAGCACCCACGAGCTGCATGGTCTTCAGTAGGAATCGCTTAGAGTAAATAGTCAATCGAATGCTACTGTTGATTAGTGCAAGGGCTACAATCAACAACAGCACTGAGGCACCAAGTAGAATTAGCGATATTTTTTCAATGTTGTCGTTCACTAAAGCCACCAAATCTCGGTCGTACAGTACGTCTTTAACGTACTCCTCTTCCATCATCTGTGCTTTGAGCGCATCCAAATCTCTTGTGGCAACCACATTTGCTTGGAGGTTGATATCAATGGTATTACTCAATGGGTTGTACCCCAAGAAGTCTACAAAATCTTCACCTAGATCGGCCTGAAGGCTCTCTGCGGCTTGCTCCTTAGTCACCAATTGTGCACTTTTTGCGTACGGCGCCAATTGTTGGGTCTTCAGGAGTGTTTTCAAATCGGCTTCTGGAATGTCCTCCTCTAATACTAATGTAAAGGTGAAATTCTCGCGAACGGCATTCGACAAATCGTTAGCGCTCAATACCAGGGAGCCCAAAAGGCCCAACACAAAAAGTACGAGTGTCATCGAAACAACGACGCTGATGTAAGAAGATCGAACGCGGGAGGCGGTAAATTTTTGCTCTTTGGAACTCATTGGAGCGAAAATAGTAATTCCTGCCCCATCATTCACTAATTTCGCGCGTGTTCAACACTTCTTTAACGACATGGAGTACAATCATCAGGAAATTGACAAGAAATGGCAGGCGAAATGGGCCGCTGAAGGCACCTACCATGCTTCAAATTCACAAGACCAACCAAAATTCTATGTTTTGGATATGTTCCCGTATCCTTCTGGAGCGGGTCTGCACGTAGGTCACCCGCTGGGCTATATCGCCTCAGACATCTACGGTCGTTACAAAAAGCAAAAGGGCTTTAACGTCCTGCACCCAATGGGTTATGATGCCTTTGGATTGCCGGCAGAGCAATATGCCATCCAAACCGGTCAACACCCAGAGAAAACAACGGAGATAAATACAGCACGCTACCGCCGACAACTCGACAACATTGGTTTCGGTTTGGATTGGTCGCGTGAATTCAAGACTACGGATCCCACGTACTACAAATGGACACAGTGGATCTTTATCCAGCTCTTCGATGCGTGGTACGATCACAATGAAGGCAAGAGCCGTCACATCGATACGCTTGTAGCTCATTTTGCTGCGCATGGCACCGAAGGACTGAACGCTGCACAGACGGAAGAATTAAACTTCAGCGCCGAAGAATGGGCAGCGATGGACGAAGCAACGCAAGCAGAAACCTTGCTCAACTATCGCTTGGCTTACCGCAGCGAGAGCAACGTGAACTGGTGTCCTGCCCTGGGCACTGTATTGGCGAACGACGAGGTGAAAGACGGCTTGAGTGAGCGTGGGGGACACCCGGTAGTACAAAAGAAAATGATGCAATGGTCGATGCGCATCACTGCCTTCGCAGATCGTCTGCTCGAGGGATTGGACCGCATTGATTGGAGCACTTCACTTAAGGAGACGCAGCGCAACTGGATAGGAAAATCTGTCGGCGCAGCTATCTTCTTTGATATTGACGGACACGAGGGACAGATCGAGGTCTTCTCAACGCGTCCAGATACCTTGTTCGGTGCCACGTTTGTGACTTTGGCACCAGAGCATGAATTGGTTCAACAGATTACCACGGCCGACCAAAGGGAGGCCGTAGAAGCCTACCAAGCCAAGGCTGCAGCACGCAGCGAACGCGACCGTATGGCGGATACAAAAACGATCAGCGGTTGTTTCACCGGCGGCTATGCCGTGCATCCGATCAGCGGTGCGAAGGTGCCTATTTGGATCGGCGATTATGTTTTGGCGAGCTATGGAACAGGTGCCGTGATGGCCGTTCCTGGTCACGACAGCCGCGATTATGCCTTCGCAAAGCACTTTGACCTTGAGATCGTAGAGGTCGTAGCCGGCGGCGATTTGAGCGTAGAGGCCTTTGAAGCCAAAGAAGGAAAAATGGTGAATTCCGATTTCCTTAACGGCATGGAGTGCATGGACGCCAAGGCGAAAATGATTGAGCACCTGGAAGGAATTGGCTACGGAAAAGGAGCCACCCAATACAAACTA
>JAAZVU010000166.1 GCA_018623275.1 Flavobacteriales bacterium
GAATTGCATAAGTAACCGATGAACTGAAAAGAGCGCTAGTCATCTGAATCAATCGGTTGAACATAATTACCGCTATTCCACTTCCTAGGATGCCCAGAACGCAGATGTATCCGAAATTTTGCCAGGCATTTGGATCGGTTGTGAAAACATCAAAAACTCCTGAGCTCAAGCTGTAGATAATGGTAAAAGGCGCCGCACTGGCTAAGCTTAATGTTGTTACGGTAAGTGCACGTAAATGCGGAAGTTGCATCTTCAGGGTGTTTACGGACGTTCCATACATCATAGTTGCTAGCACTCCGAACAAACCATAGGCTAGTTCACCTTCTATTTCAAAAGCACCTTGTAATATGCTGTTCATAGGAAGGATAAGTAGTGCTGCCCCCAAGAGGCCCACGCCAACGCCTTGCCAGGCAGTTTTACCTGCCTGTTGACCAAAAAACCACCCGCCGATGAGTACAGTAAAGAGTGGGACGAGTGAATTGATAATTCCAACAACACCGCTATCAAGATGATTGACGGCTAAAGGAAAAAGAACATAAGGAATGGCGTTACCTAAGAATCCTACAACGAGCAGAGGGATGAGGTCTTTCTTTTGGAAGAATCGGAAGTGACGAAAGCCAATGATTGTCATGAAAATGGCTGCTATGCTCACCCGAAGTGTTCCCACTTGGGTATAAGAGAAGCTCTGCAGTCCGCGCTTCATTAAAATGAAAGATGAGCCCCAGATCAAGGCAAGTCCAATAAAAATGAACCAAGGCAGTAGGGGGTTGTTTTCTTTTGAGGTGCTCATGCGGCAAATTTGTAACAAAAAGCACAGTCTATGTGCGGACCGCCCTTAATTTTGTAAAAAAGTAAAGTAATGAAATACTCTATCCTAGTAGCAGCAACATTGGTATTGGCGTCTTGTTCAACTCCTGAGCCAGAGGTTGTAACTATTCCGGCGACTCAAAATGAACCAATTGCTCAAGCAACAGCAAACACTGAAGCGTCATTGTTTGTATCAGGTATGACTTGTGAAATGGGCTGCAAGGGTGCTATTGAAAGCAAATTAGGTAAGAGCGAAGGCGTGGTAGATTTTCAGATCACCTTCGCTGACAGTACTGCGATAGTAAGCTTCGATTCTACCTTGGTCAGTGCCGAAGAGATTACTGAGCGCATCGCAGCCGTAGGTGGAGGCGGTTTATATTCGGCAACGGTTCTCAAGTAACTTACGGTTATGGCTAGTCCTTTAATTAAAAAACTTGCGACCATTTCTTTGGTCTTCATTTTCTTAGTAATCCTAGCCGGTTCCGTAG
The DNA here is from genome assembly GCA_018623275.1 of Flavobacteriales bacterium. Classification (GTDB taxonomy): domain Bacteria; phylum Bacteroidota; class Bacteroidia; order Flavobacteriales; family Schleiferiaceae; genus UBA10364. The sequence goes on from JAAZVU010000166.1 coordinate 1,296, forward strand.
TTCGCGCTACAGGATCTGGTATGGGTTGCCCGGATTGGCCACAATGTTTTGGTTATAACATTCCGCCATCAGACGTAGAAACCCTCACTTGGCGACCAGGAAAATCTTTTGAGGAAGGTCAGATGATTCTTTTTGAGGACAAATTTTGGGTGGCTACCGGAGATGTTATTACGGCTGAGGTTTTTGATGAAAGCAATTGGAACGTTTTTGACCGTCACGAATACACCATTTTCAACCCGGTTCATACTTGGATTGAATTCATCAATCGATTGATTGGTGCCCTATCAGGTTTACCCATCCTTTTGATGACTATAATAGCTTTAGTGCAGATTAGAAAAAGCACATGGAATGCCATCCTGTCATTTGGTGTTTTGTTCCTCTTAGGCTTTGAAGCTTGGTTGGGTAAGTTGGTCGTTGATGGAAACTTAGTTCCGAACCAAATCACCATTCACATGATGGGCTCTGTCGCCATTGTATTATTGCTCCTAGCATTGAGAGCGAGAAACGACGAAGGCTCACAACAACTTCCTAAATCTATCTTAAGGGTCTTGGTTGCACTGTTAGTTGCTGTAGTTGTGCAGATATTTTTAGGGACGCAAACTAGAGAGTTGGTTGATGCAGCCGTGGATCATGGTGTAATTGACCGATTTGAGATTATTCCAAGCATACAAGAATCCATGCCACGGATTCATAGGTCTTTCGCTTGGATCGTAATCATCTTGACAAGTGTGTTGTTCTACCTACGAAGAGCTAAATCAGTAGTGATTCCAGGATTCCCTGCACTTGTTTTTGCCATTGGTTTAGAATGGGCTATTGGCGTTGTTCTGTACTTCCTCGGATTACCAAAAGCCATGCAACCTGTGCATCTTGTTTTAAGCATCGGGATTTTAGCTTCTATCAGCTATCCTCTCTTTCTCGCTCTACGTAAGTCTTAAGTAAGTCCAGCGCACGATCCCATTGTGCGTCAAACACATATACTTTAACGCTTAGATTTCCTCCCACTGGCAGGACCGAAGCCATAGTGAGGTGTTCAAGCTCCACTCGAATGCTGTTGCCTTCCAAAAAACTGGCTAAAAGATTAGCCTCGGTAGGCGTAGAGGCGACAAATAGCAATTTGCGGCTACTCATTCCAATTCAAATTTGCGATCAGCTCAAGCATCTCATCACGCATAAAGGCAGTGACAGGAGCAAGACTGTCTGGGTTTGGTGCGCTGTAGTGATAGAGCACCCCTCTTAAAAAGTGATTCGTGCTATCCGTAGCGTAAAACTGGGTGGTGGCTGCTGAGGCTCCAGACATTTCGTAATACATACCGTAGACTCTTGCGCTATCGTAGGTAAAGAGTTGCTCGCGCATACCAGAGGCCTTAACGGTGTGCTTGTAGGCCAATTTCTGTGCGTCAATAAACAACGCCTCAAGATTTCCATCCACAGGCTTGTAAGTCAGCTGTATGGTAGAACGAATGCTTGGGTATACAATATCAATCCAGCAATTTGCAGAATCCTTATATAGGACCCTAGCATTTTCGTTCATACTGCTTTTAAATGAGCATCCTTCAAGAGTTAATGGAGCATATTCCTTTTCAGGTAAGCCAATTCTCATATAGCCATTGGGCCTAGCAATTGGATCTGAGCCACACGAGGCCAAGGCAATAAGTGCAATAAACAGGGCAAATCTTTTCATTTAATCTTCTTCAGTTGGTGCAATAGTCACCTTCACGCGAATGATTTTACGTTGGTCTACGCTTTCCAC
>JAAZVU010000042.1 GCA_018623275.1 Flavobacteriales bacterium
CCACTTGAATCAAACGCTCATCTTCACCCACAGTTTCGTCAACAACGGCATAGCTGGCACCTAATTGCAAGGCTTGCAAAGCAAATTCATTACCGTTGAATCGTGCACCTTTCAGAGCGAAAAATATAGAGCCTTGAGGAATACTCCTAGTATCGGTTGTTACACCGGTGCTGTTCAAAAAGGCATCAAAGGGCGTCATACTGTACAAGGTTATTTTAATGACAATTTACATCACAAAAAAGCCCCGCCGAAGCGGGGCTTTTGAGTTTTATTAAAGAGCCGTATTACATTTTGTAACGCTTGAAGTTGTGCTGCTTCACTTTTGCAGGACGCTTGCTCTTCTTGCTTGATTCGTTTTGGAATCCTACGCGGTCCATCGCACAACGGAAACCAATATCATCAGTGCTCTGATCTTCCTCTAGGAAGCGACGTGTACCTGGACTCAACCAGTAAGCACGATCTTTCCAGCTACCACCTTTGTAAACACGAGTAGTATTTCCAATAAGTGTTTTGTTACCGTAATCGTACATTGGCGCTTCACCTTCTTGTACTGGGTTAGCGTAGTTCTGTGAGCTCTCTTGATCACCGTCTAGATAATCACGGTAATCTGCTTTCGAGTAGTTGCGACGATTCACATTCTCCTCAACAGTTACTGAACGCGTTGGTAACTGACCTGGTAGACGTACAATTACTGTGTCGCCGTTGCGCACTTCTTTCTGAGGATCTTGCAATACTTCCAAAGAACCAATGTCTTGGTAGTTCTTGTCGTAGTGCTTGAATTCATTACCACGGAAGGCACGGAAGTCATTTACATCAGTTGAGCTTACAGGACGGTATACATCCATCACCCACTCGCTTACGTTACCCGCCATATCGTATAGACCGAAATCGTTAGGAGGGTAGAAGCGAACTTGCATTGTTACGTCAGCCTCGTCGTTCAACCAACCTGAAGTACCCATGTTATCACCACGACCTCTTTTGAAATTCGCAAGGATTTGACCGCGCTCCATTTTTTCTGGATTACGTGTACCGTTACCGTTCCAAGTGTACTTGTTTTTGTCAACTACACGGTTGTAGATACGTTTACCGCCATCTGCATAAGCTGCATATTCCCACTCAGCTTCGGTCGGGAGACGGTACTTTGGTAGAACGATACCGTCCTCAATTCTCGCGGGACGACCTTCTTTACCGTAGATGCTGTTTGGGTTCAAATCCTTAAGACCTTTCTTGTTCTGCTGAACGTACTCACCTTGCTTGTAAAGGTATACCTCAGTATTAAAGTGGTCAGCATCCATTTGGTCTGGCATTTCTTTCAAGATGCCTTTTTTAATCAAGATAGCTTCATTCACACGATCAGTTCTCCAAGAACAAAAACGTTGCGCTTGCAACCAGCTCACACCAACCACTGGGTAGTAGTTATATGCTGGGTGACGTAGGTAATTCTCTACGAAGTTATCATTGTAAGCTAGCTTATCTCTCCATACCAAAGTGTCAGGAAGAGCGCTCTTGTAAATCTCTGGGTAGTAATCGTAATCGTAAACTCGACGCAACCAGTAGAGGTACTCGCGGTAATCAAGGTTGGTTACCTCGTTCTCGTCCATGTAGAACGAGCTTACTGTAACTCTACGTGGAATGTTATTCCAGTCCTTAACGAAATCTTCTTCTACTTGACCCATCATGAAGGTACCACCCTCAACGAAAACTAAACCAGGGCCTACTTCTTGACCACCGTAATTTAAGTTAGCTTGGAAACCACCATTCTTCTTGTCGTTAATTGCCCATCCAGTGGTGTTGGATGTAGGACCTGCACAGCTTGCTAAAAGCGCCGTTGCAAATGTTGCAATTGAGAATTGAACGAACTTATTCATGTAATTGAAATTGTTGCTGTTTAGAATTTAGGACACTTGAGTGCCTTAAGTTTACTTGCTCTCACGCGGCATGGGAACTTATAACCCAAGCTTACTTCGTGCGAGCCTCCAAGTGTGTTAGTCAAATCACTGATAGTGTAATCATAGCTGTACCCAAATGTCCACGGAAGATCCGGTGGAGTAATTCCCAAGATGAAAATAACTGCATCCGGGTTGAAGCTACCTTGTCTCAACGCTAGACCACCAGCAAGTGGACCTCTCGCAAAACTTACACCTGCGGTCAACTGTGAAGCTGAACCTTGTGTTTGATATACAACATTAGGAACGATGTAAGACTGTAAACTATTGTGTAGGCGCTTTCTTCCCAATGGAAGGTTTGCTCCTGCGTGTGCCGTCAATTTGATCGGCAATCTACTTTGGCTTAAGAAAGCTTCATTAGGTTCAGTAAGGTGGTGTCCCACAATACCAACATACCATTTGTCTGTAAAACCAAGCATACCGAAGCTAAGGTCCAAATGATTATTGAAGTTGTTCCCCGGTGCTACTTCGTTCGTAGGAAGTACAAATCCGTAGAATGGATCAATCATATCCGGGAAGGTAAATTGGCCCCAATCAAGACTTCTTTGACGGAACGTCGCTTGAAAACCACTCAACAAAGTGAATTTTCTGTTTACTTCGAGGTGGTAGCTGTAAACGGCACTAACCTCGGTTAAGTTCAAAGCGCCATTACCCGCATCATCACGCAAAGTCATTAGCGCAACACCACCATTTAATTTGTCTACATACTGATCGTATGAGGCAGAATAAGTTTGATATACTCCTAATTCGGGGTATTGATTTCTGTAGTTCGTATGAACCGTAGGGCATCTATCAAGCCCTGCAAAGGCAGGATTTAGATAAATAGGGTTAGCGTAGTACTGGCTGAAATGGGCGTCCTGAGCGAATGCTACAGAGCTCACTATCAGTGCGGTACAGGCTAAAATTATGCGTTGTTTCAATGCGTTCATTGACGTAGCTGTGTTTTCAAGAGACAAGTATAAGCAAAAAAAGTACGATTTTCACCCTTGAATCGTTTGTTGTTAAACGCTTTTTGCATGGCTTTTGTTATGTCTTCGAGTAAGTTTGTAACTGTGAAGAAGAACATTTTTATCATACTTGGAATATTGTTGAGTCTTCAGCTTCAAGCTCAAATGAGTTTCGAGCAAGGTGAGTATGCTCAGTTTCGCACCTCAAAACCGGGCATACATATACTTAAAGGAGCTGAATTAATCGACCTTGGTATCTTGGGATCTGGAGATGCTCTCGAGCGTCTAGTGATTGAGGCTCGAATGGAATCTGTGCTTTCACACTTTAACGATACATCGAGAATTTTCAATCAGCCGATTGACTATTTAATCGACGATTCTGACGGTCTTCTCGATGCTGAATCGAAAGTGTATTTTTATTTGAATGGGCCTTATGGTATCGAATGGGACGCATCCAATAATCGCTATGAATATCAGGCACATCCATATTCGAACTTTGAGCATTTCATAGTAAGTGCAACAGCTGCTGAGAATGAATATGAGATGGACGAACGCCCGTCGGATTTGACGGGTAATTCCACCCGTACAATCACTACTTCTAACCAATTTTACCACAGGGATACCGCCCTTTACAATCTAGTTGGAACGGGACGTCGTTGGTTTGGTGAATTATTTGATTTTACAACTACTCAAGTATTTGATTTGCCATTGACTCCTCTAAATGCATCCGCCATGGATGTAGAGGTTAGTGCAGTTGCGAGATCTTCATCATCTTCAACTAATTTATCCGTACAGAACGGAGGAAACGTAGCTTTTCAAGCGGTGGCCACATCGTCAGTGTCAAACTATGTCATTGAAAGGGGGCTCAGTACTACCATTCCTTCTTCAAATAAGGTCATTCTTACCTATGATAAATCCACGGATAATGGTGCTGCGCTTTGGTTGGATCAGTTAAAAGTAAATTACCAAACAGATAATTCAGTAGGGGCCAATTCTTATTACCAAAAACGCTTTCAAAATTATCCTCGTCACCAAGATTCCATATCAACTATCGAGTTAGTGGGTACAGACCTGCTTGTTTTGGACATCACCGACAACGGTCAACCTATTGCAATCAATACCACTCAAAATGGCAATATCACTAGCTTCGAAGTGGGAGAGGCTGATTTTAAGGAGTTCGTATCGATCCCGAAAAATGCTGCCTTTGAGCCCCACTTTGTTCGTTCTGGACAGCTCACTTTTACAGAGGAATTATCCGGAGTAAATGCACTAATCATCACTACAGATTCCTTGATGCCTCAAGCCGAACGTTTGGCAAACTTACAGAACAGTATTGGGGTCAATTCGAAGGCCATAGCACTGGAAGAAATCTACGCCCTGGTCAATGGAGGTACGCCGGATATAGCAGCTGTACGTCAATTCTTGGTAGAGCTCAATTCAAAAAATGGCGATGGCCTTGAATACCTTACGCTTTTGGGGGATGCCTCGTACGATTACAAAGGCACTTTACCCGGCAATTCCAACCTTGTGCCGACCTTCCAGAGTTTCGGGAGTTTCTCCTTATACACTTCCTACATCACAGACGATTACTTCGGCTATTTAGATCAGGGGGAATCTGTAAATTGGTATGTGGATGATTTGGACTTAGGTATAGGCCGTATCCCGGTAAACACGGCTCTGCAGGCTGACGAGGCCATCGATAAGATCGAGAGATACCTCACTAGTATGGACCGATTCGGACCGTGGCGCGGAGACTTAATATTGGTTGCAGATGATGTGGATCATGCATGGGAACGAGAGTTTGCGGTTGTTCAAGATGCCTTGGCAAAAAGGTTGGATACAACACGACCAGAAATGAACATCGTCAAGATTTACTCTGATGCCTATCTACAAGAATCGAAGCCAGGTTCGCAGCGTTACCCAACAGCTAGAGAGGCCCTGTTTAGAGGAGTCGAAAACGGAGCGTTAATGGTGAGCTATGTGGGTCACGGCGGCGAGGTTGGTTGGGCAACTGAGCGCATTCTGCAACTAGAAGATATTAATGGTTGGACCAACGATACGAAGCTGCCTGTATTCACAACTATTACCTGTGAATTCACAAGGTTTGATGATCCCAATCGTGTTAGTGCCGGCGAGCAACTCTATCTCAACCCAAATGGTGGAGCAATCGCGCTCTTCTCAACAACAAGGAGTGTATTTGCGACCAACAGTACCTATGACTTGAATCGATTGTTGAATCAATACATGGTAGGTCTAGAAACGCCTCGTCTAGGGGATGTATTGAGATTGACGAAGAACAACAACATCAGCGGTGATAAAATCAAGTTCTCATTGATTGGTGATCCTACACTTCCGTTGTCTAAACCAAAAGATGCCGTAGTACTGGATACGATTAACAACACCCCTTGGACGTCCTTCCATGATACCTTAAATGCATTGTCATGGGTGGAAATTAAAGGACACGTAGGTGATGGCTCAGCCATAAATACAGGATTCAACGGGAAGGTGTGGTTGACCTTCTTTGATAAAGCGCAATCGGTTCAAACGAGGAGAAACGATGCTAACGGTTCTGCGTTCAATTTCAAGACTCAGAACAATGCGATTTTTAGGGGAGAAGCTTCTGTAGTAAATGGGGTTTTCACTGTCCAATTCCGAGTTCCTCTCGATATCAATCTAAGCATCGGTACGCCAAAAGTCATTTCTTATGCCTCAAATGAAGTTGAGGACGCTTGGGGCGGTCAAAGTGATCTCCTCATTGGTGGCGTATTCGACGGCGTCATTACGGATACCGAGGGTCCGGAAGTCCGTTTGTTCATTAATGACACCTCTTTTGTTTCGGGAGGGATAAGCGATCCTAACCCTTTGGCCATTGGTTTATTGGAGGATGAAAGCGGTATCAACGCGGTAGGATTGGGCATAGGGCACAACATCGTATTAGAATTGGACGGAAATCCATTGAATGTAAATGAGGCCTACACCTCAAACCTTGACGATTTCACAAGAGGTAAGGTGGAATTCCTGTACTACGACCTACTTCCAGGTGAACACCAACTTTCGCTAAGAGCATGGGATGTGTTGAATCAATGGGGGTATGACGAGATTAGCTTCACAGTCATAGATGCTGCAGAGCCAATTCTTAATCAGCTCGAGGTGTTTCCTAATCCCTTCTCAACACAGCTTGATTTCAACCTTCAGCACAATCAAAAGGGCGAGGCTGGAACTTTGAGACTCACTTTGGTGGATAATCAAGGAAAAATTGTGTGGGAGTGGAATGAGAATTTGACACTCCAAGCAAACGACCAAGACCTGCCAACCTTCTATGTTTCAGATGTTCCAAGTGGTAAATTGAGTCCAGGTTTTTATCACGCTCGAGTGGAATGGGAAAGAGACCAAGACGGAAAATCTGCTCGAATACAAGAAAAGCTCATTTTTATACGTTAAACTTGCGCTGCTACACGCACATGACTATGAAGAAACACATCCTCTTTCTACTTCTTTTTGCATTCGCAACTAAAGGATACGCGCAAGACGATCTTAAATACAACGTGGTGACTACCGCGGTGCCCATTCTACTAGTAAGCCCAGATTCACGTGCCGGTGCCATGGGTGACGTAGGTGTAGCATCTACTCCTGACGGTAACTCAAGTGCTTGGAATCCAGCCAAACTTGCCTTCTTGGAGGATAAAGAAGCTAACATGGCACTATCATATACACCTTGGATGTCCCGACTTGTTCCGGATATCGATCTAGCCTACGTGAATTATTCAAAAGCACTCAGCGACCGTCAAGGAATTGCAGCTTCTTTAAGATACTTCTCTTTGGGTGAAATCAATTTCACTGACGACCGCGGTAACAGCCTTGGAACCTTTAATCCTTACGAGTTTTACTTTGATGTAGCCTATGGTCTCAAACTAAGCGACCATTGGAGTGCTGGTACAGCATTGCGTTGGATATATTCAGACATTGCTCAAGGTCAGGTAGTTCAAGGACTGCAAACAAAACCAGGGCAAAGTGGTGCGGCAGATCTCGGATTTTACTACCAAGGAGATTTCACAAACATAAGTGGTGGGCGCCGTCAGGCATTCTCCGCAGGTTTAGCCATTAGTAACCTCGGGGCGAAAATTGCATACTCCGAGAGTGGTAATTCAGATTTTTTACCGACCAATTTTAAAATCGGCGGTGGATACCACCTCGAGATTGACGACTACAACATGTTGTCCGTATACCTCGACATCAACAGACTTCTTGTGCCAACTCCGCCGCAGCTTGGGACGGACGGCGAGATCATTGCAGGTGTAGATACTGATGATATGACTCCACTCATTGGTGCAGCACAAAGCTTTAACCCTGGCGCAAAACCAGGAGGATTCACAGAGCTTTTGCAAGAGAACATTTACAACTTCGGTCTAGAGTATCGTTACAACGACTTCTTATTTGCAAGAGGTGGTTACCTCAATGAGCACAAGCTCAAAGGAAACCGTCAATATGTAACACTCGGTTTTGGGTTGGTATACAATGTATTTAGCATCGATATGGCCTACCTTATTCCTGCTAGTCCGACCACGCGTTCACCGTTGGAGAATACCCTTCGTTTCTCTATGGCGTTCAATATCGATGGCTTCCTCGCGCAGTAAACCTTTCACAGCTTTTTGGGTTAGTTAAAACTAAAATCGCTTTCTCTTTTGCTAGGTGCGGTTTTGGATTATTTTTGTCGCACTAAACACATCTGACAATGGCAAAAAAGCGCATTACTAAAGCGACCTACCTTAAGTGGTATGAGGACATGCTTTTCTGGAGAAAGTTCGAAGACATGTCTGCAGCATTGTACATTCAACAAAAAATCCGTGGATTCTTGCACTTGTATAACGGACAAGAGGCTGTATTGGCCGGTTCAGCATTTGCAATGGAAGAAGGTGATAAGATGATCACCGCTTATCGTAACCACGTTCAACCTATTGCTCTTGGTGAAGACCCAAGACGTATCATGGCTGAACTCATGGGTAAAGTAACCGGTACCTCACGAGGTAAAGGTGGTTCGATGCACATGTTCTCACCAGAACTTGGTTTCTGGGGTGGTCACGGGATCGTTGGGGGTCAAATCCCTCTAGGAGCAGGTCTTGCTTTTGCAGATAAATACAAAGGCAAGAACAATGTGACGCTTACCTACATGGGTGATGGTGCGATCCGTCAGGGTTCTTGGCATGAAACTGCGAACCTCGCCATGTTGTGGCAGCTACCTGTAGTTTTCATCGTTGAGAACAATGGTTATGCAATGGGTACTTCGGTGGAGCGTACAGCAAATCACACTGACATTCATAAATTGGGTGAAGGTTATGAAATGCCAAACCGCGCAGTAGATGGTATGGATCCTATTGCTGTTTACGATGCAGTGCACGAGGCAATGGAACGCGCTCGTAAAGGTGAAGGACCAACACTGTTGGAAATCCGCACATACCGTTACAAAGGACACTCAATGTCTGATCCTCAGAAGTACAGAACCAAAGATGAGGTTGCAGAATACCAAGCAAAAGATCCTATCACACTTTGTTTGAATAAAATCAAGGAGAAAAAATGGGCTACTGACGCTGAGATTGAGGAAATCAATCAACGTGTAAAAGATTTGGTGAAGGAATGTGTTGACTTCGCTGAAGCTAGTGACTTCCCAGATGCATCTGAAGTGTACCAAGGTGTATACGCTCAGGAAGATTACCCATTCATTAAAGACTAATAGGAATTATGGCTATAGTAATTAACATGCCGCGTCTCTCGGATACAATGACCGAGGGTGTTGTCGCAAAATGGCACAAAAGTGTTGGTGATAAAGTAAGTGAAGGTGATTTGCTTGCGGAAATCGAAACTGACAAAGCAACTATGGAATTCGAAGCGTTCCCTGGTCAAGAGGGTACACTTCTATACATCGGAACAGGCGAAGGCGAAATGTCTCCTGTAGATACAGTACTAGCTATCCTCGGTGAGGAAGGCGAAGATATCGAAGCATTGAAAGGCGGTTCAGCTCCTGCAGCTGAAGCTCCTGCTGAGGAAGCTGCCCCTGCGCCAGCACCAGAAGCGGCTCCCGCTCCGGCGCCTGCTGCTGCTCCAGCTCCAGCTCCAGCTGCTCCGGCACCAGCACCTGCTGCTGCACCGGCAGATGGCTCAGTGAAAGCATCTCCACTAGCGAGAAAATTGGCAGCGGAGAAAGGCATCGATCTAAACATGCTTCAAGGTTCAGGTGATAATGGTCGTATCGTTAAGCGCGATGTAGATTCATTTAATCCTGCTTACCATACATCTGTTCAGCCGGGTGTAGCAGCTGCACCTTCTGTACCTGCAGGTGTAGAAAACTTCACGGATACTCCAGTGAGCCAGATGAGAAAAGTGATTGCGAAGCGTTTGAGCGAAAGCAAAAACACTGCGCCTCACTTCTACATCACTATGGATATTGACATGGATAACGCTATTGCAGCGAGAAAAACCATGAATGCCGGTGGTGATGTTAAGATTAGCTTTAACGATTTAGTGGTGAAGTCTTGTGCTCTAGCACTTAAGAAGCACCCTGTAATCAACTCTGCTTGGATGGGCGATAGCATTCGTCAAAACGACCACGTACACATTGGTGTTGCAGTGGCTATTGAGGATGGGTTGTTGGTTCCTGTTTTACGTCACGCAGATCAGATGCCGCTTTCTAGCATTAGTGCGAACGTAAAAGATTTAGCTGGTAAAGCGAAAGACAAAAAGCTACAACCTTCAGATTGGGAAGGTAACACGTTTACTATTTCTAACCTGGGTATGTTTGGTGTAGAAGAATTCACAGCAATCGTGAATCCACCTGACGCTGCCATCCTAGCAGTCGGAGGTATCAAACAAGTACCTGTAGTAAAAGAAGGTGCTGTAGTGCCGGGTAATGTAATGAAGGTTACATTGAGCTGTGATCACCGAGTAATTGACGGTGCATCAGGTGCAGCTTTCTTACAAACTGTAAAGGCATTCTTGGAGAACCCAGTTACCATGCTGGTGTAATCACAGGAAAGAAAAATAGAAACAGCCCGAACGAGAGTTCGGGCTGTTTTGTTATATATGTATAAAGAATCGAAAATGAAGAATGTTTGGATCACGGGAGCTTCTCGTGGAATTGGTTTTGAAACAGTACAAGCCTTCCTAGAGGGTGGTCATAATGTAGTCGTGATGACAAGGAATACTGAAGCATTGTCTGAATTGGTGTCTACACATAACGAGCGATTACATCTGTTAAAGGTGGACTTATTGGATCTCTCAAGCACGATTCTGCCAGATTACCCTGTTGACATTCTCATAAACAATGCTGGTGCCTTGGTGAACAAGCCATTCGATTCTATCACTCAAGAAGACCTCCAAAAGGTTTATGGTACGAATGTTTTCGGACCTATTCAGATCATTCAAAAGCTCTTACCTCAATTTAGTCCCCAGACACATGTTGTCAATATTAGTTCAGTGGGCGGGGTAACTGGTTCAGTCAAATTCCCTGGGTTGAGTGCTTATAGTTCTTCTAAAGGAGCAATGACCATACTTACGGAGTGCCTTCAGGCAGAATATGGAGAGAAAACTGATTGGGCATTTAACTGTTTAGCTCTGGGAGCTGTTCAAACAGAAATGCTTGAAGAAGCATTTCCAGGCCATCAAGCACCTGTTAGCCCTAAGGATATGGCTACATATATTATGGGCTTTTCATTAAACAATAGTAGGGTAATGCGAGGTAGGGTAGTTGAGGTAGCCTTATCAACTCCTTGATAGTTAGGCTGCTGCAAAAAAGTTCGGAAAAAGGGGCTCAAATGAGTTGTTAGTGTAAAAACTACACTTACATTTGCAGCCGCTTCGTCAACGGGGCACGTTCTTTTCTTCAAAGCTCAGCTCAGGCGAGCAAAGACGCTAAATCATTAGCAACCAGCTTAATCGAAAATTGATTGTAAAAAATCTTTTTTATAGTTGGTGGATTTGAAAGTTGACGTATCTTTGCCCTCCCGGTTGAAACGAGGCCAGGCGTTTTTTGAGGAGCGAAAGTTTTTC
>JAAZVU010000167.1 GCA_018623275.1 Flavobacteriales bacterium
CAATAGCTCTACCCCTAAAATACCATAGACATTATCTACAACCTTTAAAAGTTTAGTGGCAGCATTAGCCCCCATGCTCACATGGTCTTCTTCACCGTTAGAACTTTCGATACTATCAGCAGAGGCAGGGGTACACAATTGCTTGTTCTGACTCACCATACTCGCTGCTGAATATTGAGCAATCATAAGCCCTGAATTTATCCCCGGATTCTTCACCAAAAACGGCGGTAAACCACGTCTACCCGATATAAGTTGGTAGGTACGGCGCTCAGAGATAGAGCCGTATTCATGAATGGCCAAAGCGCCATAATCTAATGCTAAAGCAAGCGGCTGACCGTGGAAATTCCCTGCACTAATCACTCTGCCTTCATCGCTGAGGACCACAGGGTTATCGGTTGCGGCATTTACCTCCACTTCAAACACTTCCATCATATGCTTAATAGCACCTTTCGAGGCACCGTGCACCTGAGGCACACACCTAAAGGAATACGGGTCTTGAACATGCTGCTTTTCGCAATGCATGGCCTTACATGGCTCCAACCAGTTCATCAGACGCTCAGCCGTCAGAATCTGGCCTGCGTGCGGTCTAGTCAAATGCACACCTGGTGTAAACGGCTCAATTCTTCCATCATATGCAAGTGTGGAAAGAGCCGCCAATTGATCCGCAAAGAAATCTATTCTTCTCGCCTGAATGATTGCATACATACCGTGTGCTGACATGAACTGTGTACCGTTCAATAAGGCAAGACCTTCTTTTGAAGCCAATTCCATGGTTTCCCACCCTTTATCACCAAGCTCTGACAAAGCCTCGAGGGTACTCATCTTTTCTCCACCAAAGCGCACCTCACCTTCTCCCAATAACGGTAAAGACATGTGCGCGAGTGGCGCTAAATCACCTGAAGCCCCGAGAGATCCTAGTTCATAAATCACAGGTGTAGCACCGCTATTGTACATGGCAATTATTTGCTCGACTACCTCAAGACGAATACCGCTTACTCCTACGGCAAAACTTTGGACCTTGAGCGCCATCATAAGACGTACAATTTTTAAATCAATCTCTGCGCCCGCTCCACAAGCATGGGAGCGAACTAGGTTCGTTTGAAGCTTACCTAGATCCTCATCCCCTACAACTACATCGCAAAGTGCTCCAAAGCCCGTATTAACTCCATAAATAGGTGTTTTTCTAGTTTTCGTGCGCTCTTCAAGAAAAGCTCTCGAATGAGATATACGCTCCGCGGCTACAGGGTCCAACGTCAATAGAGCACTGCCTTCTGCAATTTGCTCGTACTGATGATAGCTCAACGGAGTTGCTCCTAATATGATATTCTCTAACATGGCTTTAAGTTCTGCCTTGAAATTACAACAGAACCCACCATTTTCCTGCATTTATCTGAACCTGCAGATTAAAAATGCGTTTAGAATCTTAGAACATTAGACTAAACATGAAGAATTACGTAATCATTGGCGGAAGCAAGGGAATCGGAAAAGAAACGGCAGAGCTTTTAGCGGCAGAAGGACACCAGGTCACTGTCTTTAGTAGAACTCCTTATGAAGGCCCCGCGCACACCATTGAATGGGAAGAGTTCGATGTTCTCGAAGACGAATGGGACGATAAGATGCCAGAAAATATAGATGGCCTCGTTTATAGCGTTGGATCTATTACTCTCAAGCCATTCAGAGGTTTGAAACCGGAGGTCTTTGAATCGGACTTTCAGCTTCAAGTGATGGGTGCGGTAAAAGCGCTACAGGCAGCATATAAAAACTTCAACAAAGAGAGTATTCCTTCAGTGGTGCTCTATTCAACTGTGGCAGTTCAAAGAGGAATGCCTTTCCATGCCACTGTGAGCGCGTCAAAAGGAGCCATTGAAGGTTTGACCCGAGCAATTGCGTCAGAGTGGGCACCGAAAGCTAGAATCAACTGTATAGCACCTTCACTAACAGATACCCCACTGGCCGGTAAACTTTTGAGCACACCAGAGAAAAAGGCAGCACTAGGCGAGAACAATCCAATGAAACGTGTTGGAGAAGCTGCTGATATCGCTGAAATGACAGCATTCTTGTTGAGCGACAAAGCCTCGTGGATGACGGGCCAAATCGTTCACATCGATGGTGGGCAAAGCGTACTATAAAGAATGAAAACTATTACCGCCTCGGACATTGAGGGTTTCGAAAAACGATACCGCACATCGCTGATCAACAGTCTTTCTGGCATACGAACTGCCTTTATTGGTATCACCGCGGATGACCGAGGCAGGTTCAATGCCGCTACCCTTTCAAATATTACCCATGTTGGTGCGAATCCTGCCCAAATGAGTATTTTGTTTCGTCCAGATAATGGTAAACGTCATACTCTTTCTAATTATAGAAACGAAGGGAACATAACTCTTGTGTGTATGCCATTATCAAAATCGGCGACTGTGCATGAAGTAAGCATGAATGCGCCCGAAGGTATATTTGAATTAGAGATCGTCGGTGAGAATTACAAGGAGCGCCAGAATTGGCCTCATCCACTTCCAACGTCATTTCTATATGCCATAGAGCTCGAATTTATTGAAGAATTCACATTGAACAACGACTGTATTTATACCGTTGGAAAAATTCAAAACATTGCCCTAGGCGAAGATGTTCAAGTTTGTGAACAAGGAATAGTACTGTTCCAGAAAAGTCCTACGCTTGCTATTGGATTACAGCAGTATACCGGCATTGACCCCGACAGTAAGCACATTCCATATCCGAGTGCATCCAAATACGGCTTTTAGTGAGAGAGAAGGTTCAATTAGTGTGGTTCAAACGAGATCTGCGCTGGTTTGATCATCTACCAGTGTTTCAGAGTATGGAACTTAATGTTCCTGCGCTCTACTTCACCCTGTATGAACCCTCACTTTTTTCTCAAATTCAATACGACGAGCGTCACGTGCGCTTTATTGCCGATTCTGTAGAAGATCTAAACCTTCAGCTGGGTCAGAAAACGGTGTACTTTTTCAACTGCGA
>JAAZVU010000168.1 GCA_018623275.1 Flavobacteriales bacterium
AAGGCAATCATCTGGTCCTTGTTTGCGGTCGATTTAATGAACCAGCTGTCCAGCGGGTAGTACAAAACAGGTTTGTCGGTACGCCAACAGTGCGGGTAGCTGTGTTCGTATTTCTCAATCTTGAACGCCTTGTTCTCCAGCTTTAGCTTCAGGGCAATACGCTCATCCACGCTCAAATAGGCTTTTAGCTCTGGAATGATTGGTTTTAATTTTTCTCTCTGCTCTTGGAACGAAGCTTCCTTCTCCTCATCGGTGAGGTATTCCGCTTTGATGTATTCTTCACCCAAACCGAACATTGGATCTGCCAATTCTGGTCTGAACTTCCCTCTCAAATCCACCAACGGTACCAAATTATCGCTCTCGTCCATCACCAGGAGTGGAGGTACGCCAGCATCTGCGGCTACTTTGGCATCATCAGCACCGAAGGTTGGCGCCGTGTGCACAATACCCGTGCCGTCTTCAGTAGTTACGAAGTCACCTGGAATCACGCGGAAGGCATCCTCTGGACGCTCGTGCGGCTGTGCATAGTCTAAAAGCTGCTCGTATTTGATACCGACTAGATCAGCACCTGAAACGGTTTTTAGGATCTCGTACGGAATCTTTTTCGCGCCTTTCTCGTAAGTGGCAGTATCGCCTTCGACAAACTTTTTACCGAACAACTTGCCCAGAAGGCCTGAAGCAGCAATGATGTTTACTGGCTCGAAGGTGTATTGATTGAAGGTCTTAACAAGTGCATATTCAATCTTAGGCCCAACGGTCAACGCAGTGTTTGAAGGTAGTGTCCAAGGCGTGGTGGTCCATGCCAAGAAGTGGGCATCTTCCGTACCTAAAAGCGCAGTGCTGTGCTCCGAAGGAACCATCTTGAACTGCGCAACTACGGTGTTGTCTTTCACGTCGCGGTAACAGCCCGGTTGGTTCAACTCGTGCGAACTCAATCCAGTCCCTGCTTTTGGCGAATACGGTTGAATGGTGTACCCCTTGTAGATGAGGCCTTTATTGTAGAGTTCAGAGAGCAACCACCAAACGCTTTCCATGTATTTGGAATCGTAGGTAACATAAGGGTCGTCAAGGTCGACCCAGTAACCCATTTGATCGGTCAGATCTTTCCAAATCCCGGTGTAGCGCATTACTGCCTCACGACATGCATCGTTGTACTCTTCAATAGAGATTTTACTCCCAATATCTTCCTTGGTGATGCCCAATTCTTTTTCGACACCAAGCTCTACCGGAAGACCGTGAGTATCCCAACCTGCCTTGCGGTCAACGAGGTAGCCTTGCTGGGTTTTATAACGACAAAAGACGTCCTTTAGAGAACGTCCCATTACGTGGTGAATACCCGGCAAACCGTTAGCACTTGGTGGGCCCTCGAAGAAGATCCAAGGCTCAGCGTCTTTGCGCTTTTCAAGTGTTTGCTCAAACACATTTTCCGCCTTCCAGCGCTCTAATACAGCTTTGTGGATGGCAGCTAAATCTAAATGGGAATATTCAGGAAATGTACTCATGAGGCCTGTTTATACTGTGGCTACACATTTAAGTTCGATTGCAATCGGCGTCGGAAGACTGTTGATCTCAACCGTAGTTCTACAAGGTTGGTTGTCTTTGAAGTACTCGGCATAGATGCGGTTGAAGGTGTGGAAATCACGCTTCATGTCTACCAAGAATACCGTCACGTCCACGAGCTTGTCCCAAGAAGATCCGCTGGCTTCTAAGATGGCTTTTACATTGGCAAAAACGCTGTGAACTTGTGCTTCAAAGTCAAATGCTTTAAAGTTTCCATTATGGTCCAATTCCAACCCAGGAACCCCACTGTCGTTAGCATCGCTTCCGGCAGTACGAGGGCCTACACCAGAGAGGAATAGGAGTTCTCCTACCTTTCTTGCATGTGGATATAATCCAACTGGTTTCGGTGCGGTCGAGGTTGAAATTTTAGATGAATCGGACATAATAGGTCTATTTAAGGCTGCAAAAATAAAGAATGCGACCCGGAAGGACGGCATAAAATGCTGAAGGTTAGAAAATAAACTTAGTGTTATTTGGACACTTACTCAAAAACAACATATATTTGCACCTGTATGTAAAGATTGGTGGTTCTTTCTTTTCATGCTTCTGTGATAGGTTCTAGGGGCTATTTGGCAGGATTTTCAGGGCGTTTTGAGCCGATTTCAAGCGCTTGAGAGTACTTCCAAATTCCCCTTTTTTTCTTTCTGAACTTTCCGTTTCAACTTCCATTTTTGGCTTAACTTCCGCTTCTGCACTGCCAATGTGTCTAATTTTCGCTTAAGGCGCGCTATTTGGCGCTTTTTTAGCTAATAAAGACCTTGTGCAACCCCGCACACCTATTATTTTTGTGGACTATTTATAAGTTACTTCCAGCCTCATGCTGAAATTCATATCAAAACTAGTCGGTTCTAAAAGCGACCGCGACCTCAAGAAGCTTCAACCATTCGTTGACGCAATTAACTCACACACAACCAGCGTGGCTGCGCTGTCAAACGACGGCCTTCGCGAGAAAACAGCGAGCTTTAGAAAGGCCATCGAAACGGCAACTGCTGAACTAGAAGCCGAAAAGACGGCCCTGTACGAGCAGATTGCTGCAACAGAAAACTACGATGCACGTGAGCCCTTGTACGAGCAGATTGAAGCGATCGACAAAGATGTGTTGCAAGAGATTGAGCGCGTACTTCTCGAAGTGCACCCTGAAGCTTTTGCAGTGGTTCGTGAAACTGCCAAAAGATTTACCGCGGGTGAAGTGAGAGCTACCGCGACGGAATTGGACCGTGAATTGGCTGAGAAATTTCATCACATCACCATTGAGGGCGATGAGGTGATTTATGCCAATTCTTGGAAGGCAGCGGGTGGAGACATTACCTGGAACATGGTGCACTACGATGTGCAGTTGATCGGTGGTACTGTGCTGCATGAAGGTAAAATTGCTGAGATGCAGACGGGTGAGGGTAAGACGCTTGTGGCAAC
>JAAZVU010000169.1 GCA_018623275.1 Flavobacteriales bacterium
AAGCTAAAGCTGGAGAACAAGGCGTTCAAGATTGAGAAATACGAACACAGCTACCCGCACTGTTGGCGTACCGACAAACCTGTTTTGTACTACCCGCTGGACAGCTGGTTCATTAAATCGACCGCAAACAAGGACCAGATGATTGCCTTGAACAAGACAATCAATTGGAAACCGGCATCAACGGGAACTGGGCGCTTCGGGAATTGGCTTGAAAACCTCAACGATTGGAACTTGAGCCGCTCTAGATTCTGGGGTATTCCATTGCCTATTTGGAGCACCGAAGAAGGCGATGAAAACATCTGTATCGGTAGTGTAGAGCAGTTGCAACAGGAGATTGAAAAATCCATTGCAGCAGGCAACATGGACCACAATCCTTTGGAAGGTTTCGTGGCTGGCGATATGAGCCGTGAGAACTACGACAAGATTGACCTGCACCGCCACATTATGGATACAGTTGTGCTGACTAGTGCCTCTGGAAAAGCGATGCGCCGAGAAAGTGATCTGATCGATGTTTGGTTCGATAGCGGTTCTATGCCTTACGCACAATGGCATTACCCATTTGAAAACAAAGACAAAGTGGATAACGGGGGTGCCTACCCTGCAAACTTCATTGCAGAAGGTGTGGATCAGACCAGAGGTTGGTTCTTTACCCTACACGCTATTTCATCTATGGTGTTCGATAAAGTCGCCTACAAGAATGTGATCTCTAACGGATTGGTACTGGATAAGAACGGCATGAAGATGTCGAAACGTCTAGGTAATGCGGTGGATCCGTTTACTACCATGGATAAATATGGTGCGGATGCCCTGCGCTGGTACATGTTGACCAATGCGTCGCCTTGGGACAACTTGCGCTTTGACATGGATGGTCTGGATGAAGTTCGTCGCAAATTCTTCGGTACACTTCACAATACCTATGCTTTCTTCGCGCTGTATGCGAATGTGGATGGCTTCAAATTTGAGGAGGCACCAATTCCGGTAGCCGACCGCCCAGAAATGGACCAGTGGATTCTTTCCGAACTCAATACGTTGATTGCTCAGGTAGTCGATGGAATGGAAGCTTTCGAGCCTACTCGTGCCTTCCGCCCTATCCAGGAATTTACCACAGAAAAACTCTCGAACTGGTACGTACGTCTTGGCCGTCGTCGCTTCTGGAAAGGCGAGTACGCTGCCGATAAGATCAGTGCATACCAAACCCTTTGGACGTGTCTCGAGACCTTGAGCAGATTGATGGCGCCATTGGCTCCATTCTATGCAGATAAACTCTACCAAGACCTCTACAGTGGTGTTGCCCTTGAAGGAGAAAACAGCGTGCATTTAACCCAATTCCCAGTGTCGGATGCAGCCTTAGTAAATGCAGCACTTGAGCACAAAATCAATACAGCACGCAAGCTGACTTCGCTTGTACTCAGTATCCGCAAGAAAGAGAACTTAAAAGTACGTCAGCCATTAGCTCGCGTACTTGTTCCTGCACTGAATACTCAAGATGCAGAAGTCTTGGAGAGCATTCAAGATATCCTATTGGCAGAGGTCAATGTAAAAGCGTTGGAAATCATCGCTCCAGATGCGGGCGTTTTTGTTAAAAAGGTAAAGCCAAACTTCAAGGCCCTAGGTCCAAAAGTTGGACGTCATATGAAAGCCGTCAAAGCCTTTATTGAAGGCATGGAAAGTGCAGCCATTGATGCCTTTGAGACTTCTGGTGAGGTGAGCTTTGAAGATCAAGGCCAAACTATTACCATTAGCATTGAAGATTGTGAAGTGGTTACCGAAGATATCCCAGGAATGTTGGTTGCGACAGGCGATGGATTAACAGTAGCCCTGGACGCAGAATTGACCGAAGAATTGAAAAACGAAGGACTAGCCAGAGAACTTGTCAACCGCTTGCAGAACCTTCGTAAGTCTTCAGGGTTAGATGTGGTTGATAGAATATCTGTGACCATCCAAGCCGATGAGGCCTTTACAAACAGCCTCGGTTCGTTTGAAAATTATGTGAAAGACGAGGTTCTAGCCGATGCTATCGTTTGGGGGAATACGGATGAAAATACCACAGATGTAGAAGGGCACGAGATTTGCATTTCTATTTCAAAGATTTAATTAAATTCGTGCATCTCCGACCTAGCACAACAAAATAATTGAGCATGTCAGATCAAGAAAAAATGAGATACAATGACACTGAACTCGCGGAGTTCAGAGCCATCATAGAAAAGAAAATTGCTAAGGCGGAAGAAGATTTAGCCCTACTTCGCGAGCAGTTCGCAAACGACATGAACAACGGTACTGATGATACGTCGCCACAGTTCAAATCGTTCGAAGAAGGATCCATGACTATGAGCAAGGAGCGCAACTCGCAGCTAGCTTCACGTCAAGAGAAGTTCATTCGCGACCTTAAAAACGCCATTATCCGTATCGAGAATAAAACCTACGGTATTTGTCGCGTTACCGGTAAACTGATCGAGGCTGATCGCTTAAAGTTGGTACCGCACGCTACATTGAGCATGGAAGCGAAACTTAAGCAGCGTTGAGAAAAGCGACCTTAATCGTTTTAGCCGTTCTTCTTGTTGACCAAGCTGTAAAGCTCTGGGTTAAGAGTACTATGTATCTGGGCCAGAGCTATGAAATCACGCCTTGGTTCTTCATTCATTTTACTGAAAATCCAGGAATGGCATTTGGTCTGGAGTTAGGCGGTGTCGCTGGAAAATTAGCCTTGACCATTTTCCGTATTGGAGCTATTGCAGGTATCATTTATTGGCTCCGTTCGACCATCAAATCCGGCACGACTAACGTGGCGATCTGGGGGATCAGTCTCATCCTCGCAGGTGCTATCGGCAATGTCTTAGACAGCCTGTACTACGGCCTCATATTCTCAGATTCCTTAGGCCGTGTGGCTGAATTCATGCCCGAAGCAGGCGGCTACGCACCCATGCTACAGGGCAAGGTTGTAGATATGCTCTACTTCCCACTTTACGCCGGAA
>JAAZVU010000043.1 GCA_018623275.1 Flavobacteriales bacterium
GTGAATGTTGATAACAAGAAACAACTAACAAATTACCGTTACCGTCTAAGCGGATTGAAGAAGCAGAACGCGGAATTGGTAGAAAAGCTTGATAGTACAAACGAAGCTTATGCTGCATTGAAAATGCGTGAGCAGATGGTTGCAGATAGCTTAAACGCTGCCATTCTTGCCAACCAAAGTCTTTCAGGACAGAACAGTACGCTAAGCAATACCGTGGCCAAAGGAAAGCAGTTAGTAATTGCTGCATCTTCAGCGACTGCTGCGCGAATTACAAATAGTGGTAAAGAGCGCAAGACCAAGCGCGCAAAGAAGACTGATCGTGTGAACGTTTGTATCACTATTGCTAAGAACCGTATTGCAGATTCAGGCGAGCGTACATTGTATGTGAAATTGTTCGCACCTAACGGCAAGGCAGTAGATGCGCCTGAAAAGAACATGGCAGTAGTAGCTGGCGAAAACAGCGGTTACAACGGAATGGCTAAGGTGAACTTCCAAGGCGAAGCGATGGATGTTTGCATCGCAGCGAACAGAGCTACTGATGCACCGGTTGTATTAGAACCAGGAATTTACACTGCGGCAGTAATGACCGACTCTTACGTGTTGGGTACTGTAGCAGTAGAATTGAAATAAACCAATAAAATGAAGAAGCTATTCATTTTTGCACTTCTAGGAGCACTCACTACCTCGTGTGTGAGTACTAAGGTGCACAAGACCTTACAAGAGAAATACGACCTGCTGTCAAACGAAGCCGATCAGCTGAGACAGAAGACTGAATTGCGTGCTGTTGAAAATTCAGAGCTCGAGCGCACATTGGGTGAGGTACGTCGTGAGGTGAATCAGCTTCGAGAGGATACTACTTCTAAGTTTGACGAACTGCGCGCTTTGCAAACGAAGTACGACCGATTATCTAAGCAGTACGATTACTTGCTGGATAACAACAGCACCTTGATTGCGGCTAGCGCAAGAGAGAACAAAGCGTTGATGGACGAGCTTAGTGCGATACAGAGCCGCCTTCAAGCGAAAGAGGATAGCTTGAACACTGAGCGCCGTGCGTTGGAAAAAGGCCAGCGTCGTGTTGCCGAGCTCGAAGGCGTAATTCGTCGTCAAGACAGCACTGTAAACTATGTTCGTCAGAAGGTGGCAGATGCATTGCTTGGTTTCACAGGCAAAGGTCTTACCGTTAACATGCGCGATGGCAAAGTCTATGTAAGCCTTGAAAACAGCTTGCTCTTTGCACCAGGATCATGGAACGTTGCGACAAACGGTCAAGTAGCCTTAGAAAATCTTGCGAGAGTATTGGCTGAAAATGAGGAGATCAGTGTCTTGGTAGAAGGCCATACCGACAATGACCCGTACCGCGGTCAAAGTCAGGTCAAGGACAACTGGGACCTTAGTGTGATGCGTGCCACTAATGTGGTTAAGATTTTGACCAAAAACTCAGGCTTAGATCCAAAGCGTATTACTGCTGCTGGTCGTGGCGAATATGTACCGCTTGTGGAGAACAGTTCTGCGAGCAACAAAGCCATCAACCGTCGTACGGAGATTATCCTTACCCCGGATTTGACGGAGCTCGCTAACCTTCTAGATGGAGGAGAATAAGTAGATTATTAGAATTGGGCACGGACCAATTCTTCAATTCTTTTTAATCCCACTATGGCAATGTCGTAGTGGGATTTTTCTATTTGGTGGTGACCGCTCACATAGATGCGTTCAAAGCCTAGCTTTTCCGCTTCTCTAATGCGTTGCTCCACCTTCGTCACAGGCCGCACTTCACCCGTCAATCCAACCTCCGCTGCAAAGCAGACCTTGCCTGAAATAGGCTCATCGGCATTCGAGCTAAGTATAGCCGCAATAACCGCTAAATCCAAGGCAGGATCGTCTACGCGTAAACCACCCGTGATGTTTAAAAAGACATCTTTCTGGCCCAATCGGAAACCGCAACGCTTCTCCAAAACAGCTAATAGCATGTTTAATCGGCGCGTATCAAAACCCGTCGTAGAACGCTGCGGAGTCCCATAAACAGCTGTAGAACACAAAGCTTGCAGCTCCAACAACATCGGGCGAACGCCTTCTAAAAGCACAGCCACAGCATTTCCGCTCAGACCTTCGTGTTGCTTAGTCAACAACAAATCACTTGGATTTGCCACCCCCTGCAGACCGGCCTGCTCCATGGTATACAATCCAATCTCATGGGTAGAGCCAAATCTATTCTTATGCGCTCTTAAAATGCGGTACAAAAGGTTAGGATCGCCTTCAAACTGAAGAACTACATCCACCATGTGTTCCAAAATCTTAGGACCCGCGATGCTGCCTTCCTTGTTAATATGACCAATCAAGAGCACTGGTGTCCCCGTCTCCTTGGCATAGCGAATGAAGCTTGCGGCGCTCTCCCTAATCTGAGCCACAGAACCCGGTGTACTTTCAACGTGCGGTACATGCAGCGTCTGAATAGAATCTACCACCACAAGATGAGGTCGCATCTTTTTCAAATGATTGAAAATGGCCTCTGTCTTCGTCTCGCTCAACAAAAACAATTCACTTTCAGTACGACCTATCCTTTCTGCTCTCAGCTTAATCTGCGATGGACTTTCCTCACCGCTGATATAGGCCACTGTACCGCTAAATTTCAGTGCCATTTGTAAAAGCAACGTACTCTTTCCAATGCCCGGCTCACCGCCCAATAGAACTACAGAGCCTGGCACAATACCGCCACCCAAAACCCTTGAAAACTCTTCGTCGCGAATGGGGAAGCGCTGCACTGTCGTGTGCTCTACTTCATCAATCTTTAATGGCTTGCTCGAAGCGTTATCACCGCTCCACGCTCGTGGATCAGGTTTGCTCTTGGACTGAATCTCTTCCACGAGCGTGTTCCATTCCTTACAACCCTGGCACTGTCCCATCCATTTAGAATGTTCGGTACCACAGTTTGTACAGATAAAAATGCTTCTACTTTTTGCCATGCGGGTGAATTACTTCTTCCTCGCAAAATACAGAATACCCATGCCAATTGCACCAGTAGTTATGAACATCAAGCTCTGACCACTGTGGATGATGGTTGCAAAGGCAATACCAAGGTCTGGAGTATATCCCAAGACGGTGAGCGCCTTTGAAACTAAGTAGTGATAAGCGCCTATACCGCCAGGTACAGGAACTACAAAACCGAGAGCTGCAGCTACACTAATGTAAAATGCTGCACCTACGCCTAAATCGGCAAGGCCATCAACAATCTGGAAACCTACGACAATGGTTCCCACGTAACACGTCCAAATGCCTAATGAATAGAGCCAAAACAAAGGTTTGTTTTCAACCTTTTGAACGCTTTTGAGGCCTTCGACTATCCCCCAAAGGAAGCCAGAGATTTTCTGAATGAATGACCACTGTGACCAAAATTTACGCGTGCCCCATAGAAGTGCAAAGATCAAGAGCATAACTGCGAAGAGTCCTCCAATGAGGCCGAGGGAAAGCTCTGGGATGTCAGCGCCACTTTGTTCTAAGAAGATGCCGAGCTGCTGGGCTTGGGTAAATAGTGTAACCAATACGACAAGCCCGAACATTAACGTATCTACAACCCGTTCGAGCACAACGGTACCGAATAGTTTATCGAAAGGCACTTCGTCGCTGCGATTCAATGCCGTACAGCGGGCTACCTCGCCAACACGAGGGGTAATTAGGTTTACTAGGTAAGAAAAGGCTACTGCTGAGATGGCATTTACTGGAGAGACCTTGTACCCGAGCGAAGCGAGTAATTGGACCCAACGAATACCGCGAATGATAATGGCGATGAAGCCAATACCTAAAGCAAGTAATAAACCGAAACCGTCTACAGAGCGAATGTTCGTCCAGAGATCGGCAGGATTGGTATTTCGAAATGTGAGGTAGAGCAATGCAATTCCGATACTCAAAAAGAGCACGTATTGAAAGGTCTTTTTCACATTCAAAGACACTACTTCAAAAGGTTAGTTGATTCGTTTGGGAAAACGATTTGAGGTTTAAATGACTTTGCCTCTTCAGGGGTCATTTGAGCATAGGCAATAATGATGATGATATCGCCTTTCTGGACACGACGCGCTGCCGGTCCATTGAGTACTACGTTGCCTGTACTGTTTCCTCCGGAAATAGTGTACGTGTCAAATCGTTCACCATTATTGACATTAACGATATATACGCGCTCTCCAGGAATGATTCCCGCGGCGGCCATTAAATCGTCATCTAAGGTGATAGAACCTACATAATCAAGATCAGCTCCTGTGACCTTAATTCGGTGAATTTTACTCTTTACTACCTCTATTTGCATGGCGCAAAAGTAGATTAAAAAAGAGGAAGGTTATCTATTAGACGAACATTTCCGCACATAACAGCGGCGAAGACTCTCGTTGGAACATTGAGATCGAAAGAATTCACCGGGATTAGAGTATCAGCCTCGCTAAATTCTATGTATTCGACTTCGAGGTGAGGCACCCTATTTACGGCGTCTATCAAATCTTGCTTACCATCGGCAGGAGTAGTCGATGTAAATGCTTTGGATTGGATCCAATTCGTGATAATGGCATGAATTTCCTTGGCACTTTCTCGCTGCGATGCATCCAAACGAAGGTTCCTACTGCTCATTGCTAGGCCGTCTTCCTCGCGAAGTGTGGCACCTGGAATAATTTCAACAGGCCAATTCTCATCACTTACTACCTTCTTAATTATGGCGAGCTGCTGGTAGTCCTTCTCCCCAAAAAATGCCAAGTGCGGTTTTATGATCTCAAAGAATCGAGTAACCACTGTTGCCATTCCTTCAAAATGTCCTGGACGACCGGCGCCTTCCATGAATTGGCCAAGAGAACCAAAATCAAAGCTCCTGGAGGCAAGACCGTTCGGATACAAATCCTCTTGTTTGGGCAAGTAAACGACCACATCACCGGCTTCCTGCAATAGCGCTAAATCTTGGTCTAACGTGGAAGGATATTTTGCGAGATCATCAGGATTGTTGAACTGGGTAGGATTTACATAAATGCTCACCAAGGTGATTTGGCAATGTGAAAGGCTTTGTTCGACTAGGCTTAAATGACCTTGATGAAGCGCGCCCATGGTAGGCACAAAACCGAGTGTTTTCTCACCAAGGCTACTTCTCCAAGTGTTTAATTCTAAAAGACTTCTTAAAACGGTCATTTTGAGCTGTAAATGGGCTCAAAACTAGGCTATTCTTAGGAAACTGAGGTAAAAAAAGGTATCTTTGCATTCTAGTTTTAAAACATCTAATCCGTATGGATAGTAAGAGAGTATTGTTTATCTCACAAGAGATTCACCCATACCTACCTGAGAACAAGATTTCAAGTACAACTTTAGCGCTAGCTAAGAAAACCAATAACAGCGGACATCAGGTGCGCGTGTTCATGCCTCGTTTTGGGGTTATTAATGAGCGTCGTCACCAGTTGCACGAGGTTATTCGCTTGAGCGGTATGAATGTCGTGATTAACGATATGGACATGCCTTTGATCATCAAGGTTGCCTCTGTTCCAGGTGCACGTATGCAGGTTTATTTCATCGATAACGAGGAATACTTCAAGCGTAAATTTACCTATACAGATGCTGATGGTAAGTACTTCGAGGACAATGACGAGCGTACGCTATTCTTCTCAAAAGGTGCCATAGATACTGTAGAGAAGCTAGGTTGGAAACCAGATGTAATTCATGTTCACGGTTGGATGTCTGCTTTGGTTCCAATGTATTTGAAACTCTTCCAGAGCGAGAACCCAATTTTCAAAGATGCGAAAGTGGTCTTCTCAGCTTACGATAATGGCTTTGACGGAACTCTAGGTCCAAACTTGAAAGCAGGTATGGAGTTTGACGAGATCGATCCTAGTTTGACTGAGGGCCTTGAAGCACCTACGAGCGTAGATCTTCAAAAGCTTGCAGCGAAATATTCAGACGTACTCATTTTAGGTGAGCAAAACACAGAAGAGGTTGCGGAATACGCGAAGTCTATTGGTGTTGAGGTAATCGATGGCACGTCATTCATGGAGCAGCCTGAAGAGGCAATTAAGGTGTACGAATCCCTCCTTGTAGAAACAGATGCCGAATAAATTTCGTTTCGCCCTAAGCCTAATTTTTGCTGCTGTATTCGCTTCGTGTGAAAAAGGCAATGGCACTATTGGTTCCGGTAAGTTTGTGGATGAGCGTCCTGAATTGGGCGAGAAGCTTACTTTTCCTGTAGTTTCTTTCACAAGAAGTTGGGACAGCGTGAGTACTAAGAATCCTTCTCAGGTTATTCTTGGTAATTATGACGATCCAATTTTTGGTCGCACCAACGCTTCTTTTTTCACAAGAATTCTCCTCTCGAAATCATCACCAGATTTTGGAGAAGGTACCATCTGTGATTCTGTAAAGGTGCGGATCGCTTACTCAAGCTATTACGGAGTTGAGGGCGATGATATTGATTTGAAAGTCTATCCTTTGCTCGATGAGCAAGTTGATTCTCTGTCCTACTATTCCAACGGTACCGTGAACTATGGCCCAGCCATTGCCGATACCATGGTCGTTATTGGACCTCGTGACACCGTGTTTAATGGAGTAGATACCTTGGTAGGGTTCCTCTCTTTTGATGCTGATCCTGCCTATTTCCAGACGAATATTTTTGACGCTGCCATCAATGGTGAGAGTCACTTTGCAGACAATGAAGATTTCGTAAAAGAAGTGCCTGGGCTTTACTTTACAGATGAAGGTGCAGGTTCAAGCGTAGCAGGTTACTTCAATCTTGATGCTTCTGGATCTTTAATTCAGCTTTATTACCACACTGGAGTAGACGACACTATTGCAAAAGTGTTCAACTTGACATTTGGACAGAACTTTGGTGATCCAACGTTGAGCTATAACTTGTTCTCAAACGACTACTCTAATGCCCAGTTCGATTTGGATATGGTCGATACCTTGAACGGAGAGGTTTTGACCTATGTACAAGGAGGATCTGGTGTAAGAACAGAGCTTCACTTTCCAGATTTAGATACGCTTATTGGCAAGGGTTACTCTATCAACAGAGCAGAGCTTTCTTTCGATGTACTGCAAGGAACAGCTGGCCAATACAGATTCCCGGGATCTTTGATTCTTATTCAGGATCTAGATACCGCACAGCAGCTCATTAAGGATTATACTTCTAGTGTAAATCCAACCGGGGGTACAGTTGCCCGAACAGATGTTCGTGAATTCAACTACACGTTCAACGTGACCCGAATGGTTCATGATTTTGTGAATGACCGAGAGGAAATTTTGCCAATTCTTATTGCACCTTCGTCAAGCAGCGGTAATCTCCATAGAGTAGTTCTTGGTGGTGGTATGCATCCTGTCATTCCTGCGGAATTTAACGTGTACTATACGCGCAGTAAATAAGAAGCGTTATTTTCGCTAAACCAACCAACTAAACCAAATCATTATGTGTGGTATTGTAGGATACGTTGGAGATCGTAAAGCATTTCCAATTCTTGTCAACGGCCTCAAGCGTCTTGAATATCGTGGATACGACAGTTCCGGGGTCGCATTAGCACAAAACGGAGAAATCACTCTGTATAAAAAACAAGGTATGGTGAAAGCCATGGAGGAACTAGCACTTGCTGGTGATACTTCTGGCTCTACCGGTATTGCTCACACTCGTTGGGCGACGCACGGTCAACCGTCTGATGAAAACGCCCACCCGCACCTTAGCAACTCTGGTAATCTCGTATTGGTACACAACGGTATTATCGAGAACTACCAAGCTCTAAAGGAATTGTTGATCGAGAACGGTTTTGAGTTTCACAGTGAAACCGATACTGAGGTTCTTGTTAATTTCATTCAATACATCCAAGATCAAGAGGGTTGTGCGCTCAAACGCGCAGTGCGTATTGCACTGACGCAAGTTATTGGTGCATACGCTATTTGTATCTATGACAAGAACAACCCTGAAGAGGTAGTGGTAGCCAAACTAGGTTCACCTCTCGTAATCGGTTTGGGGGTGAACGAAAAGTTCATCGGTTCAGACGCTACTCCATTCTTGGAATATACTAAAGACGCTATTTACCTTGAAGATGGTGAGATGGCGAGCTTAACGGCAGAAGGTCGCCTTGACATTCGCTTAATCGAAAGTGACGAAGCTGTAGAAGGCCAAGTTCACAAGCTCCAAATGGACCTTGAAAGCATTGAAAAAGGCGGTTATGATTACTTCATGATGAAGGAAATCTACGAGCAGCCTCGTGCCATTTATGACACCTTCCGTGGTCGTCTTTTGCCAGAGCAGGGGATGATTAAGATGAGTGGTCTTGAAGAATATGCTGACAGATTCCGCAATGCAGATCGTATTATCATCACTGCATGTGGTACCTCTTGGCACAGTGCTTTAGTTGCCGAATATTTATTTGAAGAATATGCACGTATTCCGGTTGAGGTAGAGTACGGTTCAGAATTCAGATACCGTAATCCAATCATTCGCAAAAACGACGTTGTAATCGCCATCTCTCAAAGTGGTGAAACGGCAGATACATTGGCAGCCATTAAGATGGCCAAAGAAGCGGGAGCTATGGTCTTCGGTATATGTAACGTTCCTGGATCGACTATTGCTCGTGAAACTCATGCCGGTGCATATACTCACGCCGGTCCAGAGATTGGCGTTGCTTCAACAAAAGCATTCACTTCTCAAGTAACTGTCCTTACTATGATGGCACTTGAGCTAGGTAAAATTCGTGGAGAATTCTCAACGTCTCAATACCGCGCTCTTCTCAACGAATTGAGTGTAATTCCGAAGAAAGTAGAGAAGGTACTTGAGTCTAAAGAGTTGATTGAAGAGATCTCAGGTTTGTATAAAGATGCAAGCAACTGTTTGTACCTAGGTCGTGGTGTCAACTTCCCTATTGCATTAGAAGGTGCGTTGAAACTAAAAGAGATCTCATACATCCACGCTGAAGGTTATCCGGCTGCTGAAATGAAGCACGGTCCTATTGCTCTGATTGATGAAAACATGCCTGTGATCGTAGTAGCACCAAACAATGGCCATTACGAAAAGCTGGTAAGTAACATTCAGGAGGTGAAAGCCCGTCACGGTAAGGTGATCGCAGTAGTTACCGAAGGTGATGCAGAAATTGTAAAGAGCGCAGATCACATTATTGAGATTCCAGAAACCTTGGAAGCTCTTACACCACTTCTAACGGTAGTACCGCTACAGCTGCTCAGCTATTACATCGCTGTGATGAGAGGCTGTGATGTAGATCGTCCACGTAACCTCGCAAAAAGTGTAACCGTTGAATAGGCGATCGCTTTTTTGATATAGAAATAACAAGGGCGGTGCCATCGGCACCGCCCTTGTTTGTTTAAGGATTTTTCGCTCTTATTTCAGCGCATAAGTGAAGCTTACAATATTGCTGCTTCCAAACATGCTGAAGTAGGAGGAGGAATTCGATCCTGTTGATGAATTGCTTGCCCAGCTGTGCTCGAAAGAGATGGGCGCTTCAACAGCTACAGTGAGATTTTCGTTGAAACGGTAAGCACCGCCAAAACGGTAATGTGCGCCTAAGGTGTAGCTCTGGTAATTCGTTCCCGCGTAATAATTGGCTCCAACTTCAGGTCCGTGAACAAAGTAGAATTTATCTGCTAATCGTTTTCTCCATTGCTGTCCAAAGAACATCCCTGTATTTAGACTGAAATAGCTTTGGTCGTTATAGTTTGAGAAGTTCATTGAAGTGCGGTCCAGTCGAAATCTACGCACGCTTTCAAAGCCTTTTCCCCATGCAATCATAGGGCGAATGTCATAGAAGGTTCCGTATCCAACTCCAATGGCGGCCGAGGTGGTTGCGCCTACCTCAAGGCGTTGTGCGCTAAGTCCAAAACTGAACAATAATGCACCAAGTAATAGTAGTTTTCTCATGTCTTTAAAATTACGCTATTAATGTTGTAACTTCTTCAGCTACAAAACCAAAAACCATGAATAGAAGGTCATTTCTAAAGGGTGCCGCTGCAGCAACAGCAGGCATCACTATAGTGCCCTCGCACGTACTGGGTAAAACAAAAACTGCGCCATCAGATACCTTATATATGGCCGGTATAGGTGTAGGTGGTAGAGGGCACGGAGTACTAAATGCATTACATAAAACAGGAAGGGTAAAATTTGTAGCGCTGGCCGATGTGAGTGACAAGCAAGCCGCTAGAGCTCACGAGCTTTTGCCCGATGCGAGCAAATACCGGGATTTCAGGGACATTTATGACAAGCACCTTGGCGAGATCGATGCGTTTTTCTGTGCTACACCAGATCACACTCATGCGGTAACCTCTTTGCCTTTCATGCGTGCTGGAAAACATGCCTTTGTTGAGAAGCCATTGACCCACAATATTCTTGAGGCACGTACCATGACTATGGTCGCAGAAAGCAGAGGTTTGGTAACTCAGATGGGCGATGTTGGTGCTTCTTCGGACGGTATTCGAACTGCCCAGGAGATTATTGAAGCAGGCATTATTGGGAAAGTGAATAAGGTAGATTGCTGGACCAACAGACCGGTTTGGCCGCAAGGGTTACAGCCGCCAACTTCGGCGGATCCGGTTCCGGATTATTTGTCTTGGGACTTATGGCTGGGCCCTGCTGCTGATAGAGATTTTAACCACCGCTACTTGCCGTTTAAATGGCGTGGGTTCTGGGACTTTGGAACCGGAGCAATGGGCGATATGGGCTGTCATATTTTTGAAACACCCTACGTGGCATTGGGTCTTGGTTATCCTACATCGGCAGAGGCAAGTTGTACGACGATGTGGTCGGACGATTTTGTGGAAGCCGATTACACCGGAGTATGTCCACCGTCTTCAGTCATTCGTTTGACATTTGATCATGCCGATTTTGGTGAGA
>JAAZVU010000170.1 GCA_018623275.1 Flavobacteriales bacterium
GAGCTATACTCGCTGCGCTTTAAATGGTGCAATACAGCACCCGCAGCTATGGCTCCAGCACTTCCTTTATCAAGACCAAAACCACTCAGGCTGTTCGTCTGAAAATGAGCAGTCAATTGCTCAAAGGTGTACGCCTCTTCCCAAGCCCAGGGATCTATACCAAAAAGGTAAAACTCCTCCTCCAGCTGCTTTCGCAACTCGCGATCCATATCTCTTGGATGGATGATTTCCTTAGGGCTGTAAGAATTTAGCGCACTTAAAATCTCCGATTTGCCGTGCTCCGCATAATAAAAAGAACCGGTGGAGACCTCGATGATAGCTAGACCCCAAGCACCTTTTTTTGCGGGATACAGTGCCGCCAGGTAATTGTGCTCCTTACCGCTAAGCAATTCAGAGTTTAGATTGATCCCCGGAGTAATCATGTCCGTTACACCACGCTTGACCAATCCTTTTACTGTTTTTGGATCTTCTAGCTGCTCCACGATAGCTACGCGGTGCCCTGCCTTGACAAGCTTTGGCAGATAGGTTTGTAAGGCATGATGCGGAAAACCCGCTAGCGCTACTTCTGAAGCCGAACCGTTGGACCTCTTGGTCAAGATGATATCTAAAGTCTTCGAAGCCTTTTCAGCATCGCTCCCAAAAGTTTCATAGAAGTCGCCAACGCGAAATAGCAGCATGGCTTCGGGATGCTTTGCTTTGATCTCGTCAAATTGACGCATCATAGGCGTCTGCTTCTTCCCTGATTTTTTGGCCATTTATCTATTTCTTTGTGGAACGCTAATGTAATTAGAGTCTATCGGATGAGAAAACTTAGAAATAACGAATTGGGAAGGTTAACTCCAGAGGAATTTGCGAAAGCTGGCAAAACCCCAATGGTTCTTGTTTTAGACAACATCCGCAGCATGCATAACGTAGGCTCGATGTTTAGGACAGCGGATTGTTTTCTTGCCAGCCATCTGTACCTCTGTGGTCTCACGCCCGAACCCGGTCACCACGAGATAGAAAAAACCGCCCTTGGCGCGACAGGTACCGTGAGCTGGTCAAAAGTGGAAAGTACTTTAGCGTGTATCCAAGAACTGAAAGCGCAAGGGTATAGAATCGCTGCCCTTGAACAAGCGGAGAACAGCATCGACCTACGCCAATACGAAGTGCAAGGCCCAACTGCATTAATTGTAGGTCACGAGGTAATGGGCGTGCAGCAAGAAGTAGTAGATGCTTGCGATGATGTCATTGAAATCAAACAATTTGGCACAAAGCACAGTCTCAATGTAAGCGTAAGCGCAGGCATGGCCATTTTCGAAATTCACAAAGGACTTACGACATAAAAAAAGCCCGACTCATTTTGAGTCGGGCTTTCTCAACAACACAGCGTTCTTTATTTGAACGCGAAATCTACACGTCTATTGATTTTATAGTCGTCACTTAGATTATCTTTTTCACCAACTGCCTCAGTGTGAAGACGGTCGCCTTTAATTTTAAACACTTCATTCAAAGCTTTCTTTACAGCCTTAGCTCTGCGCATTGCAAGTGCTTGGTTGTATTCGTCAGAACCTACCGGATCACTATATCCTTTGATTACCAAGCTTACACCTTGATTGTCATTTAAGTAGCGTGCTATTGTCGTCAAGCTCTCGTAAGAAGAGGTTGATAACGCAGAACTGTTGAACTTAAAGTAGATGCTTGGCAATAACGCAGAAGAACCACCCATACCGTTAGCAACGCCAACAGTTTGACCTTTAAAGTTCACCATGGCACCCATTGCGGTATTGTCTTCCATATCAATTCCATCTGGCACACCGTCCATATCAGAATCTACAGGCATACCTTTAGAATCTACGCGAACACCCTTAGGAGTAAACACGTCCTCATCCATGTAGTTAGCAATACCATCACCATCTGAATCTAGCGCAGCACCATTACCAGCTACAGCCACACCTTCAGGAGTGTTATTATCTACATCATATAAATCTGCAACACCATCACCATCGGTATCGCCCCCCATTGCGTTCACTTTTTCTTGAAGATCAGCAACATCCATCTGCAACATTTTGATCTCTGTACAAGAACTCATCACTGCTGCTCCAATGGCAAAGAATAGAAGTTTTTTCACGGTTTGAAATTTTAGTCGTTTTCAGTGGTACTAAAGTACTATCTCAAATGAATCAACCAAACCGTTTTGCACAAATACAGGTACTTAATACTTATTTGTGATACTTTTCTCTGGAGTCACAGGGTCAGGACACGCTTCAAGCATCGATTTCACATTCACATTAAGTAGTGGATGCTCCCACTCTGGCCATAAGTCTTGGAGGGGCAATAAAGCGAACATTCTCAAGTGTAGCCTGGGATGCGGCACCGTTAGATCCTCTTCATCACAATGAAAATTCTCCATTGCAATAATATCAATGTCAATGGTGCGGTCGGCATATCCTTCCGACACTCTTCGGCGACCCATTTTTTTTTCAACATCGAGACAAAAACGTAAAAAATCTAGCGGAGTTTTCTCAAATCGACACTCAAGAGCTTGGTTAAAATAGGTCTCATTACTCTTATATCCCCAAGCTGGGGTTTCATAAATGGCACTTTCGTTAAGGACTTCACAATCCATCTCGAGTTCTAATCGGGCACGAACTAAATTCCCATATTTATCTCCTAAATTCGTACCTAGTAAGACTATACCTCTATACATGAAATCATTTTTTACCACCTTCCTTGCTGTTATTGCAGCATTAGTCTCTTTAACTGTAATTGGATTCCTCTTGCTTGTTGGAATTGCAGCCTCTTCAGATGAAGGGACCCCAAAGATAAAAGAGAACAGCTTGCTGAAAATCAACCTGAGCGGCGAACTTGTTGAAAGAACTGTTGACGATCCATTCGAAGCGCTTAATGCTGAGCTTCTTGGCCAGGACATTAGTGCCTTAGGCTTAAACGAACTCCGTCTCGGTCTTGAGCAGGCAGC